>NZ_CP094494.1:2226677-2544773 GCF_022810765.1 Winogradskyella sp. MH6 | reverse complement strand
TGCACTTTCACCACCACTCATTTCCCATAACTCTGTAACATCAGACGCCTTAGGTTTAAATATTGTATAAAATGCATATCCACCAGACATACCTGCCATGATTGCTGTAGCAATGACAATTCCGCCTAAACAGAAATATTTTATTTGATCACTATATGTTGATTTACTAAGAATGTAAGCATCACCACCTGCTGCTTTCCAAAACCATCTCATTATTCTAGAAGGTTTTGGAGGTTGATAAACTAATTTATTCATGTTGATTGATTATTTTGGTTAGATTATAGTCTTTGTTTATTTCAATTAAATTTGTTTTAACAGATTTTAGTAGTTGGTGGTTTTTTGAATCTAGGCTGTAGTTTTCCTTTGCTTCTATAGATGTGATATTATTTACTACTTCATTAGTCTTCCATTTCTTAAATGGAAAATTATTAAGGAGTTTCTTATCTGAATTTTCAATGGTTTTTATATCTACCAATAAACTATTAATGTTAACTTTTAGATGTTGAGTTACATTATTGAATAAACCAACTAATTTTATTTTTATAACATCTGAATTTTGATAAGTGCTAACTAAATGGAATCTTTTTTTAGTAACAACAACATCATTTATATACAGTTTAAAACAATTTTTATAATCAATAATCACCGAGTAGAGCTGATTATCATTATTCTTTAATCCAAGAATTTGGTGATTTTCTAAACGACAATAAAAGAAATGTTTAATTCTTTTAATCATTTTTTTTTGGTTGATGTATAAATGTACAAAAAAACATAACCGAAACTAAATCAATTATTTAAATAATCTTTACGGTTTTCCGTAAATGAAAAAACGCCCTTAAATAAAAACGTTTTCAGATTGATATAAGGCCTAATAGCTAATCATCCTCTTCATCAAAGAAAAATTCGTGAATCTTGATTAAATCTCCTCTTCCCATTTGTACTAAGTCTTTTGTATCCTTAAGAAAGATCCCTAAAGACCTTTCATTGTATAACAGCTTCATATCTTCAGAATAATCAGTAACTACATACATGTCTCCTTCCAATTTATAAAAGGGTATAGTTAGTTTACTTTTTATTTTCACACCTTTATTTACTACACGTCCTTCTTCTAACGTCTTCTCCAATGAAGCTTCATCTTTTTCATCAGAAGCCACTTTTACGTATGCTACCATCATGTTCATCCATTCGTCCGCATCGATCAGGAACCATTTTATTTTATCAAAATTGATTCCATATTCATTTATCCAACCTTGACTCGTAAAGGCTAAGAGTACCTCTTTTTTACCGTTAAGTTCAGGTTTGTCACCTGGAGTAAATTCTTGTATTTTAAACGAAATAACTGAAACTGAAGACATATCTTTTAGCTTCTTCCCATCAAAATCTAACGTTTTAAGTGAGAAACTAGTTTTTTCAGGCAAATTTGACAATACCCATTGCGTAGCTGTTAGTTCTGCACTTTCTTTCATTTGCTCTACAGCCGCTATGCCTGATCCTATAGCAAGTAATCCACCTGCTATTCCTAAAGCCACATCTCCTTTATCCTGAGCCAATATATTTGAAGGAATCATTAGTAGGCTTAATAATGTAATTAGTATTACTTTTTTCATGTTTAAATATTTAGTTGGAATTAATAACTCCAAACTTAAAGTCTATGACTATTTTTTTAATACGGTTAACCGTAAACACAGATATAAAACACAAAAAAAGACGTGTAAAATTTACACGCCTTTTATTCCCGTAAGAATTAATATTAACAACAATACTAATTAAAATCCTTTCAAAGATATGAGAGAGGTTATACACTGATTTACGGTTAACCGTAAGATGACTAAATTAGTCCCAAATCTTTTGTAATAGCTACTAAATGTATGGTATTATTGGCTCTAAATTGAATCTTTAATTTGTTGAGCCGTTTTTCAATTGTACTTATACTGTTTGGTGAAATACTTTTAGACTTTAAGTCATCACTTATATCTTCTTGCGATAATCCTTTTGAAAGCAGATTGATCAATTGAATGTCAAAATCGTCTATTTCCATTTTAGATTTTGGCTGTAGTGCCTTACTCACCTGTGGTGACAAAAACAAATCCCCAGTTAAAACCGCTTTTATAGCTTCGTTCAATTCTTTGGAACCATTACGATCTTTGCACACATAGCCATTAATACCTTGTTTCTTTACTAAACCTCTTACTTTTTGAAGCTGATCTTTCATAGAATACACGATTATTGGAATCTCAGAACTCTCAGCACGCACCTTTTCTATTAAATCTTCACCAGACCTAAGTTTTACGCTTCTATGATCTCCTTTAAAGGACAAATCCGTTATTAATAAATCATATGAATTTCCTTCTAATTCAGCTTTTTTTAGCTGTAAGTAGGCCTCATCACAATATTGTGTTTTATCTATTACAGTTATCCCATTAAACTTTAAAACCTGAGCCACACTCTCCACAATAGCATCGTGGTCGTCATTAATAAGAACCCTCTTAAACTTCATCATATCACAATTTTTACTTTAAACCCTTTTTCTGGTTGTGTATCAAAAGTAATAGTCCCTCCAATAGATTGAATACGGTTTTCCGTATTATGTAATCCTGTATGCTTTATAAGGTTAGCCCCTTCACCATTATCTGAGTAATTTATTCTTAATTTTTTCTCATCATTTTCGAACAGTATCAATACTAAAGACGCTTTACTATGCTTCTTCATATTAATCAACAGCTCTTGTAATACTTTATAAATTGTATTCTTTTTTATGTCTGAATAGTTACTCCATTTTACATCTGCTAGTCCCTTTACAACAATATTTGTATCGTCAGACTCATAACTTTCAAATAAGCTTTCTAGATTATCTAAAAACGAATTCTTAGTATCTACCAAACTATGCTGATTAGAAATATCTCTGGCTTTATGATATAACTGATGTAGTTCATCTGCCAAAACACTATGCTCATAGGTTTCACTTTCAAATTTTGTCATAACCTGAAAGACATTATTCGCCACTTCATCATGTACCTGTTTAGATATCCTAGACTCAGTTTCTACAAGTTGCTGCAATTTCTCTCTTCTGTGTCTTGCTCTCGTAATTAAGAATCCTAAAACTGAAATTATGGTTATACCTATAGCCACTAATGAAACAATTATAGTACGAGATTGTTGGCGTTGGTGCATTAATTCACTTTCTAAAGCTTTTCTTTCAAATTCGGAATAATCATAACGCATTAAGGCAAATTTGTTTGACCTTGCTTTGTCTTCCGATATTAGACTATCATTTAAAACTTTATAGGCTTTGGCATAATCATCTGGGCTTAGTTCCACCAATAAGCCTAAAGCATTTTGTTTGTAGGAAGCAGAATTAAGACGATTAGCAAAGTCTAATGCCTTATTTGCATAAAACTTTGCTTTATCTACACTATCTGTTGCCATATAATATTTAGCAAGGTTTGAATAACTACTGTACTGGGATGTTGAGTCTTGTGCTTGATTCCTAAGATTTAATGCTTTAAACATTAATGACCGACCCAAATTATAGTCTTGCAGTTGGGTTTTTATATATCCTAGATTATTTAAGACTAAAGCAACGGTTAAAGTATCTTGTATTTTTGGTGTTAATTGAAACGCCTCCATTGAGGCTTTGTGAGATGCTTCAATTAAATCATTTCGTTTATAAACATTAGCAATATTGTTATAAACTATAGCACTGTCTCTGGTATTACTCGCAACTTCTAGCACTCGCTCATAAAGCTCTACCGATTTTGAATAATTATGTTGATCGGCATATACAACTCCTAATAAGTTATAAAAACTTCTTCTGTAGGCTACCTCGTTATTAATCTCTGGATTTTCATCTAAAATTTTAATAGCTTCTACAGCAGCCTTTTCAGCTTCACCATAAGATCCAATTTTGTAATTGATACTCGAAATGTAATAGAGACTGTTTAATTGGGTATGAAAATCTTTAGTACTTGTTGAAGTTTCTAATCGTCTATTGAAATATTTTGAAGCATTTATTAAATCTATCGATTCTTTTGGATGCAGTGCAATTGTACTGTAATAGGATAAACTATCCTGACTTTTCTGCGCAAAGCAAAAAGTTGCACAGAAAAATAAAAAAAAGAGGAATGATTGGTTAGACTGTTTCATTCCTCAAATTTAAAAACTATTTCCTATTAATCACCAGAACCCGTTGGAGGTGGTGGCGGTGGCGGTGGTGGTATTTCTCCATCTTCACCACAGCAAGCTTGTGGTATTACTTCATCGGTTATGCTCTCAGGATTACATGAAAAGAAAGCCATATTGAGGAAAACCGTAAACAGAATTACAGATATTTTTTTCATTTTGTTAATGATTTTAAAATTTGACAATAGTGTTGCTATCCGATATTTTCGGACTATTTATAGCACAGCAACACAGACTAAATTTTGAAGAGTGACCTCTTCGTTGGGAAGTATGGAGAGCAGAAGTAAAAAGAATTGTTACTTCCCAAATAGCAATGCTATTTCACCTTGCTACTCCATTAATTAGAATTGATTTTCGTAAACCTTATTACGCCTAAGGTGGCAATCAATTCTGATACAAATGAAAAAAGATATTTTGACGTATATTGGAAAGAGTCTGGAAAAGGTATGGAAACAAATTGGAAAAGAATTTCACACACTTTTCCTACTTAAATTTTTAATTTTAATGCAACTAACAATCAACCTATCATGCATAAAGAATTAATACTTGAAGCCTTTAAAAATGGTGAAGAAATATTAATAAAAAATGGATCAAATCATCCATCTATTAATTCTATATCAGAACATATTGCCACATTTTTAACAGAAGACCTCAAGAATTCAACCAATTCTAGAACACTCAGAAATTATTACAATAAGGCACTTGATGATGAGCAAATAAATATTTCTAGAATTGAAACTATCAATGGGCTATGCAAATATTTAGGCTTTAAAGACTATAAGGACTTTATTAAATCAAAAGAAACAGTAGATCAGCCTACAGTTGAAAAAGAAAATAAAAAAACAGGTCTGAAGAAAATTTATCTATTTGTATTCATTACAATAGCTGCTGTATTAATAACAGTTTTATTATTCATGAGTAATAATGAACCTAAATTTATGATTTGGAAAATAGACCACTATGAGGAAGTAGAGTTGGATTTAAATAAATACAAACTAAGTGACTTAAAGGTTTACAAACAGGAACGAATCGATAATTTCAGAAAAATTCAACCAGACTCTAGCTATCAATTTTTTAACAGTGATGGTTCTGAGCGTGTTTGGTATGGTAAGAATAAAAATAAAGAATATGAATTTTTCACCGATTATGGTCGTCATCCAGAAACAGGAAAAACTTTAAAATCAATTACGAAATACATCATAAAAAAGTACATCCATAAATAGGTTTAATCTTGATTCATCTTTAAAGTTTACCTACCCACACCAAATGTCTTTATTTTTAATAATTCTTTCTTAAAGAAAAGTAAAAGTTTAGATTCAACATCTTTGGTAAACCATTATAAGTAAGCTAAATAAATTTGATAAAATTTTATTACTTTTAGAGTATAAATTTGTGAACACAAGCCGAACACGATTTGGAACACAATTTAAAAATTTATCAATCAAAATTAATTGATTATCAAGTAATTAAAATAACTTGATTTAATTCATAACCCAGAGGTCACGAGTTCAAATCTCGTCCTCGCTACAAATTTTTAAATTACACAAAATCAACGGTTTAGTTCACTCTAAACCGTTTTTTTATGTATAATATTTATGATTTAGTTACTTTTAAACGTATTAAAACAAAAGAAGCGTGTTTAACGAGATTGTACAGGGTATAAAGCAATATATTGATCTTTCGGGTGAAGAAGCAAGAATCGTTGAAAGCTGCATTCCAATTAAGCAATTATTACATTAATTTTATTCTTATAAAAAATTGCTTACTTAAATTGCCTTTAGATTTTACCAAATTATTTAATTTCGAGACGTAAATCATTTCATTGTAACACCCTAATTGAAAATCAACTCTAAATCCATAGCTGTATTACCGTTTGTTAATATTAGTAACGACATTGACAACGAATTTTTCTGTGATGGTATCACCGAAGAAATCATAAATGCCCTAACCAAAATAAAGGGGCTAAAAGTTATTGCAAGGACCTCTTCATTTGCCTTTAAAGGAAAGGATATTGACATCAGAGATATCGGCAAGCAGTTAAGTGTAAATACAATTCTTGAAGGCAGTATAAAAAAGTCTCAAGAAAAAGTTAGAATAACAGCCCAGTTAATAGATGTTAAAGAAGGGATTCACTATTGGTCTAAAAAGTACGACAGAGAACTGATAAATATTTTCGACTTAGAAGATGAAATTAGTTTAGCCATAGCAGATGAAGTTCGAAATAATTTTGGACATTTTGAAGTGCAAGACCACTTGATAAAACAGCCAACAGACAATATTGATGCCTATCAATTATTTTTAAAAGGACGCTCATTACAATTAAAATGGACACCAGAAAGTATAAACCAAGCAATTTCATTTTATAATCAAGCAATTGCTCTTGATAAGCAATATGCTAAGGCCTACTATGCCAATCTACAATGTTATGGCTTACTGGCAATGTGGGGCTACATGCCATATCAAGAAGCTATGAACTTAGCTATTAGTAACCTTTTAATAGCAAAAGAAATAGATACCTCTTTGCCAGAGTATCCTTTATCTTTTGTAGGTAAATTTTTCTGGGAGGAATGGGATTTTAAAAATGCATACATCCATATTAATAAAGTCTTAGATATTAATCCAAATCATATTGATGGTTTAGAAGCCATGGCAGAATTGTTCATTGCTCTTGGTTTTTTTGATGAAGCCTTATTATATGCCAAGAAATTGCTAGAAGTTGATCCTCTTTCTGCTAATAATCATTACACAATAGCTCACATATATTACTATCAACGACAATTTAACAAGGCCTTAGAAAATATAAACTATGCATTAACACTTAATCCAGAATTAGAACTAGCACATCATTTAAAATGCTTTTGTTTAATATGGTTAAACAAAAAACAGCAATTCGAAGAATTTATACACAATACATCATTGATAGAAGAGAAAAATCTATTATTCAAAATTATTAATGAAAAGCATATCAAAGTTCCTGATGAAATCATAAAAAAATGGTCAGAGCTTGATAACCAAGAAACTTTAATCGTTCCTTATGATGTATTTATTCTAAGTAATTCTAACCAGAAAGAGCTTGGTTTTTCTAAGTTAAAAGAAATGATTAACCAAAGACGTGGTCAAATTATAAACTTTAGGCAAGAGCCTTTTTTACAACCTTTACACAACACAATAGGATTTACAGATCTACATCAGTCTAATCTGCTTATTGAAGATGTTAAAACAACTAAAGAAGAAGACAAATCAACTTCAAACATTTTAGATAAAAATCAAATAGAAGTTTTAAAAGAAGAGTTGCTTACCTATTTTAAAGAAGAAGAACCTTTTTTAAATCCGCAATTAAGTTTAAAATTTGTTGCAGATGTTTTAGGATTGAATACAAATAAAATATCGTACTTGATCAATCAAGCTTTTAATATCAATTTCAATGATTTTGTTAACTCCTATCGTCTAAATCACTTTAAAACCATAGCCGTAGACCCTAAGAATTCGCACCTCACTATTCTCGGATTGGCTTTTGATAGTGGCTTTAATTCTAAAAGTGTATTCAATACCTATTTTAAAAAAATAGAAGACACAACACCTAAAGCCTGGTTAAAAGCCAATACATTGTAAATCATCATTAGTTCGTTTCAGATTATAATTTAGAACGATTGCTTTGTTAATCTAATGAATCTTTGCATTCAAATTAATAATCAATACACGAACAGTTATGACAACTTTACACAAATTATTACCAACATTTATAGTAGCTAGCCTAATACTTTTCACATCTTGCTCCAAGGATGATGACAACACCCAACCTAACAACTATACAACCTTAGAAAACCTATTGAATGAAATTAATTTTCAAGGCTATGCCATTGTAACTAAAAACGGAAATGATTTAGTAAGACAGGGCTTCGGATTGGCAAATGAAAGTACTGAATTACCTCAAGATTTCAACCTTGCTTATCGCATAGGTTCTGTTACCAAAACTTTGACTGCGGCAGCTATTGTGCAATTAAAACGTGATGGTCTAATCAATAGTTTTAATCAAACTTTAGATGAATTTGACACCGAATTTCCAAACGGAAATCAAATAACCATTGCCCAATTATTGTCACATCAATCTGGTATCCCAGATTATCAGCTTGTAGTAGAACAAGCTTTCGAAGAAGGGCAAACATTAGACGAAGCAGATATTTATAATGTTATAACAAATTTAATTGCAGAAAACGGACTCAATTTTACACCAGGTACTAACAAGCAGTATAGTAACTCAAACTATCTTATTGCAGCTTTATTAGTGCAAGAATTATCAGAACTACCATACCATCAATACATACAGCAGAAAATTTTTAATCCGCTAGACATGACTAATTCTTATAAAGGTGCTGATATGATTAACATTAATACTCATGCTCAAGGTTATTTAAACGGCAACTCAAATAGCACCTACCCTATGACTATTGCATTTGGTGCAGGAGACTTCAGCAGTAGCCCAAATGATATGGAAACTTGGATTAACGCTGTAAAAACAAATTGGTTTACCGAAGTCGAAAAAACCGAAATATTTGCCCAAGATGTACCAAATGGATATCTTGATTTTGGTTTAGGCTGGTTCACTACTCAAGAAGGCAATACCACAATGTATTGGCATGGTGGAGATATTAATGGCTTTTGGAGCATGATTGGTTTTATTCCAGAATACGACTCAACAATTGTAATTTTAAGCAACAAGCAGGATAATACAGGGTTACAACGTAATACTATTATAGAGCAATTATTAACAAACGAGTTTAATTAAAATTTTTAAATAATGAAACATACCAACGTATTGTTAGCAGGAGCCACAGGTTATTTAGGCGGTTATTTATTAAAGATTTTAATTGAAAATCACAATCAAGTTTTAGCCATTGCTCGTCAACCAAGTAGAATAAAAAATAATAACGAAGACTATTTAGAAATAAAACAAGCCGAAGTTACAAAACCCGAAACCTTAAGAGACATATGTAAAGGGATCGACACAGTAATATCAACGATTGGTATTACAAGGCAAAAAGATGGGTTAACCTATCGGGATGTAGACTATAAAGCCAATATAAATTTACTTGAAGAAGCTAAAAAAGCTAGTGTAAAGCATTTTGTTTACGTTTCTGCAATTAATGGAGATAAACACCGTAATTTAAAAATATTTGAAGCCAAAGAAAAGTTTGTAGATGCTTTAAAATCTTCGGGATTAAACTACACGATAGTAAGACCTAATGGTTTTTTCTCAGATATGAAAGATTTTTTGCAAATGGCAAAATCTGGTCGTGTCTATTTGTTTGGATCTGGCAATCAAAAATTCAACCCTATCCATGGTGAAGATTTAGCAAGAGCTATTGTAAATAATTTAGACGATAAAAATAAAGAACAAACAATAGGTGGCCCAGATGTTTTAAGCCTTAATGATATTAGCAAACTCGCTCTTGAAGCTTTAAACAAACCTGTAAAAATCACGCATTTCCCAGATTGGCTTAGACGGTTTTCAATTTGGATTTTAAGAACTTTCACAAGCGTCAAAACCTATGGACCAATAGAGTTTTTTCTAACTTTAATGGCCGAAGATAATATAGCGGAGAGCTATGGAAACCATCATTTAAAAGATTTCTACATAGAAGAAGCTAAAAAACTTTGAATTACTCAATAGAAAGTAAATGAAAATACGATATCTAAATTCGAATCTCTCATTACCTTATTAAAAACACATCTTAGGCTCAAAGATGTAGACCATAAAACATCTTTAGAGACTTCTGCCTAAATGCAAAACGCAACCCTTAAAACGCTCACTTACAGAAATATGAACTAGTATTTGAGTATTACAAATAAAAAGGTTTGAAATCATAATTCAGGACGATAAGCCTTCATTTCTGATACATCTTTGCATTATCAAATTATAAATCAAAACGAACAAATAATGAAAACTACTTTTAAAATTATTATTACAGCTTTAGTAATGTCCTTATCCGTATTTACTTTTGCACAAGAAACCGAAGATTCAAATAACTCACAAACAGAGTTTAAACACTCAATCAGTATGTGCCCAGCTGCAGTAGCTTTTGGAATTTACTCTGTAAACTATGAGTACTTGCATAATCAAAAACATGGCTTTGTGGCACGTTTTGATTATGAAGCCATTCCTAAAACCTACACAGACGCTCGTATAGAATCTAGCGGATATTCATTTATATTGAATTACCGTTATCATTTTAATAAACAAATGAATTCGTATTTTGTAGGTGCTTATGGCAGATACCGACAATTTGATGGAAAAGGCAAGATTAACGACACGAGTTTTGACTTTACAATGCCAGATGTAAGTTATGGTATTAATGCAGGTAAAAAATGGGCTTGGAAGAGTGGTTTTACCTTAACTTTTGCTCTTGGTTACGGCTTCTCAAATGAAGATTGGAGCAGCAACCCAAATACAAATGAGGTTAATGATATGGTTAGAGATTTTAGAGATGATTATGACTTTGTAGATCCATTTTATGGTGAGTTTTCAATAGGCTATTCATTCTAAAGAAATCAAAAAATGAAACATTTAATACAGCTCATATTTTTCCTATTCACCTTGCAAGTTTGTTTGGCACAAGAAGAGATTGATTCTATTTTCAATCAATACTCAAGTGCTAAAAACATAAATAATGCAATATTGAAGGTCTATTCTAAATCTAAGAATTTAGACATATCACTTCATAAAAATAAGACAGCAGGTAATCTTATAGATGTAGAGCATCAACCTTTTTATACAGCTAGTATTACTAAAATGTTTACCGCAGTAGCAATCGGTATTTTAAAGGATGAAAACAAACTAAAGTTTGAAGATATTATCGCTCAATATTTACCTGATAGTATTATGAACAATCTTCATGTTTTAGGTAAAAAAGACTATTCAAAAGATTTAACCATTGCCCATTTATTGCAGCATACTTCTGGTTTGCCAGATTATTTTACAGATCAAACTAAAGATGAAAGTCCAAATATCATTAATCAAATATTGATGGACACTAATAAATTATGGTCTGCCGAAGAAATGATACAATTTACCAAAGAAAAAATGACACCTCATTTTGTTCCTGGCACTGGCTATCATTATACAGATACTGAGTATGTACTTTTAGCATTGATTATTGAAAACGTAAGTGGAATTACTTTAGATGAGTTCTTTACGCAACATATTTTTCAACCTTTAAAAATGAATGAATCATATGTCAACTTAAAATCATCTCCAATAGATAATGAACTCCCAATAGATAAATTTTATGCTAGCCAATACGAATTATCATCACTCAAAAGCTTAAGTGCAGATTGGGGAGGAGGCGGTTTAGTCTCAACTGCTCATGATTTAATTACTTTTTTAAAAGCTTTTAACAATGATGAAATTATAAAGAAAGAAACGCGATTAGCCATGCAAAATTGGGTGTATGAAACTAAGGGTATGGAATATGGCTTCGGAATAAGAAAAGTTTCTATTGATGAGTTAACCGATACAGAATCGGACATACAACTTATTGGTCATTCTGGTGCTACTGCTTCTTTTTTATGGTATTGCCCTCAATTAGACACATACATTTGTGGTACGTTAAATCAGTTAGAGGCTTCTAAAAGTGCAATGATTTTGGTTTATGACATACTTAAAATAATAGAAAACAAATAGAATTATGAACTCATTTTTAAAAGTTGCAATTAATTTTTTAGCTGCTGTGTTGTTATCAAGTAATGGTTTATTTGCACAAACACCAAACAAAATCAAATGGAAAGAAGATCTTGAGATTTATAAAAAGTCATTAGAGCAAAAACACATTGATTTATACAATACTGTAACAAAAGATGAGTTTGAAAATGAGTGGAATAAAATCTATAAAAATGTTGAAACATTAAACGATTTTGAAATTATTCTTAAACTCATGCACTTAACAAGGCTTGTAAATGATGGACATACCTCGGTTTCCTTAAGAAATATGCCAATACATCGTTTTCCTTTTGAAGTAAAATTTATTGATGATAAATGGCGTGTAGTAAAAGTAAGTAACGAGCACAGTAACTTGTTAAAATTATCATTGGTGGCTATTGATGATGTTCCTATTGAAGAACTTTCAACAAAAGTTTCTGAAACCGCACAGTTTGTAGAAAACGAACACTCACAAATTGTAAGAACTGGTGAATATATAAATATTAGCGAATTACTCTATACACTTCATATTACTAAAAAAGAACATCAGGCAGTATTTACATTTCTGGATACAAATAATCAAAAAATTAAAGCAACGCTTACTGCTATAGATACAGATTCATTAATCAAAACAACAGATTTTGTTCATTTAACGGTTGGTATCCCAGAAATAACAAAGCCTAACGATTCTAGTTTTCCCTATTTATGGTTTACACCCATAAAAAACACCAAAGCTTTATATATTAATTTTGAAAGCTATCCAACCTTTGAAGAAATGCAAGTTTTTGGAGGAAAATTGGTGAAATATATTTCTAAAAACCAACCAGAACAAATAGTTATTGATATGCGCAATAATGGTGGTGGCGATTTATATGTTGGTGTTGTTTTGGCCTATGCATTAAACCTTGCTGATTCTATAGATTGGAAAAATGGTGTATTTGTATTAACAAGCAATAAAACGTTTTCGGCAGGTACAAGTAATGCAGCACTTTTCAAACAATTATTAAACGCAAAATTAGTTGGCCAGCCTACTGGATCTAATCCTAATGGTTATCAAGATATGGATAGCTTTACTCTACCTAGTTCAAAATTGGTAATTACCTATTCTAAAAGATTATTTAGGTTATCAGACAAGGCAAATACCGCACTTCAACCAGATATAATTATTAATCAAAAAGAGAATGATTTGTTTAATAATATAGATACTGTTTTGAAAGTATTAATAAATAGATTTTAAAATCTTGTTACCTATTGAAGTATAAATTAATCAGCACTAAATAGTCAAATTTAATTATATATAGTGTGGTAATCTTAAAGCTTATTCTAATGTCACTAACTATCGTTTTGGCAAAACAATTGCCTTAACTTTATTTAAAATAATAATGCTGTAAAGCACACAGAGTACTACAAGAGTAGCAATACCCAAAGCGGTTATGAAACTACTTCCTTCTGAAAATTCAAATAAGGTCTCTAATCGGTCTAAGTATAAGTTACGCACATAAATACTTAAAATAATTGCAGGAATAATAGCTATCAAAGTTGCTCCAGATATAACGACTTGGTAAAATTTTGCTATTGATTTATGGGTATATCCAATGGCTCCAAGGTTTGATATCATAGCTTTGTTTTTCTGTATTATTAAATTAAAGCTTAATAAAATAAAAGCGATAGAAAGCACAAGGATAATCATCGCAATAGCGATTACGAATACCAATGCTGAATTGAAGAAAAAAGAAAGTTTGCTAAACTCTAATTTATCTTTGTTGATGGAATAATTGTTTTCATTAAAAAACTGTAGAATTCTTTCGTCGGTAGGATTATTAAATGTAACCAACAGTCTACTAATTCTAGATTTATTAGAACGCCCAAATTTAGTGTTAGCATATTCTAAAAAGGTTTCTGGCACTAAAATAGAATTAATCTTATTAGAAAACCCTACTATCCTACTCTTAAAAACTTCACTACTAAAGTTGCCAGACACTTTTAAATTAAAGGTAATTTGCGAGATGGTATTTTTAGATAACACAGGTAATCCTTGGCTTTCGGCAAAACCAAAATTGTACAGTTTTAGGTAATTCTCTGGAATTATTATAGGTACAACCTCATCATTTTCTGCCCAAACCCAATCTTCCGTTTTTACATCTATATAATCATCTGGAATACTCTCAAAAAACAAATCTGTTTGAAATAACGGAATGTTTTCTGACTGATTAGAGTACGCTTTTATCCTAAAATCCGCATTATTAAAAATAGAAACATCTTTTATAAAAGGTTGAGATTTTAATTCTTCTATCTCTTCTGAAGAAAAGTAAATTCGATCTTTATTTACACTCTTAAATACGGAGACCTCTTTACTTATTACTGCAGATTTATCACTAAACACGTCTGTTTGCTCTGATAGTAATGGTTTTACATCCTGATACAATTGCTGTGTTGTTAGCACAATAAAAACACCTATAAACAAGGTTATAACATACCCTATTAATTGAATTTTGACAAGTGTCTTCTTTTGAAGTTTAATAAGCATACTAAAGATTTATGGTTTTATCAAATTCAAAAAAAGGTAAATTGTCTAATGCTGTAATAATTACCGCTGCTTGCCTTTCCTCTAATTCTTTGTTTAAAATTTCTATAATAATTTTAATATTAGAATTGTCTAAATGGCTGAAAGGCTCATCGAGCAATAAAAAACTAAAAGGTTGACACAACGCTCTAATTACAGCAGCTCTTTGGCGCTGACCTAGAGATAGCGTACCAACCAGACTATCGCGTCTATGGGTTAATTGCATTTTTTCAATTAATGCATCTATTTGCTCGGTAGATTTATAGTGTGTTAATTTATTTTTTAACTGGATATTCTCAAAAAGCGTTAAACTTGGAAACAACTTAAAGTCTTGAAAAACGTAGCTTATTTCTGTTTTGCGAAGGTTAAATATAGAAGTTTCCTCAATGCTGTATGAAACCTCTCCTGTGTAGTTAAAATTGCTGCCATAGATAAAGTTTAAGACAGAAGACTTGCCATGGCCAGAGTTGGCTTTGAGTAAATACCTCTGACCTTTTTGAAAAACCACTTCCTTTTGTAAATATATGTCAGAACCAGATAATTCTGCTTCTGACATATAAGTTGGTTTTAAATTGCTTAAACGTATTTGCATAAGACTTACAGTGAAGAATAGCTTTCAAAACTTTCATCTATAAGCTCTAGTAGTAGCTGCAAACTGTTTTTATTATTGTCTTTGGTTTCAAGATTAAATTCCATGGTGAAATTATCTATCATTTTCACCTCAACACCTCTTGCAAAATCTGTCCAGATATTAAACATTTCTTCTTCTTTATCACTCTGCTTATCTTTTAATAGCTTCTTTATCTCTTTTGGATATTCATCATAATTTAGATTTAAGTATCCATAATATCCTCCTTTTGAAAAATCTGATGCTTTTGAAGAACTAGACAAACTGTTAGACCCTAAACCACCATCTTTAAAGGCTTTTACACTTGCTTTATCGTTAGTAAACAAACATACATCATCATTAAAAGCAAAATACCCAGAATATGATCTATCTAATTTTACTTCGTAATAATCATCTTTGTCTTCAATCTTATCTTCTGGTATTTTGTTTATGATTTTCTTTAAATATTTGTCTGTGTTCATATCAAACACCAAAGACATTATTGGTAGTGTGGTTGTTCTGGTTTCAGTAGTATCCTTATATTCATAACCACCTTCGTAATAATATTCATTATTTAAAGCATTGTAACGTCTAGTCTTATTTTCATTATAGACCATTTTATAGGTTTCATACTCGTATGTGGTTTCTTCAATGTTAGAAAGATTAAACATTACTGAGCCATTTAAGCTTTCAAAAAAATCTTCTAACTCAAAACCCATTTCTTTTTCAAATTCTTTTTCAACTTTATCTATATCTCCTTCTTCTTGCATTAGTTTATAATACTCTGAAGTGTCAAAAGACATTGCGGCACTTGCAAAACTCTGCTTAGGTAAATAGTTTAAAATAGATGTATTAAAATCATGATTCCAAATATTGTCTTTTTTCAACATTTCTTTCACTTCTTCGTTAGGAAACATTTTACCTTGAAGACTGATACGGTCATCTTCAAATTCTAAATATGCAGAAATATAGTTATCCTTTAAATCTACATCTAATTCTTTTCCTAAGTCTTTAAAATAGTAGTTAGACTCAAATAAATTTGAAGACATCCAAAAGTTGATATCTTTTTTGTTACCGTAAAAAGACATAAACTCTTTATTTGCACTTATCTGTTTATTTCCTTTTAGCTCAAATAAAGCCTCTACCTCAAGGTCTAGATTTTCTCTACTAGACCAATTTTCAGCAGTTAACATTACCGCTTTCTTACTATCCCAAGCAAAAGCTACTTCATTTTTTACAATAAGATATTTATAAAGGTCTTCTTCCTCTACATCAAAATCTACACCACCTTTATCTAATAAATCTTCTAAAAACTCAACAAACTTTTCTTCGCTTTTTAGGTCTAGTGATACACAAAAGAACTTTTCGTCCGAAGCTTCTTCGATGTAGTACAAAAAGACATCTTTTGTAAAGTCTATACCAGACATTGTTGGGTCTTCTTTAAGATCATCTATAAATCTAGCTACCTTTTTATCTTCATTTCGTATTTCCTTTTGAAATGCTTTAAAAAACTCAAGATCCTCTAAATCCTTGAGGTTTCCTTTTTTGTAAAGTGAAAATACATCTATAACGGCAACTGCATTTGTGTTCTCTGGTATTGTTTTTAAGCTTTCTGGCGAACTGCTGCAAGACGCTAGCAAGACCAATAACAGGCAATAAGTTATGGTTTTAATTTGTTGATGGATTGGCAATAGCTTCATTTTAATAGTGGTTTATTTTGGTTGAATTTAATTAATCTTAATATAAGTCTTTTTCATTTGAAATTACAAGAGGCTATTTTACCTCTTTCATTACAATTAAAAGGATTATAAAAATTAAACTAGAAAAAGCTTTTAAGGGACTTTAAAGATATAAAAAGAAAGTAATCTTAAAAGCTATTAACCATAAATAAAATCTAATCAATATTAATAAGAACAATCCGCTTATTATTTTAAGCGTTCCTTGCTATCCTAGATTTATTCTGAGTCACTAAGTAAACACCTAAAACAACCAACAAAATAGCAAATGGTTTATCCCAAGTAAAGTAGTCTTGCCCTACCACAACAGCAACTATAGATGCAATAATAGGCTGTAGGTTCATAAAGATACTTACTGTGCTCGCCTCTAATCTTTTTAGTGCATACGGCATTAAGAAAAACGCCAAAGTCGTAGAAAACAATAGTGCAAATGCTAAGAAAGAATAAGCCATGAGATTTGATTCACCAGAAAAAATAACCTGATGGTCTAATTCAGAAAAACTAAAAGGAAACGCAATAAGAGCAGATACTAAAAACATCCATTTGGCAATAGTAACTGGTTGATATTTCATAGACACTTTTCTTGTCATAACCAAATAACCAGCATAACACAGCACACATAAAACTGAGTACAGTAAGCCTAAAAATGCATAACCCGATTCGCTACCATCCGAATCACCTAAAACGATAATTAGAACAGCTCCTGTAATACTAGTGAGAATACCTATTATCTTTTTTGCTGATACTACTTCTTTTAAAAAAATAGTAGATAGTGCTAATACTACCACGGGAGTAAGCGCCATTAACAAAGAAAAAGTGACTGGTGATGTATATTGCAATGCTTGGGAAAACAAAAATTGTGTTCCAATAAATCCCATTAATCCTCCAATAAGAATTATTGGAAAATCTTTTTTATCTACTTTTTCTTTTGATAAAAATAGACCTATAAACCAAAAAATGAGGACACCGAAAAACATCCTAATTACGGTATAACCCATAGGTGTCATCCAAGTGTCCATCAAAGCTTTAGTTACAGGAATATTTAATCCAAAAATTGTATTAGCTGTTAAAACCGCTAATAATCCCTGTTGTTTTTCTTTCATCTAAAAAACTTTCACTGTTGCTGCTTTTGCCCTATCGCTTATCATAGATTGTAAATACGGACTACTACTGTATTTCACTCTGTAAGCTTCGTCAATCTTATCATTTATTTCACCTGAAATAGGTTGAAACTGAACCTTAAACTCAGTACCATTAGATTTAATTTTTCCTGCTTTTTGAGATAAAGCCGACTTATACCATCTTGAATTTACGCCATTGTAAGCCCTAACATAAAGACTACCTTCTACCTCAACAACCCAAATCCAAGTAAGTGTTCCAAAAGTTTCGCCATCTTCTCTGTAAGGCGCAATATGAAAATCATTCCTTTCGGAAATCATTTCTATTGCTTGATTGTCTAATTCTTTCATCATTTATATTATTTAAAACTTATATCCAGGTTTTTTGTAAAGCACTTTTTCTTTTGCCATAATATCGTTTGGATAAACCTTTGTTTTCCATTCATTAAGCGTATACTCTTCTATAGAAACAGAATATGATTCTTCACCAAAACCAACAACACTTTGTGCTGCTTTTATGACTTCTTCTGTTAGTTTTTGCTTCTGCTCTTCAGATTTTCCTTCAAGCAATTTTATTTGAAAATGTGGCATGGTTTATTTTTTATATTGATCATCTGTAACATGCTCTAACCACGTTACTACTTCACCATTTACTTCTTCTTGAACAGCTATGTGACTCATTGCTTTTTCTGCTGAAGCGCCATGCCAATGTTTCTCGTTAGGTTCAAAATAAATGATGTCTCCTGGTTTGATTTCTTCAATTGGTCCGCCTTCTTTTTGTACCCATCCTAAACCTGATTGTACGATTAAAGTTTGTCCTGCTGGATGTGTATGCCATGCGGTTCTTGCTCCTGGTGAAAAAGTTACTAAAGATGCTGCGCCTTTTGTTACGTTTTCTACGTTTTGATATAATGGATCTACGATTACATCTCCTGTAAACCAATCTTCTGGACCTTTCATTGATGGCAATTCGCCGTTTCTTGTAATTTTCATAATGTTTTCTTTTTAATTTTTTTAATACTAAAAAATGCATCTTCTAAAGATGCATTTTAATTTATTTTGCGAATACTGGGAAGTTACTTGCTTCTCCGTAATCTTTGATTTCTTCTAGATTATTTAGTTTTTCCATGTCTTCTACAGAAATTTCAAAATCTACTTCTGTATTAGATTTCATATGGTCTGGCGTTTGTGTTTTAGGTAATGGTAATAAGCCTAATTGTAAATCGTATCTAATTGCTAATTGCGGTACAGAAACTCCGTATTTTTCTGCTACTGCTTTCACTTCTTCATTTTTGAATAATTCGCCATGTCCTAATGGTGAAAATGCCTCAATTAAAATGTCTTTAGATTTAGCATACTCAATCATATCTGTTGGCACGTTTGTGATGTGCGCTAAAATTTGATTGACTTGTGGCTTTACTTTTGCATTTTCTAAAATGTTATCTAAATCTTCTTTTTTGAAGTTTGAAACTCCGATAGCTTTTAGTTTTCCTGCCTCGTAAGCTTCTTCTAAAGCTTTCCAAGCTTCTAAGTTTCCTTCAAAATATCTGTCTTCGTTTTGAAATTCTTGCCAAGGTTTTGGACTATGAATAATCATCATATCTATGTAGTCTAAGCCCATGGTTTTTAAAGATTCGTCTATCGATTTTACAGCTTCATCATAAGATTTTACTTCTGCTGCCAGTTTTGTTGTTACAAACAAATCTTCTCTTGCTACATCACTTTCTTTAATCGCTTTACCAACACCTTCTTCGTTTTGGTATGCTTGGGCTGTATCGATATGCGTGTAACCAACGTTAATTGCAGTTTTTACAGCATCAACAACAGCATCGTTGTCAATCATCCAAGTTCCGTAACCTATTTTTGGAATTTCTACTCCGTTATTTAATTTATATGTTTCTTTTGTAATCATTTCTTTTTCTTTTTCATTCTTTTTTAAAACGTTGAAGCGTCGATAACGTATCTGTATCTTGCTTCTTTGTTAACCACTTTATCCCAAGCATTGTTAATCTGGTTGGCATCAATAATTTCGATACTTGGTTTGATACCATTATCGGCACAATAGTGAACAACTTCCTGAGTTTCTGGAATACCACCAATTAATGATGCATTGAAATTAACTCGTGCAAACGCTAACATTAAGTTGTTAATTGTGATTTCTGATCCTTCTGGCATACCAACAAACGTGAATGTTCCGCCAGGTTTTAAACACATAACGTAAGGCGTCACATTAAATTGATACGGAATGGTAGAAATCATATAATCTAAAGTTTTATTGTAGGCTTGCATGTTTTTAAATTCATCATCTACAACAATAACTTCTTTTACGCCCCAAGATTTGATGTCTTCTACCTTATCTGGTGTTGTTGTAAACGCATAAACTTCTGCGCCTCTAGACACTGCAATTTTAACTGCTAAATGCCCTAATCCACCGATACCTGCAACACCAACTTTGTCTCCTACTTTAAATTGAGCTCTCATTAATGGCGAGTAAGTTGTAATACCAGCACATAAAAGTGGCGCAGCTTCTTCAAAATTGATGTGATCTGGAATATGAACCGCAAAATGATCTCTTACAACTATCTTATCTGAATAACCACCTTGAGTAATTCCTGTTGGCTCTGCTTCAGATTTATTTCCGTAAGTGAATAAAGTTTGACCTCTATCGCAAAAATGTTCTTCACCATGAGTACAACTTTCACATTCCATACAACTATCAACCATACAACCAACACCTGCTCTATCTCCTACTTTAAATTTGGTTACATTTTTTCCTACAGCAGCAACGACACCAACAATTTCATGTCCTGGAACTTGAGGATATTGTTGTTTTCCCCAATGCCCTTTTTCTTGATGTATATCGGAATGACAAATACTTGCAAATTTGATATCGATTAAAATATCATCATCTCCTACTGGTCTTCTTTCAAATTCCCATGGACTTAATTTACCTGATTCGTCTTTAGCTGCGTAACCTTTTGTTTTTATATTTTTACTCATGTCTATAATTTCTTTTTCTTCTGAATTTTTTGAATTTGCAAATAGTGGAACTGATCCCATTAACATCATTCCTGCTCCAACAGTACCTGATTGCTTTATAAAATTTCTTCTAGATTGCCCTTTGTTTTCTTGGTTGTCTTGAGTCTTCATGTCTAAAAGTTTATAGGTTATTGTATTGCTCGTCTGTTACTGGTTCCATCCAATTGACTATACCTTTCTCAATATTTGGCACAATGTACATTTGCTGAAGACCTTTATCCTTACTTGCTCCATGCCAATGTCTTGTATTTGGTGGACAAGTAACAGCATCTCCTTTTTTAATGACTTGAATTGGTTCTCCTTCAATTTGATGATACCCAACTCCATCAGTAATAACTAAAATTTGACCAGCTGGATGTGTATGCCAATTACTTCTTGCTCCTGGTTCAAAATATACATTACCAACTATTGTGGTTAATGTTGAATCCATAACAATTCCGTAATTATACACATTACCTGTAAAGTTCTTATCTGGTCCTTTTTGACCTTTTGGAAAAATGAAGTCTAAATCTTCTGAATAATTTTTGTTTTCAGTTTTTGCTGTGGTTACTTCTTTGGTTTCTTCTGTATTAGAATTGCTTTCTACTTTTTTACAACTTTGAAAGCAAAAAAATACTGAAGCAATTAATACAAGTGTAGTGTTTTTCATCATTTTTAGTTTTTAAATCGATTTAATAATTTTTGCAGGAACACCAGCAACGACGGTTCTATCTGGAACATCTTTTGACACCACAGCACCTGCTGCAACAATAGCATGCTCACCAACAGTTACACCTGACAAAATTGTTGATCCTGCACCAATCCAAGCTCCTGTTTTGATATGAATTGGTTTTCCTATCAATGCTTTTCTAGATTCTGGCTCTACAGGATGTGTTTCGGATAAAAGATTAACTCTTGGCCCTACCATTACATCATCATCAATAGTAACACCACCTAAATCTAAGATTTGACAGTTTTGGTTTATGAAGATATTTTTACCCAACTTTAGATTCTTACCATAATTAATACTAAAAGGTGTAAATAAAGTTGTACTAGAATCTACTTTACTTTGAGTAAGTTCACTTAAGTGTTTTCGGATATTATCTAGAGTTTTAGAAGCATTTAAATCTACCAAAATACTAATAGCTCGTTCTGATTGCAGGTGAAGCTGATCATACTCAGAGTCATTAAAAGAAACTGTTTCTCCTGAAAGTATTCTATCAAAAATAGTATTGGTTTTTTCTGTACTCATATTTTCATCTTAAAATCTATGGCACAAAGATACTTTCGCTAACCTATTACCGGATAACGAAAATCAAATCAAAAATTATAAAATTCAAACCAAATTAAACTCTAACCGTTTTTGGTGTTAAGCCTGTTTGTTTTTTAAAGAAGTTATTGAAGTACGTAGGATATTCGAAACCTAAAGCATAACCAACCTCACTAACATTCCAATTGGTGTGTTGCAACAACGCTTTAGCTTCGTTAACTATTCGTTCTGTAATATGCGTAGAAGTAGACTTTCCTGTAACTGATTTTACAGCACGATTTAAATAGTTAACATGAACAGATAATTGGTCTGCATATTGTTGTGCTGTGGTAAGTTTTAATGGTGAATCTGCAGTTTCAATAGGAAATTGACGTTCTAGAAGTTCTAAAAACACTGATGTTAAACGAGAAGCAGCATTTGCGTGTTTTTCATCTTGTTCTGAAGGCTGAAGTTTCATAGCTTCATGTAGAATTAACTGAATATAATTTCTGATTAAATCATCTTTAAAGGAATAATCTGTTTGTTGTTCTTGCATCATTTTCTCGAAGACACCATTCAGAAACAAACGCTGTTCTTCAGTTATTTTTAAAACAGGTGTGCCACCTAATTTAAACAAAGGTGATTGCAACAAACTATCGGTACGCTCAGATAATTGCAAAAATTCTTCAGAAAACAAACACGTGTAACCTACATATGTTGTAGAAAGTGTTTCCCAAGAATATGGTACATGCGGATTTCCAAAAAAGAGAATAGTTCCTTCTTGCTCGTAACTTCTATCTGCATAATGGATTATACTCTTACCTGTAGTCAGACAAATTTTATAAAAATCTTTACGACTGTAAATTTTAGTAGCACTACTATCTTCTTCAATTCTAAAGACATTAAAGCCTTTTAACTTTAACTCACTATTAAAAGGCGATACCGAACGTTGTGTTTTTACTTCCATAAAGCAAAGTTAAGAAATTCAAACCTAAAACCTAACATCACTTTAACGGTCTTTTAACAATGTAAGGCAGTAGACTTATTTTAAATCTTTCCACCAAGCTTCAAAAACTTGCGTACTATCTTTTAGTTTTACTACTTCACCAATTTTTGGCGTTACTAAAGAAACACTTTCCGTTTTATTAGCTAGCGCTTCATCTAATGGCTCATACCAAGGATGATCTGAAAGTGTAAACTTTGAGTTATGAACCGGAAACAGCTTTTGTGTATTCAACTCTTCTGCTACTTGATATAATTGTTTAGGCAATAAGTGAATCTGATTCCAGTTCTCGCTATACTGACCTTGCTCAATAATTGCCAAATCAAAAGGACCAAATTTAGCCGCAATGTCTTTATAAAACGTATCGTAACCGCTATCACCACCAATGTAGATGTTATTACTTTTTGTGTTTAGCACATAAGATGCCCATAAACTTTTATTTCTTTTGATACCTCTTCCTGAAAAATGACGTGCTGGTGTTGCTGTCAATTTTACGTCTTCAAATTCGATAGCTTCGTACCAATCTAGCTCGTTAATTTTAGATGCTTTATAACCCCAATATTCAAAGTGTTGACCAACACCTAACCCACAAACTACTTTATCAACTTTAGACTTTAACTTTAAAATTGTTTCATAATCCAAATGATCCCAATGATCGTGAGAAATAATTAAATAATCAATATCAGGTAAATCTTCTACACCATAATTATTAGCTCCTTTAAATGCATTAGTCATAAAAGAAAATGGTGCTGCATAACCACAAAATACAGGATCTACTAAAAAAGTTTTTCCATCTAATTTCATAAAATAAGATGAATGTCCAAACCATATTAACACATCTTCTTTCTCATCTAAACCTTTAATATCTGTTGAAACGAATGGTAAACTATCTTCAGGTTTTACTTTGTACTTTTTAGCAAATATAAAATCCCACATAGCGCCTATTGTACTTTTATCTGAGGTCATAACTGCGGTCTCACTTAAATTTTTAAATAATCCATCTTTATAGTTTGAGGATTTTTTAATACGTTCTAAACGTTCGCCTTTAGGATGTTGTCCAAATTTTGACTGGTTAAGTATCATAACAGTTATTAAAGATATAAGTAATACAATACCCAATAAGATTTTTAAAAAGCGTTTCATATCGTTTGGGTTAAATTTATAGAAGTGCAAAGTTAAATAGACAAAAACAAATTCAGCTATATTCATTACTGAGAATACTACCTGAATTATAGAAAGCATAAGACGAAGTTCTTCCACACTAAACACATATAAAAACGCATGTGTATATTATTGTTCAATTAACATATTTGCCTCAGCTACTTACAACATAAAAAGTAATTTTTAAAAGTCATAAATTCATAAACATTCACAACTCAAACTTACATAAAAATGTATTTCATCGATTTTTTTTGCGTTTTATGGATGATTTTAAAATAAAATGATATATTAGCCACCGAAACAAATTCATTAAAACCCCAACTAATGAAAAAAATTACCTACTTGGTTGCAGTATTCATTTTAGTATTGCAAACTTCATTTTCGCAAGAGAATCATTCAAGAATCAAAATTTTAAATCCCTCCCAAGAAACATTAAATCTCTTGGCAGAAGAAGGTATAGATTTGAGATGTGGTGCTGATCACGATAATAACAATCTAACCTTAGATGTCTCATCTTATGACAAAAACTTGTTACAACAATTAGGAATTCCTTACACTATTGAAATAAATGATTTAGAAACATTTCAAAGAGTAAGAGCGGAAAACGACCTTCCTAATGCTCAAATGCAATTAGAAATTGAGAGAGCACAAACCTTAGCTCAAAGAGACATGCAAATAGCTCAAAGAGGTTCAGTATCAGAAACCCTAATTGAAAGCTATTTACAGTATGGTGAGCTTAATGAAAAAGACTGGTCAACACCTACTGAGTTTAATCTAGGTTCAATGGGAGGCTGTTTAACACTCAGTGAAATGGAAGCCGAACTAGACGATATGAGAACATACTCTGTAAACAATGGATTAGATATTGTGTCTGTAAAACAAGATGCTTCTCCAACAAATCAAACTACATGGGGAAACCCTTCTAGCTCAATAACAAATAATGGGCTAACTTATAATGGTATAGGAACTACACGCTGGAATCCGAATACAATTTATTATGTAAGAATTACTGGTAACGAATCTTCAACATCAGAAGGCACTAAACCACAAATGCTATTCACTTCCATGATACATTCAAGAGAAGTAAGCGCTTTAATGAATAATATTTATTTCATGTGGTATCTCATTGAGAATTACAATACTGATACTGCAGTTAAAAATCTAGTAGATAATAACGAATTATATTTTGTGCCAGTTGTTAACCCTGACGGTTTACGCTGGAATGAGCACCTTAATTCATCAGGTGGTGGAATGCAACGTAAAAACTTAAGACCAGGTGCAGGTGGCACCAGTAATTCATCATCAAACAGAGGCGTTGATCTCAATAGAAACTTCGATTATTTTTGGGGAACTGCAGGTTCTGGTTCTTCAGGCACATCAACCAGTGATTCGTATAGAGGTCCTAGTGCCGCATCGGAACCCGAAACTCAAATCTTGGTAGATTTCATATTAAGCAGAAATTTTAAAACAGCTATTTGGAATCATACTTGGGCAAATTCAATTCCTCATCCATATGGTGGTAATCCAACCTATGTTTCAGGTAGAGAAGATGAAATGCACAAATGGCATGAAGATATGACTAAGTATAATAGATATGTCTCTGGAGCAACCATTTTTACGCCTGCTAACGGAATCGCAGATGACTGGATGGTCGGAGGCAGCATGGACTCGAATGGTTCTACAGGTTCAGGTCAAAATATTTTAGCCACTACACCAGAACATGGTAGCGAAGGATTTTGGCCTTCTCCAAGCAGTATTATTCCTATTGCTAAACGCTCTATGCGAATTTCGTTAATGGGAGCTTATTATGGAGGTAAGTATGCTAAATTTCACGATTTAACCCAAAGCGATATTAATAGCACATCAGCTAACTTAGATTTTGCTATTGAAAGGCTCGGTCAAACGGCCAGTAACTTTACATTGACGGTAACACCGATTTCTTCTAACATTACAAATATTACTTCGCCATCTACACAAACAGGAATGTCTATTTTAGAGCAACGTAATGTTTCCGCATCAATTACTCTAGACCCAAGTATTCAACCTAACGATAAGATTGAATATAAAATTGAGCTTTCTAACGATGACGGCATCTTTTATGAAGCCAATATGGAAAAGTATTACCAACCATCTGTTTTGTTTTTTCACGATGCTGACTCTGATGGGTTAACAGGCTGGACAAATTCTGGTTGGAGTAATTCATCTGCTGACGCTTACTCTGGCTCTAACGCATTAAGGACTGGAAATACTGCACCGTATGCTAATAATACAACTAAAACGTTAACCACTACGAGTAGTTATGATTTATCAGGTTCGTCTGAAGTTTTAATTCAGTTTTATTCAAAGTGGGATATAGAACGTAATTTCGATTTAGTAGAGTTTCAAGCATCAACAAATGGCTCTACTTGGACGACTTTAAATGGTAAGTACTCAAAGCCAAAATCTTCGTCTAATACTAACGACCATAATGCTAAAGGTACGTCAGACGAAGCTTTCCAGGGCAACAACAGCTCTGGTCACATTTACGACGGTGACCAAATGGACAAATGGGTTATGGAAGAAGTAACTATTAACAGTTCTGAAAACAGCTCCATTTTTGAAGCATCTAGTGTACAATTTAGGTTTAGAATGCGTTCCGACTCTGGCAATGTATTCGAAAACTATTCTGCAAATGGAGAAGGGTTCTTTTTTGATGACTTTAAAATCATAGGTCTTACGATTCCTTGTGAAACTTCAGTGCCTACCAATTTAGCAGCAAATTCAATTTCTGCATCAGGGGCTGATATTTCTTGGGACAACATTCCTTCAGCAACATACGATTTAAGGTACCGAGAAGTAGGTGCTTCTAGCTGGATTGAGATTAATGATTTTGGGAGTTCAAATTATTCCTTAACCAATTTGGATCCTACAACTGATTATGAAATACAAGTAAGAAGCAGATGTATTTCTTCAACTTCTAATTATACAGGTTCAATCACTTTTACAACAACTGATTTGACCTACTGTACTTCAACAGCTACAGATACAAATTTATATTTTGCTATTAATAGAGTTCAACTTAACACAATTGACAATACTTCAGGTGATGCTTTGTATACTGATTTTACTAATTTAAGTACTACACTTTCAAAAGACACCAACTACTCAATAAGTATTACACCACAATACAACCTTACAACAAGTTATAATTTAGGTTATTCAGTTTGGATAGATTATAACAGAGACGGTGATTTTGAAGATGCTGGAGAACAAGTTTTCTCTACTGGTCCTGTAAGTGGTAGTGCTGCAAAATCAGGAAATTTCACAGTACCTTCTAATATAGCTACAGGAAGTGTAAGAATGAGAGTAGCATTAAAATATAATGCTGTACCTACATCATGCGAAACCTTTACTTATGGTGAAGTTGAAGACTATACTATATATTTATTTAATGGTCTACTGTATAGTAACGCTACTTGGACTCCAAATGAACCAAGTGACCTAACAAGCTCAGAAGATGTTATGTTATTAGACGGAACTTTTAATACGTCATCAGATATTTCTGTTAATAATGTTACTGTTGTTTCTGGCTCTACATTTAACGTGAGTAAAGAAAACGCTGTAACTGTTAACGGAAACATAACAAACAATGGAGAATTTGTAATGAATTCAGACTCAGATGAATTTTCAAGTCTTTTATTAACAGGCAGTGCTTCTGGAGATTTAAAATACAATCGTCATGTTAATTCTGTCACAAACAGAAATGACTTGGTTGCCCCTCCTTTTAGCGGAGAAAGCTTTGTGGATTTTATTTCGAATAATTCAAACATAGTATCCAATACAGGTGAAACATTATATTTATTTGGTCCTTTTGACAAAACCACAAGTGATTATCTAACCTATTCTAATACAGAAATAAGCACTTTAGATGCAGGAACTGGTTATAAAGCCGCTTCTACCGATAATAGTACATTTACTTTTACAGGATCTCCAACTACAGGAAACTTAAACATCCCTATTTCAAAAACTGGTTCGGCTTATGAAATATGGAATTTAATTGGAAATCCTTATCCTTCTTATATAAAGCTGGAAGACTTTTTAACAGCTAACATAACTGAATTCGACGCTTCAACTGCCGCAATTTATGGTTATGATGCAGACAATTCTAACGGAAGTTATTGGACAATTTGGAATTTTGCTTACGCAGCTGCCAACCCAAATACATTAATTGCACCAGGACAAGGTTTCTTTGTCTCTTCAAAAGATGGTGGTGGTAGCGTTTCTTTTACATCTTCTATGCAGACTTCGGGAAATTCTGACGACTTCATTGCTGGCAGAAACGATAACACACCTGAATTTGGAAGTATCGTATTAAATTCAATCGACAAAAGCTTTAGCACCGATTTATATTTTACCAATAATGCATCTTTAGGTCTTGATGTTGGTTATGATGCAAGTCATTTTGACGGAGCACCATCGGATTTTGCTATCTATTCTGAACTGGTTAATGATAACAATGGAAAAGACATGGCTATACAAGCTATAAACTTTAACGATGCTAATAACAATACTATTGTTCCATTAGGCGTAAATGTTAGTGAAGGTGAACAAGCAACTATCAGTCTAACAGATTCAAATATTAGTGCTAATATATATCTTGAAGATGTTGCTACAAATACATTCACACTCTTAAATACATCAGATTATACCTTTACACCTTCATCTAGCATTTCAGATACAGGTAGGTTTTATTTAAGGTTTGATATGACAACATTATCAACCAACGAGTCTGATTTAGAAACAATACAAGTATATAGTGATTACAACAATGATCAAATAGTAATTAAAGGCATTCTGACTTCTGAGACACAAGTAACATTATTTGATATGCAAGGAAGACAAATATTGAATGATAAACTAAACAATAGAAACTCGACTAATACATTAAGCACAGCAAACTTTAGTTCAGGTGTCTATATGGTTAAAATTTCAAATAAAGCCTCAAGTATTTCCAAAAAAGTAATCGTAAAATAACATATCAAAAATAAAAGCTAAAGCCGAAGATGTCCTCTTCGGCTTTTTTTTAGCTAAAAAAAGCAATCAAAAAAATACAAACTTGACACTATTTGATTGTAATTTCTTACAATACATGTATTTCGTCGAATATTTTTGCATTTTACAGATATTTAAACTATGTTTGTCATATAATTTTAGTCCCAAACTAAACTTAACCGCTTATGAAAACTTTTACTTTAACCCTTAAATGGAGTTCGTTTTTTTGTGCTGTACTTTTTAGCTTACAAATAAGTTCGCAATGTGGCACTACAATATCAAGCTTTCCTTATTCTGAAAATTTTGAGTCTGGGACAGGCTCTTGGACACAAGGTTCAGGAGATAATTTTGACTGGACAAGAGATTCTGGAGGTACACCTTCCTCAAATACCGGTCCAAGTAGTGGAGATGGTGACACATGGTATATGTTCATTGAAGCATCAAGTCCAAACAACCCAAATAGAACTGCTTATTTTGAAAGTCCTTGTTTTAATTTAACAAGTGCTTCTGCAGCATCATTTACTTACAGTTATCATATGTATGGATCTAATGTTGGATCATTAAGAGTTGATGTAAGTACAGATAATGGTGCCTCATATCCAACTACCCTTAGAACATTTAGTGGTAACTTAGGTAATACTTGGTTTACCGACACAATTGATCTCACAGCTTACACAGGACAAACCATAAAACTTAGATTTAGAGCAACATCAGGCAATGGTTGGAGTAGTGATATAGCCATAGATAATGTTTCTATGGTAGCAGGATCTAGTGCACCAGAAATCAATGTTACAGGCAACAGTACATCAATAAGTGACGGAGACACAACACCTACATTTGCAGACAACACATATTTCGGTTATCAAGATGTAGCTTCTGGAACATTATCTAAAACATTTATAATTGAAAATTCAGGGTTTGCCGATTTAAATATAGGTAGCATTTCCATCTCAGGCTCCAATGCTGCTGATTTTTCAGTAACGTCCAGTCCATCTGCTGTAGTAACAGGAGGTAGTAGCACAACTCTTGAAATAACCTTTAATCCAAGTGCTACAGGAGATAGAAATGCAACAATAACAATTGTAAACGATGATTCGGATGAAAACCCATATAACTTTAGTATTAGAGGAACTGGTTACAATGGAATAGCTTGTGATTCTTATTCACTTCATAGCGCAACTTTTGAGAGTGGTTTAGATGGGTGGACTTCAGGAGGAGTTGATGCTTCAAGAGAAAACAACGCAACCTGGTCTTATGGTGGAAACTATAGCTTAAGAGTGAGAGATAATACAGGCTCATCTTCAGCTTTTACTTCACCAGCATTTGTACTTTATTATTATAACAAGGTAGATTTTAAATTTTTCTTCTCACCCAATAGTGTAGAAAACGGTGAAGAATTCTTAATTGAATATAGTTCTGACAATGGTTCTACTTGGTCTACAATTCAAAGCTTTGAAGGTGGTACCGTATCTACTAAAGATGCAGATTTTGAAACCACGACTTCTGCAATTTTTTACTCTAAAACCGTAACTTTATGGAAACAAGTTCATAATCTAGGAACAACTCAAGGACGTTTTAGAGTTAGAGCAAATGCAAGTGATGATGATGATCAGATATATATAGATAATATTGAAATTACTGGTATAACTTTTTGCGATCCTACTTATGGTCCAGGAGGTATTGTTTCTAACCTCGATCTTTGGTTAAAAGCCGATATGCTAGACGGTAGTAGCGTTGCCTCTGATGCTTCATTAGTAAGTGAATGGATAGATAATGGTCGTGGACAAGATGCTACGGTTGTTGTACCCGGACAAGAGCCTGTTTACAGAAATAATACAACACGAAATTTCAATTTCAATCCTGTAGTAGAATTTGAAAACAACAATAATACCGCTAATAGGGATATGACATATATCATTAGCGATGGTAGTAGAGATGAACTTTCTGGTACTGGTGGATTTAATAGTAATGATATGTTTGTTGTCTTAATGCCAGACCCAACCATTACGACTTCAATGATACCATTGGATACATTTACAAGTTCAGACCCAACAGCTCACGACACTCAAGCAGAAGACGTTACAGGCTTTGGATATGGTGGCTATACAGCAAGATTAAGTGGTGAATATTTTACATACTGTATTGGAACTACTAATAATGTAAATGGTTACGGTAGAGCAGACACTTCTGGCTCTAATGATTATAATCAAGTTAGTTTAATAAACATACGCCACGATGCCACCGAAACAGGTGTAGAACTATATCTTAATGCTAATCAAGTAGGTGACACCACTAATGATGCTGCAGATTTTTCAGTCGTGAACGACACTAAATTTTGGCTAGGCAGAAGCCAATATTGGAACGGAAGTTTCGATGGTAGAATAGCTGAAGTTATTACTTATTCTGCAACAAATAATGATAGTGATTTAACCCAAGCTAGAAACAGAATTCAATCCTATTTAGCTATTAAATACGGAATAACCCTAGGTACAAACGGCACCTCTCAAGATTATGTTGATAGTGACGGTACTGTAATTTGGGATCAATCTGCTAATTCTGGTTACAACTATGACATTGCTGGTATTGGTAGAGATGACATATCCGAACTTAATCAAAAACAATCAAGTAGTGTAAACGATGCTACTGATGGCACAGGACTTATTGAAGGTATTTTAACCTTTGGTCTTTCAGATATTTATGACACAAATAGTGAAAACAAATCTTTAAACCCAACGACTTTTAACGACAAAGAGTTTTTAATGTGGGGAAATAACGGTGCAGATTTAAATCTTGCAGCCTCTACAGTTACGGTAAATATGAGTGCTGGCATAACTCCTTCATTAACAACTAATGTAAACTTTACAGCTATGCAACGTGTATGGAAAGTAGTTGAGTCAGGTGGAGATATCCCAAGAGTAAAAGTTAGAATACCTCAAAATGCGATAAGAAATATATCACCTCCCGGAAGCTATTATATGTTTATATCTAGCACAGGAGTCTTTGATCCAACAGCTGATTATAGAGTTATGACTTCTGATGGTAGTGGTAACTTAGAAACAGAATATGACTTTGATGGTACTAAATATATTACTTTTGGTTATGCGCCACAAGTTGAAGTTGTGCGCTCAGTATACTTTGATGGTGCTGTGGATTACATAGACATTGAAGATAATTTAGATTTAGATCCTTCTGGATTTACAATTTCTGCTTGGATAAAGCGTGATGCTGCTGATTCAGGCACAAAATCAATCTTATCAAAGAGAAACTTAACTTTTTCTCAAGGTTATGACTTTAGATTAACAGATGCTAATAGAATTCAGATTATTTGGAAAAATGGTTCAAATCAAGCCCTTCAATCCAACACAAGCCTTCCTGATGATGAATGGCATCATGTTGCTGCAATATATGATGGGTCAATGGTATCTATTTATATAGATGGTGTCTTAGATAAATCAGCTATTAAAACTGCACCCGTCACTACCACAGATTCATTTTTAATAGCAGCTGCTGGTAAAGGCACTACTACACAACATTTTGGAGGAAATATTGATGAAGTACGTGTATGGAACACAGCATTAACTGAAGATCAATTACGCTTTGTAATGAATCAAGAAATTGAAGACAATGTAGGACAGGTAATGGGTAAAATATTACCAACCTCTATAACCAAAAATGACATTGATGCAGTACCATGGAACGATTTAGCAGGCTACTACCCTATGTCTGTATACACTTACACAAACACAGATGATGCCTCTGGTAATGGAAATCAAGGTGCATTAAGAAATCTTGATACGGTCGATAGACAAACTGCTCCATTACCATATGTATCAACACAAAACGGTGATTGGGATACCAACTCAACCTGGACAAACGGCAACATACAATATATGCCTGGTACAGCTTCTATAGTTAACCCTTCTGTCACTATTGACTGGAATATCGTTAGAACTTCTCACAATGTAACTATGGATAACAGTTCATTACCAGCGGGAAACAACGAAAATAGAAATGTACTTGGACTTTATGTCGATGCTAATGAATTAACTCTAAATGGTGATAATGCTACAAATACTGGCAACGGTCTTACAGTATCACACTACTTAAGCTTAACAGGTAAAATTGATTTAGAAGGAGATTCCCAACTAATTCAAACAGAAAATAGCGATCTGTTAGTAGCTATTAACGGTGAGCTTGAAAAAGATCAACAAGGTACTGCAGACACCTATACTTACAATTACTGGTCAGCACCTGTTGGCAGTATAGATATTGCAACTAACAATTATCGTTATACAGTACAAGATGTAATGTACGATGGCACCAACCCTGTTAACTTTTCTAGTTCTGGATACGATGGTGCTGCAACAAACCCTATCAGAATTGCAGATTATTGGATATGGAAATTTGCTAACTTGACGAGCGATGATTATTCTGCATGGCAACACGTAAGACGTACTGGAAATATTTTACCAGGAGAAGGTTTTACCATGAAAGGACCTGGTACAGGTTCAATCTTGACTGATCAAAACTATGTCTTCTTAGGAAAGCCAAATAATGGCGACATCAGTTTAACTATTAACAATGGTAACGATTATTTAGTTGGTAACCCTTACGCTTCGTCATTAGATGCTGATGAATTTATCTTAGATAATCCAAATACTACTGGAGCACTTATGTTCTGGGAGCATTGGGGAGGTGGATCTCACATCTTACAAGAATATCAAGGTGGTTATGCTATCTATAACCTTTCAGGAGGTGTTCCGGCACCAGCACCAGATCCAGATGTGGCACAAGTTGGTGTAGGTACTAAAACACCTGGAAGATATGTACCTGTGAGTCAAGGATTCTTTGTAACTGGTATAAGTGCCGGAACAATAAACTTTGAAAACGATCAGCGTGCATTTACTAAAGAAGGTGGTAGTTCATCAGTATTTATGAGAACAACTAATTCTTCAAACACTCAAAGCAATAATGAAGATGCAGATGACAGAATGAAGTTTAGAATTGGCTACAGGGCTAGTAACACCTTGCACTTACAAAGAGAACTTCTATTAACAATAGATGAGAGTGCGACTGTAGGTGTCGATTGGGCTTTTGATGCACATTTAAACGAAGATCAGACAGACGATATGTTCTGGATGATTGGAGATGAAAAATTCATCATTCAGGCTAATGATAATGCTAATTTAAGCACAGTTTATCCTTTAGGTGTTAAAACTAGTATTGATGGTATAAACAGCTTTACTATTAATGCCCTAGAGAATGTACCAAATGCTGTTAATATCTACTTACATGATAAAGCATTAAGCATATTCCATGATTTAAGAGTTAGCGATTACGAAATCTTCCTAACCGAAGGTGAGTATTTAGATCGTTTTGAAATCACGTTTAAAATCATGGCTGGTTCACTTGGAATAGATGACGAAAACATCACCAGTCTAGATGTATTATACTCTAATGACAAAGAGAAAATCGTATTAATAAATCCTAACCTAGTAGACGTAAAATCTATAGAACTATTTAATATGCTCGGACAATCTGTCCAAAAAATTGAAAGTATTTCAGAGAGCGGTTACTCTGAATATGACGTTAAGAATTTAAGCACTGGAACTTATGTAATTAAGTTATATACTGTAAGCGGTTCAGTATCAACTAAGAAAGTTTTAGTAAAGTAATTTTGCCCCAAATCTTAAATCTTAACCAAAAAAAGCCCTGATTTACTCAGGGCTTTTTCTATTTTACATGTTTCAAAATTTACTTTAATGTAGATAACAGTTCTTTAAGATTTAATTTATGCTGGTCTCCTGTTAGCATGTTCTTAAGTGTGTAGATACCAGAATTCATTTCCTCCTCTCCTACTAAAACCACATAAGGTATATTACGACGATTGGCATGCGTCATTTGCTTTTTCATTTTTGCATTATCAGGATATAACTCAGCTTTTACTCCATTTTGTCTCAATTGGGTTACCGCTTGTAAACAAGCCATAGCTTCTTTATCTCCAAAATTGATAAAAAGTACTTTGGTTGCATCTGCAATAGTTTTTGGAAATAAGTTAAGTTCTTCTAAAACCAAATAAATACGATCTAACCCAAAGCTAATACCTACACCACTGGTATCTGGCTTCCCAAAGATGCTCGTTAAATCATCATAACGACCACCGCCACCAATAGAGCCCATTTTCACACCTTCTGGTGCAGCAACTTCAAAAATAGCACCAGTATAGTAGTTAAGTCCTCTTGCGAGCGTAACATCTAATTGAAGGTTTGCTGTTTTTAATCCTAATTTTGAAATCGCAGCATCTATAAATTCTAGTTCTTCAATGCCTTTTAGTCCAACTTCTGAAGTATTAAGTATTGATTTTAAGCTTTCAACCTGAGTACCAAAATCACCTTTTAAAGAGAATAAAGGTTGAAGTTTAGAAATGCCTTCTTCTGAAATGCCTTTGCTACTCATTTCTTCTTTTACCTTCTCTTCTCCTATTTTATCAAGTTTATCTAAAGCCACAGTAAAATCTATCAACTTGTCTTGCGCTCCGATAACCTCAGCAATACCAGATAAAATTTTACGATTGTTGATTTTTATGGTCACTCCTTTTAAATCAAGAGCAGTAAAAACTGCATCATAAAGCTGAACAAATTCAACTTCTTGAAACAATGATCTAGAACCTACGACATCCGCATCGCATTGATAAAACTCTCTAAAACGTCCTTTTTGTGGACGGTCTGCTCGCCAAACAGGTTGTATTTGGTAACGTTTAAACGGAAATTCTATCTCATTTTGGTGCTGCACCACATAACGTGCAAAAGGCACTGTAAGATCATAACGAAGGGCTTTTTCTGAGATTCTGGTTGATATTTCTTTAGAATCATAAGAAAATTCTAGATGAAAAGACATTAAAAATATTCTAATTAAATCTTCATTAGAATATTTATCATCATTAATAATCTCTTTAAAACTATTCTCTTCTCTGAGCATTAAGTCTTTTAGCTTATCATGATTTTTATTCCTTTTTGGGTAATAATATTGGTCTAGGCAATAACTTAAGTTACTTTGGTAATCTTCATTATTTTTTTTAATGAACTCATTAAAAAATTTAAGAAACTTATTAGCAGCTAAAAAATTCCGCGATCTATCCCTATCCAAAATTTTCATAAAATCACCACTATTCAAAATTTTAAAAATTAAGCGATCTCCTTCATCACCATATTTTCCCATTAAGGTTTCTGAGTTTTCAAAACTTGGAGTTTCAATCGGTTGAAATCCATATAACTCAAATTGCTCCTTTATAACATCCATTATATAAGAACGTTTTGCAACCTCTACTGCATTAAAATCTCTGGTACCTTTTGGAATACTTGGTTTTTGCGCCATAATATTTCCCACGAAAGCAGGAATCTCTTTTAGTGAAACTTATATTTAAGTCACAAAAATATTATAATTTTTAGAGGCATACCCAAGTAATTTTAAATTTATAGTAACTTTATGGTGTTTGGGACGTCTTATGGTTTTAAACAACCCAACTAACTATAGACACAACTATGTTTTCATTAGCTAGAGAGAATGTAAAAATTGCTTTTGGCTCTATAAAAAGCCAGTTACTTCGCACCATTTTAACGGTTTTAATTATCGCTATTGGTATTATGGCCTTAGTAGGTATTCTAAGTGGTGTATCAGCTTTAGAAAATACCATTTCTAGCAATTTTTCGTCAATGGGTGCCAATACCTTTAATTTTCAACGTTACGAGTTTAGAGCGCAACGCCAAAGTAGTAGAGAGCGTCAAAAAGTTAATCCTGTTATAAGCTACAGAAACGTTAAAGATTTTATTGATAGCTATGACTATCCGTATACCAAAGTTGCGGTATCTTTCTATGGTTCTGCAACGTCTGAAGTAAAATATGAGAATGAAAAAACAGACCCTGAAGTTGCGGTTATTGGCTCTAATGAGCACTTTATTGAAAACTCTGGATTAGAAATAGAAAATGGTCGCTCAATGAATTTTGCAGATGTAGAAAACAATAATGCCGTTTGCGTTATTGGTAGCGACTTGCAAAAAGCGCTGTTTCCAGATGAAAACCCAATAGACAAAACGATAAGTGTTAGAGGCTCTAAATTTAAGGTTATTGGTGTTTTAAAAGAAAAAGGATCTACGTTTGGCAACAATCAGGATTTAAGAGTAATTATGCCTATACAGAAAGCGCGATCTATTTTTACCAATCCAAACATTAATTATACACTTAGCGTTAAAGTGGATAAAACTGATATGTTAGAAGGCGCACAAGATGATGCTATTCTTACTTTTAGAAATGTGCGCGGACTTAACCCTATAGAAGAAAATAATTTTGGCATAGAACGCAGTGAAGACCTTATAAACCGTGTAGCAGAGAATACTAACACACTTTACATTGCTGCTTGGGTAATTAGTATTATTACCATTTTTGGTTCTACTATTGCCCTAATGAATATTATGTTGGTTTCAGTTAGTGAACGTACCAGAGAAATTGGTGTGCGTAAGGCTTTAGGTGCCAAACGAAAAACTATAGCTTTTCAATTTTTTATGGAAACCATAATTATTGGTCAGCTTGGTGGTATTTTGGGCATAATCCTAGGCATACTAATTGGTTGGGGAGTTGCAGCCGGTTTTAAGTTAGAATTTTCAACACCTTGGGTAGCGATGATTTGGGCTACTAGTATCGCCTTTATAGTCGCTATTATTTCTGGGTTGTATCCTGCTACAAAAGCGGCAAAATTAGACCCTATTGAGTCTCTTAGATATGAATAATTATGCTTAAATTTTTTAACCGAATAAATAATTTTATCCGAAACTTACTACTTGACGATGTCGATAAAGATTTTGGAGGACCTCTACCCTATCATAGAAAATTCGGTTCTGTAGAAAGACAAAAAAAAAGACCTAAAACAAAAGCGAGCCAAAGAACGTAAAGAACAAAGTAGAGGCTTTTAGATTACTGCCTCATAAGTTTTTCAAAATATTGAAATAATTCTCCTTTAGTAATATTAGCTCCTTGCTGAATTAGCTTAAAAATATCCTGATGCTTATCGTCTGAATAGTCTTTCTTAGCGTTGAAAAATTCAATATCATCAGACAATAAATTATCCCTTAACCACTGAAACCCTTCTTTTGTAGTTAAATCTGCCTTATCTTCCTTTAACTTGATGGCGATTAGGTGCATGTCATTTTCTCTACACTTAAAAAGATGTATTTGATTTGAAGAAATATGCTCTAGGTATTCTACCTTACTCAATACACCATACCAAACCAAGTCACTAAAGATGTCTAATTCTTGCTCAGCTGCTTCAGGTTTATTTGTCTTAATATCTTCCCACTCATCTGCAGTAATAGACTGTGTTGCCAAGAAATTAATAAACTCTTGGTGTAACTCTTCAAATTGTTCTTTTGTTAATCTTGCGTATTTCATTAGAATTATTGGTTTATTGCTTTATGCGCTTCAAAAGGTCTGTCTGTGGCTAAAATATCTGCACCAAGTTTTATCCAACTTAAATACATATCGTCACCTCTTGCTTCTGCTTGTCTATCCAAGTTACCAAGTGTGCCTAAAATGCAAACTATATCTTCATTATGAAGCCTTTGATATAAAGATTTGTCAGACAAACGAGTACCTGTAAAAGCAAGCATGTTTTCGGTAGGTATTTCGGTTTTCAATAATTTATCAAATTCTTCATCGTTTCTTGCTGAAACCGAAAGTAATAAACCTGGAGCTAATCTATAAGCCGATTTAGCTTGCTCAACATCATAAGTTATAATAATGCTTATATCTTTTGCATTAGCCGATTCAATAGCTTTTATAACATCTTCTTGACTAACACTTCGCTTAATATCTATTGTTAAAATAACATTGTTTTCCCTACTCCATTTTAGAACCTCTGAAAATAAAGGAATTTTATAATTGGTCTGGTTTCCGTAATCATCTACCAGATTATAACTATTTAATTCATTATAAGTAAGGTTTTTTACCAAACCACTTCCTGTTGTAGTTCTATCTATAGAATTGTCATGCATTAAGACTAATTTTCCATCTTTGGTTTGAGCAACATCTATTTCAAAAATTGCCGAAATACTATCACTTACATATTGTAAAGTTTCCAAACAATTTTCTGGATAATGCTTAATACCTTTTCCTCCTCTGTGCACACTAATTTTTGGGTAATCTGACTTTGAAGCTCTAAATTTTTGAATGAGCTTAGACGTCGTTACTTGTTTTAACTGCTCATTTTGACTTGTGTTTTTACAAGCTATTAAGCTAAATACAAAGAGTAATAGTACAAAAAGTCTTTTCATGAAAATCATTGAATAAAAAAACCGCTTAGAAAACTAAACGGTCTTTATTAATATTTAATTTGAAAGCTATTAAGCTTCTGCAATAACCTCAAAAGTAAAATCAACATTTACAGATCTGTGTAAACGAATTACTGCTTCGTACTGACCTAAACGCTTAATATTACCACCGTTGATAGAAATATACTTTTTATCAACTTCGTGACCTTCGTTTCTCAATGCTTCAGCTAAATCCATATTAGTTATAGAACCAAATAGTTTATCTCCAGCTGTTGCACCTGTACCTGCCTTTGCAGTAATTTTAATCTCTAATGCTTTTAAAGATTCTGCTGTTTTTTCTGCTTCAGCTATAACAGATTTTTCTTTATAAGCACGTTGCTTTAATGTTTCAGCTAAAACTTTTTTAGCAGAAGCTGTAGCCATTACAGCATGTCCTTGAGGAATTAAAAAGTTTCTACCATAACCGCTCTTAACTGTTACAATATCGTCTTTAAATCCTAAATTCTCAACGTCTTGTTTTAATATAAGTTCCATTGTTATGATATTTTATTTTAATAAATCAGCAACATATGGCATTAAAGCTAAGTGTCTAGCTCTTTTTACTGCCACAGATACTTTTCTTTGGTATTTTAAAGAAGTTCCTGTTAAACGTCTTGGTAACAATTTACCTTGCTCATTAACAAAGCTTAATAAGAAATCTGGATCTTTGTAATCAATGTACTTAATACCAGACTTTTTAAAACGACAATACTTCTTCGTTTTTTGTGTCTCTATATTTAATGGTGTAAGATATCTAATCTCACCATCTTTTTTTCCTTTTGCTTGTTGTTCTATTGATGACATAATTAAGCTTTTTGTTTGTTTCTTTGTCTTCTCTTCTCAGCCCAAGCAATTGCGTGCTTGTCTAATTTTACAGTTAAGTAACGCATAAAACGCTCATCACGTCTAAACTCTAACTCTAAAGTTTCAATAACTTCACCAGCTACTTGGTACTCAAATAAGTGATAAAAACCACTTTTTTTGTTTTGGATTGGGTAAGCTAATTTTTTTAAGCCCCAATCTTCTTTAGCTATCATCTTTGCTCCTTTAGAAACGAGAAAATCCTCATATTTCTTAACTGTCTCCTTTATCTGGTCTTCAGATAAAACGGGATTCAAGATGAAAACAGTTTCATAATGATTCATAATAAATTATATTTGTTTATTGTTAAAACGGGTGCAAAAATAAGTAATATTTCTAATTTTGGCAATGTTTTTTATTTGAAAGTTTTAAACAATTTTTGCCCTAAAGTTTATGTTAAATTTTACAGTTTGTCGGTAAAATTTGTTTTTTAACCGAAATTATTGTACTATTGTCGATATCTTAACCTAATAAAATATTAATGTTATGACTTTAAACTGTGTAGTTGTTGATGATTCTGCGATTCAGCGCCTCTCTATAGTAAAGTTAATTGAGAACCATTCCTCACTTAACCTTATTGCAGAGTACAGCAGTGCGTTAGAAACAAAAAACGGTCTTAATACGCACAAGGTAGATCTTATCTTTTTAGATATAGAGATGCCTGTATTAAACGGTTTTGAACTCCTAGATGTACTCAACAACAAACCCCAAATTATTTTTGTTACAGGTAAAACCGAATATGCTTTTAAAGCATTTAATTACGATGCTACCGACTATCTTCAAAAACCAATCACAAAAGAACGTTTTAATACTGCTGTTGAAAAAGCTATTGAACAGCATAAGTTAAAATTAGACTTTAACGAAACTGATGGCGAGCACATCTTTGTGAAGAGTAACCTTAAAAAACGTAAAGTTTATATAAAGGATATTAAATGGATTGAAGCTTTAGGCGATTACGTAAAAGTTGTAACAGAAGAAAACAGCCTTGTAGTTTTATCTACAATGAAAGCTTTTGAAAAAGAATTACCGGAAGGAAAGTTTTTGAGAATTCACAAATCCTACATTGTGAATTTAGATAAAATTGATCGCTTTAACAGTAAGAATGTTGAAGTAGGTGCTTATGAGATTCCTTTGAGTCGAAATAAGAAGACACAATTAGTAGATGCTTTGAATAATATGTAGAATCACTACCCTTTTTTCAGAACATCTCAATACACATTGACATAAAAAATCCCAGCAGTTTTGTTGGGATTTTTTATGCTTAATAGTTATCTACATTAAGAATTACCCTAACAGACCTAAAATCCTTAACAGCATTAAAACTGTTGTCAATTTTCAGAATAGCTTCTTTGGTTTTTGACAAAGATTGATTTTGAGGAATCTTAATTAAGATATTTTTATTAAACAAGTTTCTTATTCTAGAAATTGGTGGAAACTCAGGTCCTAAAACATTTGTTTTAAACACTTGTCGCAGTGATTTAGCATACCAATCTGCAGCTAAATTGACTCTGTTATAATCCTTATGTTTTAATGTAATTTTAATTAAACGATAAATTGGTGGATATTTAAAATTGTACCGATCATTCATTTGCTCTGCAAACATTTCTTTATAAGCATTTGTAGAAACCTGTTGTAGAATATTATGGTGTGGATTATAGGTTTGAATTAACACTTTTCCTCTTATATCTGTACGGCCAGCTCTACCAGACACTTGGGTCATTAACTGATAACTTCGTTCGTGTGCTCTAAAATCTGGGAAGTTGAGCAAGTTATCGGCATTCATTATACCAACCAGTTTCACGTGTCTAAAATCTAAACCCTTAGTAAGCATTTGTGTCCCTACCAAAATATCTATCTCTCGTTGTTCAAACTTATTAATGATTTTTTCAAACCCATGCTTTCCTCGAGTAGTGTCTAAATCCATACGCGCCACTTTCCTTTCCGGAAAAAGCACTTTTACTTCTTCTTCTATCTGTTCTGTGCCAAAACCTTTTGTGTCTAATGTAGCATTTCCACAAGCCTGACATGTTTTTGGTGTTACTGTATGGTAGCCACAATAATGACAACGTAGTTGGTCTCTGTATTGATGGTATGTTAAACTTACATCGCAATTAAGACATTGTGGTGAATTACCGCAGGTTGTACACTCTACAATTGGCGAAAACCCTCTTCTATTCTGAAATAATATAATTTGAAAACCTTCGTCTAAAGTTTCAGTCATTTCTTCTATTAAACGATCCGAAAAATGACCTTTCATACGCTTGCGTTTGTACTTATCTGCTAAATCCACCAACTCGATATCTGGCATTAACACATTGTTGAAACGTGTTTTTAATTCTACAAATCCATATTTGCCTTGGCTAGTGTTAAAATAACTTTCTAAACTTGGAGTTGCTGATCCTAAGAGGGTTTTAGCTTTATGAATATTAGCTAATACCACAGCTGCATCTCTGGCATGATATCGTGGTGCAGGATCAAATTGTTTGTAGGATTGCTCATGTTCTTCATCAACAATAATTAATCCTAAATTAGAAAAAGGCAATAGTAAAGACGAGCGTGCTCCAATTACCAATTGTGCTTTTTCTAAATTGTTTTTTAGATTGTGCCACACCTCCACCCGCTCGTTGCTAGAATATCTACTATGAAAGACCGCAACCTTTTCACCAAAATAATCCTGTAGCCGTTGAACTAACTGTGTTGTTAAGGCTATTTCTGGTAATAAATATAGTACTTGCTTACCTAGTTTAAGTTGCTCTTCTATAAGCTTCACATAAATCTCGGTTTTACCAGATGATGTTACACCATGTAAAAGTGTTACTGGCTTGGTATCAAAAGCCGTTTTAATGCCATCAAGAGCTTTTGTTTGAGCATCACTCAAGTGCTTGGTTTGCTCATCCCCTTCACCCTCAAACTGAACTCTATCGGTTTGAATGTAATATTCTTCTATAATGGACTTATCAATCAGTGCTTTAATAATTGCTGACGACGCTCCACTACGCTCACTTAAATCTGAAACTTTAATTGGTTTTTGTTCTGAAGCTTCAAGTGTAAACAAGCTTAAAATAACTTCACGCTGCTTGGGTGCACGACTTAAAATTTCTAACAGTTCCTGAAGCTTTTCTTCTGATTTGTGAGAAGTATGAAGCTTTACGTAGCGTACCAACTTTGGTTTGTACTTTTCGTAAAGTTCTTCTTGTAATTGTAGAACGCCTTTTTCTACCAAACGGTTTACCACAGGAAGAATTCGCTTTTTATCTAAAATAGAAATGACATCTTCAATCTTTAAAGATGACTGATATTGTAAGGCTTCGTAGATTAAAAACTCGTCATCTTTAAGATCAGCCTCTGACACTTCTGCACTTTCATTTTTTACAAGGATGGTTTCACTTTCTATAATGAACGCATTTGGCATAGCTGCACGCATTACTTCACCCAAACTACATATATAATAACTGGCTATCCATTGCCAATGTTTCAGTTGTAATTCTGTTATAACTGGCGCTTCGTCTAGAATTTGATGAATTGTTTTAGCGTCATAAGCCGTAGGTGCATTATTATGAATTTTAAAAGCTAAGGCGGTGTAAATTTTACTTTTGCCAAACGGTACAGCAACTCGCATTCCTGTTTTTAGGAATTGAGCTTCAGCTTCGGTAATGTGATAGGTGAAAGCCTTTTGAAGTGGAATTGGTAATATGACATCTAGAAAATAGTTCATCTTAGAACACTCTTGTGATAATCTTATTTATTGCTATTGGTATTAATCTTTTTGAGTAATCGTAATGAGGCATTCAACTCATAACCCAAAAGCAAAATATTAGCATTAAGCCAGAGGTACAACAATAGAATTAATAAGGCACCAATTGAGCCATATAACTTATTGTATTGTGAAAAATTATCAATATAAATACCAAATAAATACGATGTTAAAATAATGAGCAATGTGGTAAGTAAGGCTCCTATTGAAAAAAACCGAGTATTTTTTCCTTCTTTGGTACCAAAATAATACAAGGTTGCTGTTGCCAAGTACACCATGATAACAAAGAACATATATTTTGCAAATATAATCCAGCCCACCCCTTGACTATTATCACCTAGTACTTCACCACTAAAACTCTCGTAGATGGGACTCAGAACATAAATTTGAAAATACCCAAAAATAGCAACCGTTAAAAGCACCAAAAACGCCAAAATTAAAGCCACGCCAAGCGCATACATATATTGCTGAAACACATTGCGTGTTAACTGCTCGTGGTATGAGTTTTCGAAACCAGAAAACACAGCATTTACACCATTGGCCATTAACAACATGGAAAGCAAAAATACCGAAGACAACAATCCTGCACCTGAGCCTCCACTAATATTTTCAAAAATATTTGCAAAGAAAAACTCTGAGGTTTGCGGTGGTAAAAAATCGTTTAGAAACCGTTCAAACTCTATCTGAAAACCTTCAATTGGTATGTAAGGCATTAAGATGATAACAAACAGTAAAAATGGAAAAATAGCCGTAAAAAAGCTAAAAGCAATGGCACTAGCTCTTGTTGTTAATGCACCTTTTACAATACCTCTTACATAAAGTTCTAACAAATCGTAGATAGATAAGCCCTCAAAACCTGGTAATCGAATTTCTTTAAAAAAGCGAACCAATAAATTAATTACAGGAATTTTATCTAGTTTATCTTCTATATGCTTTGTCATATTAAACTGCCTTTAGGCTTAAATCCATGTTATAAACGGAATGCGTTAAGGCACCTGATGAAATATAATCTACACCACATTCGGCATAATGTCTTACCGTTTTTTCGTTAATACCTCCCGATGATTCTGTAAGACACTGGTCACCTATAAGTTTTACTGCTTTTCTGGTGTCTTCGTAATTAAAATTATCAATCAAAATACGGTAAACTCCACCACATTCTAAAATCTCTTTAATTTCTTCGAGGTCACGCGCTTCAACAATAATTTTTAAATCTCTATTAGAGTCTTTAAGGTATTGTTTTGTTTTTTCAATAGCTTTTGAAACTCCACCAGCAAAATCGATATGATTGTCCTTTAGCATAATCATGTCGTATAGTGCAAATCTATGGTTTTCTCCACCTCCAATTTTTACTGCCCATTTTTCAAGCGCTCTAATGCCTGGTGTGGTTTTGCGTGTGTCTAATATTTTGGTACCTGTACCTTCTAATAAATCCACAAATTTCCTGGTTTTAGTAGCAATAGCACTCATGCGTTGCATGGCATTTAGGACTAAACGTTCAGCTTTTAGAATGGACTGAGAAGCTCCTTCTACATAAAACGCAATATCTCCATACTTTACATTACTCCCATCTTCAATAAGTGTTTCAACTTTCATGTCTTTATCTACATAAGCAAACACTTGTTTTGCAAATTCAACACCTGCAATAATCCCTTCATCCTTTACTAAAAGTTTAGCTTTTCCGGTTGCAGAAGCTGGTATACATGCCAAAGAGCTATGGTCACCATCACCAACATCTTCTCTTATGGCATTGGCTATAATTAAATCTATTTCGGTTTGGAATTGTTCTTTTGAAATCATTACATTTAGGATTAAATCTGAATCTATGAAGTATTTTCTATCTTTATTTTTTACTTTATTACTAGCTTTAAATAGCTTCACTCAAAACAAAGATAAAGTTAATATTTATCTAAACGAAGAATTTCAAACTATAGAAAGAGATGAATTTAAAAAGAAGAAGAAAAGCTACATATATCATGAAAAAATCATAAAAACCGATTCAGGAAAATTACATGTTTTAAAATTGAATGAAGAGTTTGGTACATTGAATGATTCCTTGTTGATCGATTTAAAAAAAATGTTAAAAAAAGAATACAATTTTAAATTAGACCAAACTACAGTAATTCACTTTAGAGACACTTTATTTAGTTATTCTGCTATAAGAAAATACAGAAAACCATACTTCATTCATAGAATGATTAATGGTGATACAGTTGAAATTAGAACTACACCTAGTATCTACTTTAGGAGTAGAACTGAATTTGATAATCATCAAAAAAAATGCGCAATAAACGCTAAAGCAAATAATATAAAGCACTTGTATTTATATGAAACCGACTTTAATGACACTTACATATACAACAATATTAATTGGCAAAAAATTAATTCTCAATTGCGTAAATTGTTTTTTCAAAATAAATCTAGCGTTGTAATATTAAAACCCAATGGTTTATTCTATAAATATATTGAAACAGCTGATAGTTGGGTTGAAGCTGTTATTGATTTTAAAGATTGGAATATTCTTATTGATGATTTCAATGAAGCCAAAAAGCACTCACCAAAAAAACCGAAGATTAGATTTAAATATAAACGACCTCCAAGAACAAAAGGACAGAAAATAACAATTACCCAATATATGAACAAAAAAGAGATACGCGAAGCTTTTGAAGCTAATGCTCTAAGTCACCCTGCATATAAATCTTGCTTTAGTTCTGGTTATTAAGTTTATCACACAATGCAAATAAAACTCATCGCCATAGGCAAAACGGATAATAAAAACCTTCAAACCTTAATTGAAGACTACAAAAAACGACTGAGTCACTATATAAAATTTGAATTTGAGATTATACCAGATCTCAAAAACGTGAAGCATCTTTCTGAAGAACAACAAAAAGAAAAAGAAGGAGAACTAATCTTGGCTAAAACTCAAAATTCAGACGTGCTAATTTTGTTGGATGAAAATGGAAAGCAAATGGATTCTGTAGCTTTTTCTAACTACTTACAAAAACACATGAATTCTGGAATAAAAACATTGATTTTTGTTATAGGTGGTCCGTATGGTTTTTCTGAAGAGGTTTACAAAAGAGCCAACGGAAAGCTAGGATTGTCTAAAATGACCTTTTCGCATCAAATGGTTCGCTTATTTTTTACAGAACAATTATACAGAGGGTTTACTATTTTAAAGAACGAACCATATCATCATAGATAACCAACCAGTAAACCCTCTGGTATAATTAAACGTCGAAACGTTTTATTTCAATTTTAGTGTGTTTTAAATACTTCTTTTCTCTTTTTCAATTGGCGTGTTAAGTCGTTAATAGTTTCATTAACTGCCATTTCGTATGTTGCCTTGTTAGACGTTGCAAAAATGCGTGGTCCAGGAAGACTTAATTCTATATTACAAATTTTACCAGCTTCGTGGTCTTTATCATCGTGTTTTACATAAACTTGAGCTGAGATTAAAAATTCAAATTTATCCGCTAATTTCTCTAACTTTTCTGTTGTAAACGCTGATAATGTTTCACTTACATCTGTGTTTACATATTGAAAATTCACAGTCATAATTTTACTTGTCTTTAATTAATAATTCCTTTATCGAAGATACAATATTTTACATGAGTCTATACTGATATTTATCATAAAGTAAAGCTAAAATTTAAAACAAAAGACAACTTCTTGATAACATTTTAATAGCCTATTTTTGAATAAAATTTTTCTACATGCAAATCGTATTCGCCACCAATAATAAAAACAAAATTAAAGAAGTACAATCTTTGGTTCCAGAACATATCAAACTGTTAAGTTTAGAAGATATTGGTTGTAATGAAGAAATCCCTGAAACCACTGGTACTATAGAAGGTAATGCGCAACAAAAAGCCAGTTATGTAAAAGATAATTATGGTTACGATTGCTTTGCAGATGACACAGGGTTAGAAGTAAAAGCGTTAAATGGCGAGCCAGGTGTAGACACTGCATATTATGCTGGGCCGCAACGCAGTGCTGAAGATAATATGAACAAATTGCTTTTTAACCTTAAAAATGCGACCTCTCGTTCTGCACAGTTTAAAACCGTAATTGCCTTGCACCTCAACGGACAACTTACAACGTTTACAGGAATCTGTAAAGGTGAAATAACTACAGAAAAACAAGGTGATAAAGGCTTTGGATACGACCCGATTTTTAAGGCAGAAGGCTATACACAAACTTTTGCAGAAATTTCTTTAGAAGAAAAAAATAAAATAGGACATCGCGGTAAGGCTGTTTCCCTTTTGATTGAATTTTTAAATCAGTTTTAACAAAAATTATGTGAATTAACACACTTTACTGTTATCTTTAAATATGCTTAATAAATTCAAGTTTATGAAACTTCTTCAATTACTTTTTATTGCACTCATTGTTTTTAGCTGCGAAACAAAAAAGGAAAACACCTCTTTAAATCCCGAAAACTGGTCTAAAAGAGCTATTGAACTAAAAGCAAATGATTCTTTAGAATACGGAAAGTCTTATCTGTCTATTTATTCTCAGATTTATAGTTTAACCGAACACACCAAACACAACTTAACCTCTATGGTAAGTATGAGAAACACAAGTGATAAAGACACTATTTATCTTTTAAGAGCCGAATACTACGACACACATGGTAAGTCTGTTAGAAAGTATTTTGATTATCCTATTTATCTTTCGCCTATGGAAACTACAGAGATTGTTATAGATGAAATAGATGTTTCTGGTGGAACAGGCTCTAATTTTATTTTTGAATGGAAAATTCCTAATGATTGTCCAGAACCTCTTTTTGAAGGCATTATGACCTCTACCATGGGACAACAAGGGTTATCATTTACAACTCAAGCCAAAAGAATTAAATAATATATGGCTGAAATCTTATCGACCATCTTCTTAATATTTGCTGTAGTAGATCCTATTGGGTCTATACCTGTTTATCTTGAAGCTACTAAAGAATTTGATTTAGCACATAAAAAGAAAATTGCAGTCAGAGCATCGGTTATCGCCTTTTTTATCCTTTTATTTTTTATTGTTATTGGACAGCTAATTTTAGAAGGTATGTCTGTCTCTTTAGATGCTTTTCAGATCTCTGGAGGTGTTATTCTTTTTTTATTTGCTTTAACTATGATTTTTGGTGCTGGCAAACCCGAACAAGAAAAGAGTAACATTACAGATTATAAGCATGTTACCATTTTTCCAATTGCTATTCCGTCTATTGCATCACCTGGTGCCATAATGGCTGTAGTACTTATGACCAACAATCATATTTATTCAATAAAGCAACAAACAGTTACTACACTAATCGTTCTTGGTGTTATTGGTATTACTTGCCTTATATTGCTAATTGCTAACCGTCTTCAAAAAGTTATCGGAGATTACGGTATTACCGTATTGAGTAAGATTATGGGGCTTATATTAGCTTCTTATGCCACACAAAGTATATTGAATGGCATAAGCAGCTATTTTAACAACATTTGATAATTGCTTAATCTTGTTTCTTAATAGCAGAATTAAGTGCCGTATTTACTGCATCTGAATACTTTTTGTCAACGCCAACCTCATACATTCCTATAAGCATTAAGCAGGTGTCTTTATCTATTTCATAACAATAGACCTTGTTATCTAATGCTACTCCTTCAGCTGTTGATTTTCCGTACATATAAAGTACCTTAACACCATTTATCTCCTTTTCCCCATGGTCAGTAACCTCAAACTTTTGATCTTCAGTATTTTCCTCTAGTTTTTTCTTGGCATTTTCGAATGTTTCAGGCACGTACATACCCATAATTACAGCTTTAGGACTTTCTGATACATAGGTATTTTGCATTACAGCCTTAAACAACGCTTCATCAACTGTTATTTCTACTTTTTTAGACATTAACTCCATGGCACGTGCTTGTTTTTCTGTATCAGTCTCCTGAGCGTTTACAAAAAGACCAATGAACAAAGCCGCTACAAATAATAATTTTTTCATTTTAAATATTTTAGATATCTCAAATATAGAATTAATTGAAACAATTACAACAGGTTTAATTTATTAATAATCAAATACTAAAATAAAAGTATATCTTTGCACAAAAATTCACGTAAAATAACGTGAAGACCTCAGAGCGAGGTGTGTTACCAGAAGTTTGGGTTTAAGTATGTCGATACGCTTCTAATGTAACACTACATTAATTTATCGCATACATCACAAACAAGAATGAGTACATTCAAACAACTTGGTCTTAACGAAGACCTTCTCAACGCTATTTCAGATTTAGGATTTGAAACACCTAGCGAAGTTCAACAAAAAGCAATTCCAGTTCTCTTAGAAGAAGAACGCGACCTAGTGGCTTTAGCTCAAACAGGTACCGGAAAAACTGCAGCATTTGGTTTTCCTATGTTGCAAAAAATTGACGTTAACAGCAGAACCACACAAGGTCTTATCCTCTCTCCTACCAGAGAGTTATGTTTACAAATTACCAACGAATTAAAACTTTACGGTAAATACTGCAAGGGCTTAAATGTTGTAGCCATTTATGGTGGTGCAAGCGTAACAGACCAGGCTAAACAAATTAAAAAAGGAGCACAAATTGTTGTGGCTACTCCTGGCCGTATGAAAGATATGATTAGCCGTAATCTGGTTGATATTTCAAAAATACAATACAGCGTTTTAGACGAAGCCGACGAAATGCTAAACATGGGATTTTATGAGGATATTACAGAAATTTTGGCTCATACTCCTACAGACAAAAGCACTTGGTTATTTTCTGCAACCATGCCAAAAGAGGTCGCTACTATTGCCAAAGATTTTATGTACGACCCAATTGAAATTACAGTGGGTAACAAAAATGAAAGCACAAGTAATGTATCTCATGAATATTATTTGGTTAATGGTCGTGATCGCTATTTAGCATTAAAACGTTTGGCAGATGCCAATCCTGATATTTTCTCTGTAATTTTCTGTAGAACAAAACGCGATACACAAAAGATTGCCGAAAAACTGATTGAAGATGGCTACAGTGCAGGAGCATTACATGGTGATTTGAGTCAAAATCAGCGCGATTTGGTAATGAAATCCTTTAGAAACAAGCAAATACAGATGCTAGTAGCTACAGATGTTGCCGCTCGTGGTATCGACGTTGATGATATTACCCATGTTATTAACTACCAATTACCTGATGAAATTGAAACCTATACTCACCGTTCTGGTCGTACAGGTAGAGCTGGTAAAACAGGTGTTTCTATGGTCATCGTTGCTAAAAGTGAAGTACGTAAGATAAAAAGTATAGAGCGCATCATTAAAAGGCAGTTTGAAAAGAAAGATATTCCATCTGGCATGGAAATCTGCGAAGTGCAACTAATGAGTCTAGCTAAAAAAATACACAATACTGAGGTTAATCACGAGATTGACAAATACTTAGATAGCATTAATGAATTATTTGAAGATACCGAAAGAGATGAATTGATTAAAAAATTCTTTTCGGTTGAGTTTACACGCTTCTTCAACTACTATAAAAACTCAAAGGATTTATCTGTTTCCGATTCTGGTAACAGCAGTAGTAGTAATGATGAAGGAAGATCTTCTGGTAATGACACACGCTACTTTATTAATGTAGGTCGTAAAGATGGTTATGACTGGATGTCTTTAAAAGATTTCTTAAAAGAAGTTTTAGAGCTAGGTAGAGATGATGTTTTTAAAGTAGACGTGAAAGATAGTTTTTCATTCTTCAACACTGAAAAAGAAAATGAAGAGAAAGTCTTAGCATTTTTTACTGATTTTAAATACAACGGCCGTTTTGTCAATGTAGAAGTTAGTGAAAACAAAGGACGAAGTGGTGGCGGAAGACGTGATAGAGGTCGTGGTGGAAAACGTAAAGGTAACGATAGACCAAGAGGTGAAAAGCGACCTAGACGTAGCAACGACTCTAATAAGCCAGAAGGAAGACGTTCCGATAGATCACCTAAAAAAGGAAGACGTTCTACTTCTGATAGACCACGTAGATCTAGAAGAAAATAAGAAAAATACGGATTAACGTTTAAGACTAAAATGACCTGTGTAAACATTATTTTTACCAGGTCTTTTTATTTTGAACCAGTAGTCAGTAGCAGGCATTTTAACACCTTCATAAGTACCATCCCATCCCAGAGAATTTGGATATACCTGTGTAAGAAGCTTACCATACCTATCATAAATAAAGATTTCTATTCCAGGTTCTAAATCCAAAAACTCTATTTGCCAATATTCATTTACACCATCTCCATTGGGCGAAAAAAATCTAGGATAGTACAATAAATAAACCTCTTCTGTTACAGTACCACAATTGTTCTTATCCCTTACATATACAATGTATTCACCAGGCAAGAGGTTAGTAAACACACTCGCATCTTGATAAGTAACATTGTCTAAAGAATATTCATAATCACCTATACCTTCTACAAAAACAGAAATAGTATTATTATTTTCTGTCCAATCTGTAATTTCAACGTTAGTAATAGAAGCCTCATCAGACTCAATAACTGTAAAAACTTTACTCCCAATACATGTTATTTCTCCATCTGCTGTCTGTAAACTATTAATAATTTCCACAGAATAACTTCCTGTAGCATCTACAGTAATAGACTCTGTTGTTTCACCATTAGACCAATTGTAATAATCATAACCTTCACCTGCACTTAGAACAATAGATTCATTAGTACACAAATAAGCTGTCTCTTCACTAGATATCGGTGTTTCTAAAACATGTAATTGAAAACTAGTAACATCAAAACAATCTGAACTTAAATTATTTTGCACTCTGACAAAAATGGTTTGAGGATTACTTATATTTTCATAATTAGTTTCTATGGGATCTATATTATCAATAGCATCATCTTCTGATAAATGATAAGTAATATTAACACCTGGTAAGTTGTAAATTTCACTATCCTGAGTACTTAAGTCAAAAATTTCGTAACCATCATTTTCAATATCATCACAGAGAAACATATCATTTGGAGTATTTGCAATTGGAAAATTGTTAATAGTTACAAGATTGGATAAAAAGATAGTTTCTCCTGGCGCGCTTATCTCTACTGTAATGGTGTATGAGCCAGCATTTTGATAGTAATGTATTGGATTAATTTCTGTTGAAGTAATACCATCCCCAAAATCCCAAAGTATAGAATTAATTTCTGTATTAGTGTTTAATGTAAATTCTGAGCCTTGCCCTAAACATGTGCCTTGCGTTAGTATTGAAAAATTAAAAAACGATGTTATAAAAGGCGGTAAACCTGCGCCACAAAATCTATTCCCTAAACTTACAGCATTTTGCAAATAATTTGAAGCAAAGCCAATTTCATCTGGGTTTTCAATAACATCTAGATATTGCTCTTGTGCTCTGGCAATGTATATTTTTCCATCAATAGCAAGTTGAAGTGCTCCTAATATGAGATTAGTATTATTATCTTCATAAAGCGTAGTTGCAGAATTTATCATATCACCAGCTGTGGCAAGACTTAAATCGAACTGAAATAAACGACTTGTAATAAAGCCAAATAAAAATTTCTGGTCTGTAACGTACAGTAAATTACTATCTGGCGAAAACTCAATACCATAAGCTCCTGAAGCTGGTCCTGATGAAAAGAATCCATTTCCAATTAAAATTGGATTAGATACAACACCTGAAGAGTTATTAAAATCAAAAATTTCCACTACACTATTTCCAGACCAAGAGGCTAAAGCTAGCCTAGATGCATCTGGTGAAATCTTCATATATCCTTTTGAATCTAAACCGTTATCTCCGTGAATTTCACCTACAGAAGACGTAACAGGAGTCATATTGACACCTGCTGCTGTGACCCGATAGGATAAAAAATTATTGTTGTCCCAATCGTGTGTTACTACCCAAAAGTCAATACCGTTGGCATGTTTAACCGCAGAAATTTTCTCGGTAGTAGATGCATTCAATTCGATATTTTTTTGATTATTTATATCTCCATTTCCTCCATTTAGAGTCATATCAACTTCAGAATACCTAAGACCATTAGGACCTGCCAAATCATCAACTGTGAAAATGTAATAAGTTGTAGTGTTTCCGGGTTTAGGAACAATGATAGCAGATTGTGTACTTGAGGAATCTCCTGTGAGACCAGTGCCGTTGGGCATTATATTATGTTGCCTATCCCAAACGGTAATTCCATCGGTATAGAAAAGTAAATCTCCATTGTTTTCAGATATCGTGGCACAACCTTCATCTGTAGACAACTGACCGTCTGTTAATACTATTGGTCCTCCACTACTAAAATCTATGCCTGCATTAGTACCAAAATACCATTTAGAAGCTTCGGCTTGAGCAAAAGCAGTAAAATGACAAAGCGCCATTAAAACAGACAAGTAGGTTATTTTTTTCAAAATTTCTTTTTAAGCGATGGTTTTTTGAGAAAATTTTTCAAAAAAAATTAAGCAACAATATAGCAAAAGCCTTTTGATGTTGTTAATATTTAGTCAAATCTTTTGCCTAAAAGGGCAAAATCCGTTTTGTTTATTACCTTTACATTGTATTTAACACTATGCGACACCTACTATTTATATTTTTCTGCTTTACTACAGTTTACAGCTATAGTCAAGATAGTACTGCCACAAAAACACCAGAAACGGTTAAAGGAACCATTACTAGTTCTGCAACTAAAGAAGCTTTGAGTGAAGTTAATATCGTGAATATAAATCAGGTTGTTGGTACTGCAACAGATGATGATGGTAAGTTTGAAATTAAAGCAAAGGTTAACGATACACTCCACTTATCTTACATCGGTTACAAATCTATTAAAGTAAGAGTTACCAACGACTGGTTAAAGTTTGGTAATACTGAAATTGTAATGACAGAATTAGCCTTAGCCTTAGAGGAGGTTACGGTAAAATCTTTGGAACTTACAGGATACTTAGAGGTAGATATGAAGCAAGTACCTATAACAAACAATAATCAGTATCGTATTTCTGGTCTGTATGGTAAAGCTTATGAAGGTAGAAAACCTAATATTGCAACCAAAGTTTTAGGTGCTATTTTTAATCCTGCAGATTTTCTTTATAACATGTTTGGCAAGAAGCCAAATGAAATGCATAAGCTTAAAAAGATTAAGGAAGATGATGAAATTAGAAACCAGTTAGCGAAACGTTTTGACAGAGAAATGCTAATGGTTTTATTACAGGTTACTAAGTACGATTTAGATGAAATTGTTAACCAATGTAACTACTCAAAAGACTTTATAAATACTGCAAACGATCTTCAAATTCTTGATGCAATAAGTGAATGTTACGAAGAATACAAGGTAATTCAACGTAGTAAAGAACGTAAGAACAAGAAAAAAGATAAAGCTTAAAATCCTCTAAGCATTAGAGTGCAAAGCTACCCTATTCCCTTCAGTATCTATAAATACTCCCATAAAACCGTGTTCGTCTGAAATTTTAGTTTTAGGTTGATAAATTTTACCACCTGCTGCTTCTATCCTATCCAATTCGTTTTGTACATCCTCAGACATAAAATAAACCAATGTACCTTCTTGACTTGGAATATAAGATTCTTGCTGTATTAAAGTACCTGTTGCACCATAAGCACCATTATTGTCTGGAAACCATCCCATTTTTAAACCACCAAAGTCAACATCTTTAACTTCAACCTTAAAAAAGGTTTCATAAAACTTTTTAGCACGAGCCATATCGCTTACCGGAATTTCGAACCATCCTACCATAGCGTGACTATTTAGATTCTAAAATTTGTTTTAAATCGTTTAGACCTTCCTCAAAATCTTTTCCAACGGTTTTATCCATATTAAAAAATAAGAAAAAGATATTAGAAGGCATTTTATTTACACCTCTAAATCCCCAAACCACTTCGGTGGCGTTTTCGCCAACAGCTCTAGTTGTTAGGTAAGCGTCTGATTGTGATTTCCATGGCTTATAAAAACGCAGTTGACTTTCTACCGACTGATTCTCTGTAATCTTGGTAATTTCTTGTTCGCCTGTACCAACATCTTTATTACCTTCCCATCTGGCAACAAAACCAACAGTAGCATCTGTACCTGTATGTTCTTGTTTCATGTTTGGGTCTTTCTTTTTCCAAGGCGACCAATTATCCTGATTTTTAATATACTTTAAATAGTCAAATACTTCGCTTATTGGTTTGTTAATTGTAATGCTTCGGCTTACATTATAGGTCTTTGGTGCAACTAATGCCAATAATACAATAAGGGCAATAATGGCGAGTACGATGTAGAGTGCGGTCATCATAATTCTTGATTTTTTTTAGTTAGTACTTAAAATTACAAAATTTAATGTTTCGATTTGTAGCGTTCTACAATGGCATCGTAATCTTTTAAGGTCTTTTTAATCCAATCGAAGCGTTTTTCCATGTATTCTTCTTGGCTCAATTGCCAATTAATATCAGACTTACGCAACCTCGAAGTAACATGCTGAAGAATGATTGCCGCAGAAACCGAAATATTTAAACTCTCAGTAAAACCTACCATTGGTATCTTTAAAAAACAATCAGCTTCATCTAATACATTTTGTGATAAGCCTTCGGTTTCGCGTCCAAAAAAGAAACATGATGGTTTAGTAATATCAAAATCAATAAGGTCGCAATCTTCTGCATGTGGACTTGTTGCTACAATCTGATAGCCTTTAGATTTTAAATCTTTAATACACGATTTAGTCGTATGATAACGGTTAAGATCTACCCATTTTTGTGCTCCCATGGCAATTTCTCTATCAATACGCTTAGAGTTTACCTCTTCTACAATATTTACTTCTTGTATGCCAAATACATCACAAGAACGAATTACAGCACTGGTATTATGCAACTGATATACATCTTCTGTAGCTACAGTAAAATGTTTGGTACGTTGAGCTAATACTTTTTTAAAGCGTTCTCTTCGGTTTTCTGTGAGATGGGATTCTAAATATTCTAGAAGCTTTGTTTCGTGCATAAAAAGATTATATTTATTGACCAATAATATACTATTATGAAGTTAAAATACCCTATTTCTTTTCTGTTTCTTTTCATTTTTCAACTTGCAGTAGCATTTCAGGGCAAATCTATTTGTTCTTGCGAATTACTGAAAGAATCTAAAGAAAATGATGAAAAAGTTTCTGCTATTGCACAAGAAATAGAAACTTCTTTCCATGATTTAAGTACTGAGGGATTCAACAAATATTTTGATACTGAGTCGTTCAAACAAAAACTAGTTAACGGTATTGATGTTGATTCTAATAAATCTTATGTTAAAGGGTTTTTAAATGGTGTTGGAAAAGCAGGAGATAAATTAGCATTAAAAGTGCTAAATGAAATTGAAAATGGTGCATACTACAACCTCATAAACTATAGATATAATATCGTAGAAAAAGCCTACTACTTTACATTCAGAATGTATTCTGAAGAAACCGGAATTAATTATCACGATTATAAAGTATGCTCTGATGGCAAGAATATCAAGGTAAATGATATTTATATCTATCTATCTGGTGAGCACTTTTCAGAAACCTTGAGTCGTATATTCAAAATGTCGTTAGAGGATGAAAAAAACAATACATTTAATTCTAAAGGGAGTACTGTAAATAGTATGTTTAAAGTAATGAACGCTCAGAAATTGCTTCAAGAAGGAAAAGCTAAAGAAGCTTATGAGATGGTTGATGGTATTACAGGGCCAATAAAAAATGAAAAGTTTTTTCTTTTAATAAAGGCGTTAATAGCATCTTCATATGACGATAAAATATATGAAAACACCCTTGGAGAGTTTGCAAAATTGTATCCAGACGATCCTACATTGTACTTAAAACTTATAGATTATTATTTCTTAAAGGAAAATTACAAAATGGTTCATATCTATATAGATAAATTAATCTATGAAACCGAAGATGATTTTCTAAACCTTATGAAAGCTCATGCATATTTATTGCAAGGAGACTTCATTAATGCTGAAAAAAATTACAACTATATTAAAACTAATTATCCTGCCAGCTTTTCTGCTTATATTGGTGAAATGATAAGCCTTACATATCAAAATCGTTTTGAAGAGACATTAGCCATAGCAAAAAACCTTGTTGATGAAGGCTATGACAAAAAAGACCTCACCGAATTTTTTGAAGAAAAAGAAGCAGATGGCTCAAACGAGCTAGAGGCTTTTGTAGAATCTGAAATTTATAAAGACTGGAAATCTAAATCTTAAAATGAAACACATCGTCATATTAACAGGTGCTGGAATGAGTGCCGAAAGTGGTGTAAAAACCTTTAGAGACCACGATGGTCTTTGGGAAGGGCACGATGTAATGAAAGTGGCTTCACCTGAAGGTTTTAGACAAAATCCAGAATTGGTTTTAGACTTTTATAACCAAAGACGGAGACAACTCAAAGAGGTACAACCAAACCAAGCGCATAAAGATATAGCGTCGCTTGAAGCCAGTTACAAAGTTACAGTTATAACCCAAAACGTAGATGATTTGCACGAGCGTGCTGGCAGTACCAATGTAGTACATCTTCATGGTGAACTTAGAAAAGTACGAAGTACAGGAAACCCAAGAGACATCAAGGTATGGACAGACGATATTACCTTAGGTGATACCTGCGAAAATGGTTACCAATTACGACCACACATTGTATGGTTTGGTGAAGACGTACCAATGATAGAAAAAGCTGTTGAAATTTGTCTTACAGCTGACATACTTTTAATAATTGGAACAAGCATGCAAGTGTATCCTGCTGCAGGTTTAATGCACTATGTTAGTGACGATACTCCTATTTACTATATAGACCCAAAACCTGCTGTGGTTCGCAATCAGAATATTAATGTGATTGCAAAACCAGCAACTGAAGGTATGAAGGATATTCTTGAGGTTTTGTAAGAAACTCTAAGAACTATTTAATCGTTTTCACTCAACTTAAAAAACTCATTAACAGGCTTATTAAACACCTTAGATAATTTTAACGCCAAAACCGTAGATGGCACATATCGATTGGCTTCAATAGAGTTTATAGTTTGGCGAGACACACCTATTTTTTCTGCTAAATCTCCTTGAGTTAGGTTTAGAATAGCGCGCTCTACTTTTATTGTGTTTTCCATTATCGGTTACGCTTTAAAACTTCAAAAAACATAATCTGAATTATCAGCATAAATGATAATACCTGAAAATAACTAAAAGAACCAAAAGACGTTGGCTTGCCTAATAAGTTAAAAACCAAAACATCAACAATAGGTTGAATTAAAGCGTATAAAACCGCTAAAACAAATGCCAACCTAAATGATTTAGCTCTTAACGAAACTATCATTTCATCTTCTGTTTTTTCTTTACTGAGTGCTATTACCAAAAGACCAACTAACAAACCTTTACGCAAACCAAACTTTACCCACTCGTTATTTACATCGCTAAATTTTAGGGTTATCATTGCTATAAATATGACAATACAAAATAGTATTCCTTTTATTTTCCAGTGATTATCTAATTGAAATTGCGACCATTTTTCAATTTTTGAACGCTCACATTGCATTAAACTATTCTTACTCATAATTGACAAATATATTTTATAATTAGTGAAATTGTTTTTACTATATGACAAATATATTTTACATTTTTGTTTTACACAAATGTTTTTAACTAAAACTTGACATTGTCATTTTTTTAGGCGAACTTCGTTAGCGATGGATATAAATTCTTGAAATAGATTGATATTCTACACGTTGTAAAACATTTAAATGAAACACTTTCTGATATTATTATTTCTTTTAAATTTTGGGGTTTCTAACTCTCAAAACTTCATTGAGAAAATTGTTTCGTGTGCAAAACATCAATTTGATGAAAAATTGAGATTTATCGTTGACAAAGACATATTGGAAACAAACTTTGAATTCAATGAATCAAAAACAATTATTGAAGTTAATAATCCTGAAAAAGGGCTTCAACGAATAAGCTTGGTAGAATTTAAAAAATCCGAATATCCAGCGATACAATTTTGGTTAAATTATAAAATAACTTACCAAAACCTTGATTTTACTGAGTTATTAGTTCCTTACAATCTTAATTGCACTACATCTTGGAATAAAGAAGACGTCAATGAAATTCTAAAACCTTATTTAAAAGTTTTAGAAAGCAAAACAAAAATCGACCTAAAAAAAGCAATTGAAATCGGAAAAGAAAATGGTCTGGATAAAATATACTTTTGGGATATTGATTATGAAAAGAGAAAACTAATTTGGACTTTAAAAAGTAAACTGAAAAACAACCAATCAAAAGTGATAAAGATAAATTCAAAAAATGGTAAAATAATTTCGGAATTCATTGAAATCCAAATTGATTAAAAACGCTTTACTCATTAACTGTAAGCGATTACTTGTATTTATCTATTTAACCCTAACTATTCTTCTCCTCAATCCACTTACTCAAATACTTAGTACTTTGCAAAGTCTGATGTTGTAGTATATGACCAATAAAATTATTTTGACGATGGTTTTTTAGATCTTTACTTAGGCCTTCTATTTTTTGTGCAAACTCATCTTTAAAATTAGCTTTATCAAAACGTTGATTTAAAATTTTAAAACTGCTGTTTTGTTTGGCTTTCCAAACTTCTGCATTGGTATAGAGCTCTACTGCTTTTTGAGCAAAAATTTCTGGATGGTTTTCTATAAAACCGTTGAGCTCTAGTTCTCCAAACATACCTTCGGCTGCTATACCAGACATAACGCAAGGTGTACCATTTTGCATAGCGTCTACTAGTTTGCCTTTTAACCCTGCGCCAAATCGTAAAGGAGCTAAACATACTTTTGCTTGTTGCATCACTATATCAACATCTTCTGCAAACCCTTTGATTAAAAAACCTTCCTTTTCGTTATGTAGCTGCGTTACTTTTTGAGATTCGTAAGCACCATAAATATGTAACTCTGCTTTTTGTAACTGTTGTCTTATTAATGGCCAAATACTTTGCTTTAAATATAACACGGCATCGTAATTTGGTGGATGTAAAAAATTGCCAATGGTTATAAAATGTTGGCGTTCTTCAAAAGTTGGTAAACCGTTAATAGCTTCTTCTTGTATTGGTTCTAATAAAAAAGGTAGATAATAGAGTAAGCTTTCGTCAATTTTAAATTGTTGGGTTAAAATATCTATTTCTGCTACTGAGATTATCAAACTTAAATCGCAACGGTAGATGCTGGCAATTTCGCGCTTGGTGGTATCGTTTTGTAAGTGTTCAACTGTAACATCAACACCTTCTTTTAAAGCTAGTTCCCTAGCCTTTCGCAAGCCATGAAAATCTTCGGTATCTAAAACACGTAAGGCATTTTGGCAATGTTCTGCCACACGCCAACCGTATTGTTCTTCTACCATAAACCGATCAAAAAGCACCACGTCTGGCTGCAGTTGACTTACAAATTCATCAAAAGAAGAATCGTTCAAAAGTATGGTTTGTGTTTTTACACCAAGCTGCGATAAATCGTAAGTATTATCAGAAGTTTTGGCAGCACATGCAAAGGTAATTTCAAAATTCTGATTGAGAAATTGCTCAATTAACTGCAACATTCTACTACCAGCCGCAGAACTTTTGGGCTCTGGCCATACAAAACCAATAATTAATAATTTATTCAAACTAAAAATACTGCTAACGGTCTACTGTTATTGCAAACTGATTATTGTGGTTCTTTTGAGAAGATATATTGAACTCTAGCCATTTTTACCCAATTTTCAACAGCTTCAATCTGCTCTTTAGAAAGCTTAGCGTCGCTATGCGTCCAAGTGTAGCTAGGTAAAGGCATGTGTCCTTCTTTTACCTCTTCGGCAAGTTCTTCAAGTTTATGGTCTTTTTTCTTATCAGAATAATCGTTCCACTTAGAGACATTAAAGTGTTTTTTACCGTCATTAACATGACTTGCTAACCAATAGTTTACAGGTGTAATATTGTTATACCAAGGATAACGCGTATGGTCACTATGACAGTCTAAACAAGCATTTTTTAAAATTAACTGTACATTTTCAGGTGGATTGGTATCTGCAAGAAAGGCATCTACAGTAGCAATATCCCCATCATTCTTTTCTGGCCCAAAAAATTGAGCAATTATAAAGACTACTAAAATTAACAGTAAGAGTTTTTTAAGGATTTTCATTTTTGATTAATTTAGAAATCTAAATTTAGCGAAATTAAATTGACAAAAGCGCAACTTTATAAAGAATTAAATTACGTTAACCACTCACGCGAAAAACGCTTGTATTATGCAAATTTGGTTTTAAATCAACCAGAATTGGTAAAACCACTTCTGGAAATTTTGTTTGATGTTGATGATAAAATTTCGTCCAGAGCTGCTTGGGTGTTTGAATTTATGTGTGGCGAAAACCTTGAAGCTATTATTCCGCATTTAGATACCTTTACACAAAACATTTCCAGAGTACATCTAGATCCTGCGGTACGTCCTATGGCCAAAATCTGCGAATATTTAACGACTGCTTACTACGGAAATTCTGATACCAAAATAAAACAGCATCTCAGCGAATCACACAAAGAAAAAATCATTGAAGCTTGTTTTGATTGGATGATTAATGATGAAAAAATTGCTCCTAAAGCCTACTCTATGAATTCGTTATACTTATTAGGCACAGAGTATGATTGGATTCACCCAGAACTCGCCATAATTTTAGAACGTGATTTTCAAATGCAAAGCTCAGGTTTTAAAGCCAGAGCAAGGCATATCCTTAAAAAAATAAATTCAAAGAAATAAAATACCTCATCACAAAAAACTTCTTGCAGAGTACTTTCGTGCTTCAGCCTAACTTTGCTATCTTTGATGCTTCTTAAAAATCAACTTAAATGGCACTTACAGCACTTAGCGCAATTTCACCAATAGATGGTAGATACAGATCTAAAGTAGAAGCTTTGGGTAATTATTTTTCTGAAGAAGCTTTAATAAAATATCGTGTTCTTGTAGAGATAGAATACTTTATTGCACTTTGCGAATTGCCTTTACCTCAACTAGAGTCGGTATCTGATGGTGTTTTTGAAGACTTAAGAGCTATATACAAAAACTTTACTCCTGTTGATGCGGCTGCCATAAAAGAGATTGAAAAAGTAACTAACCACGATGTTAAAGCGGTTGAGTATTTTATAAAAGAAAAGTTTGATGCTTTAGGTTTATCTGACCATAAAGAATTTATTCATTTTGGATTAACATCTCAGGATATCAACAACACTGCTATTCCATTAAGTATTAAGGAGGCCATGAATGATGTGTATGTTCCTGAATATTTAACCTTACTAAAGAAAATTGAAGAATTAGCAGAAGAGTGGAAGGATGTGCCAATGCTTGCCAGAACACATGGTCAGCCTGCTTCACCTACTCGCTTAGGTAAAGAAATTGATGTTTTTGTGGTGAGATTAAAAGAACAGTTCAATCTTTTAAACGATGTGCCAAGTGCTGCAAAGTTTGGTGGTGCTACCGGTAACTTTAATGCACATAAAGTGGCTTACCCAAACATTGATTGGAAAGCTTTTGGAACGTCGTTCGTACAAGAAAAATTAGGTTTACAGCATTCTTTTCCAACAACGCAGATAGAGCACTACGATCATATGGCTGCGTTGTTTGATGCTTTAAAACGTATCAACACCATTATTATAGATTTAGACAGAGATATCTGGACCTATGTGTCTATGGATTACTTTAAACAAAAAATCAAGAAAGGTGAAGTTGGTAGCTCTGCTATGCCACACAAAGTAAACCCAATAGATTTTGAAAACAGTGAAGGTAACTTAGGTATTGCCAATGCCATTTTTGAACACCTTGCTGCTAAACTTCCGATTTCTAGATTACAACGCGATCTTACTGATAGTACTGTTTTAAGAAATGCTGGTGTACCATTTGGTCACACCATTATTGGTTTTAAATCGACTTTAAAAGGTTTAGGTAAATTATTGTTAAATGCCGCTAAATTTGAACAAGATCTAGAAAACAATTGGGCTGTTGTTGCAGAGGCGATTCAAACAATTCTTCGTCGTGAAGGGTATCCTAACCCTTATGAAGCTTTAAAAGGCTTAACAAGAACCAACGAAGCGATTACAAAAACATCTATTTCAGAATTTATTGATACATTAGAGGTTTCGGATACTATAAAATCTGAACTAAAAGCAATATCACCAAGCAATTATACTGGTATATGAGATTCTTTCCTCTAAGTAAAAATTCTATAGCCTTATTATTAGCTACACTTATTACATTTGGTTTCTTTGCTGCCGGAATGTTTGAGGTATTGGATTATTTTATAATTAAAGCTTTATTATTTACACTTTTTGGAGGTATGTTGATCTTTGCCATTTGGCGTGCACTAAAAAACGATACCATAAAAAATCGCCCTGAAGACGAGCTCCAAGACGATTCTAATTAACATTTTAAATAAAATTGTCAGTTTTTATTTAATAAAGTCTGTTATACCTTTAAGGTTCGCATTTTCAAAATCCATATCCTTTAATACAGATTGTAGAGACATTATTTTTCCTGCATTCATGTCGTTACCAAGCACTCTGGCAACCACAAAACCTTTATCATTAGCGTTACCAAAAAGAATGAGTTCATCAACATTGTCAACCTCTCCAATAAACATAACCATAAAACGACCATCTACACTATTTCCACCTCGCATTAACTCTTCATATTTAGGATTTTTGAGAATGGTTTTAACATTTGCAAGCTCTAGCTCGTACTCTGCTTTGTTACTATCATCTATTCTGTAAGCTAATATATTTAGTTTATCTATAGATTTATAAGCCTCTTCTTGCTCTTTTGTAAGTTCAACTTCTTCTATATTTAGTAACCCAATTGGTGCATCAACAGATAAGAAACCTGGCTTAACTTGATTATCTACAAAATAGGTTTGCAACGTTGGCCCTTGGTTGCAGCTTGTATAAGCCACAACCAAAAGCAACATTACCGCTAATTTTTTGATTGATTGTATCATGATATATTAATCGTTATCTTTTTCACTAGCCTTCTTTAACTGATCACCTCCAGGAATATCCATTTGATTAGTGATTTTAGATACTTGTCTTAAATCGATATCTCCTGTTAAGGTCAATAGAACGGTTTCTATTTCACGTTTTTTTCCATTAATTTCTATGTCTTGTCCTTCAGTAATCTCTTTTAGTCCAGAAACAAACATTAATAACTCTTTAACGTGGTTTTCATCTTTTCCTTCTTTTACATAAAATTTTACGGTCTGTTCACCATCTTTAATACGCATTAACTCTTCAAGAGCAGAAGACTTAAGGTACTTATCTACTGTAGACTTCATATCTGCAGATATTTTTTCATCACCTGTGGTAAATACTTTCAGTCCAGTAATCTTTTTAACCATTTCCATAAATTCCTTTGCTTCCGGATCGTCTACATCCAAATCTATAGTGGCTAACATTCTGAAAGCTTTTTGTGTAACAACAATTGATGTTACTTCTTTCATGTCTTCATACTTATCAAAGATGCTCTGTGCACCGGATAACATTGGTGCTATAATAAGCGCTACTATTACAATTAATTTTTTCATAATTCTCTAATTTTTGTGTGTTTTACTTGTTTTTAAATATTCTGTTTGTTGCTTTTGAAAATTCGTTTAGTCTACTAACCTCCTCAAAACCTTGATTTAAATTATCTGAAACTAAGGTTAACGAATTAAGTTGTTCTTTTCCTTCGTTCATTCCTATTGAAACTAAACTGAGTGCTTCCATGGTTTTATTATAAGTTTCCATTGCTAATTTTTTATCTACTTCTGAAGGACCAAGAACCTGCGGAATAATAAAACCTAACATAAGAACCGTAACTGCTGCGACAGAAATCCATTGATACATTTTTGTTCTCTTAGGTTTTAATGGAACGTCTTTAGTGTACTGCTCTTGCTGTGCCTGAGAAAAGTATACAAACATTGGTTTGTAATGTTCTAAATGCGGTGCAACATTATCGCTTGTAAAGTATGCTCTTAACTGCTGTTCTTCGACAAGCGTTGTTTCTGCATTGTTGTACTTTTCTATTAACTTTTCTATATTATTTAATACCATGTCTATGTGTATTAGTTAATTTTTCTCTTATTGTTTTTCTTGCTCTAGATAGATTAACGCGCACTGCGGTTTCATTCATATCTAACATTTTAGCTATCTCTGCAAAATCGTACTGCTCTATATCTCTTAGCTGTACTATTATTTTTTGCTGCTCTGGTAAATCTTCCATTATACGAGATACCCAGTTTAAGCTATCTTTAGCTTCAACTTGCTTTTGCAATGACGAATTGTTGTCTGTATAATTACTGTGAACAATTTTTAAATTTTGTGCTTGTTTAGATTTTAGTCTATCCAAACAAAAATTCTTTGTCATTGTCATAGAGAAGGCTTCTACATTTTTATAATCTTCTATCTTCTCTTTGTTTTTCCATAATTTCAACAGTATTTCTTGTGTAGCGTCCTCAGCTTCTTCTCGCGAAACCAATAAACGCTTGGCTAAACGAAATACTTTATCCTTAAATGGCATTACTAAGCTTACAAAATCTGCCTGCTTCATTACTTTTTTGATTGGTGGTTGAAATCAATTTTACTTGCTTTCATAATTACGACGATACACTTTACATTTTGTTACAAAGTTTTTTTATTTTTAATAATGTAAGTAAATTTAGGGTTTGATACACAAAAGAAAAAAGCTATTTAAAAAAGAAAAAATGATGAAAAATTTAAAATTACTGGCACTCTTTCTTGCCATTACTACAACCTTCATAAGTTGTTTTGAAGATTTTGATGATAACGCAGTTGCTTCGTCTGATATAAAAGACTTTGTATGGAAAGGTATGAATGCTGTCTATCTCTATAAATCTGAAATTCCTGATTTAGCTAATAATCGATTTGCTACCAATGAAGAATACTCTAATTATTTGGCAGACTTTGAATCTCCAGAGGCTTTATTTGAATCTTTAAAGTACCTACCTGAAACTGTAGACCGATTTAGCATTATTACAGACAACTATATTAATTTACAAAACCAACTACAAGGTATTAGTTTAAGCAATGGAATAGAATTTAATTTATATTTTGTTCCTGGTAGTGAAACAGAAGTATTTGGTGCTATAACATTGATTTTAAACAATAGCCCTGCTAGTGACTTAGGTTTGCAACGCGATATGGTATTTAGAGCTGTTGATGGTATTAATTTAACGGAGTCTAATTTTTCAGAACTATTATCACAAGAAACTTACACTTTAAATTTTGCTGATTATGACGATAATGGAACTCCTGATGTTGTAGATGATACAGTCACACTCAATGGCAACAGTGAGACTTTAACTAAGGTTCAATATGAAGAAAATCCTATACATATAGCACAAACAATTACACTTGAAGATAATACCAAAGTTGGATATTTAATGTATAACCAATTCAATTCTAACTTTAATAACGCGCTTAATAATGTGTTTGCTGACTTTGCTTCGGATGGAGTTAGTGAATTGGTATTAGACCTAAGATATAATGGTGGTGGATCTGTACAAACTGCTGCTTATATAGGAAGTATGATTACAGGGCAATTTACAGGACAAGTGTATTCTAAGGCATTTTATAATGAGAATTTATCTAATAATAACAGAGACTATCTCTTTACAAACTCCATTGAAGGTGGTGGTGCTATAAATAGTTTAAATCTCAACAAGGTTTATATTTTAACTACTAACAGAAGAACTGCTTCTGCTAGTGAGTTGGTTATAAATAGTCTGAGTCCATATATAGATGTTGTAGTTATAGGTGAAAATACTGTGGGAAAAACACAAATATCTATTACAATTTACGATTCACCTAATCTTGGCTATGAAGGTAGAAACTCAGGGCATTTTTACGCCATGCAACCTTTAGTTGCTAATTCAGTTAATGTGAATGATGAGCTGGTACCTTCTGATGGATTAACTCCAGATATTGAATTAAGAGAATACCCAAGTACTCTTGGTGTTTTGGGCGAAATAAACGAACCTTTATTACAAGCGGCACTATTAGACATATCAAATTCTGGCAGATTTACTTACGATTTGGTTCCTGGTCCTGAATTAATTAAAACGAAACGATTCTTCCAATCGTTAGAACAAGAAATGTATATAGAATAAACTAAACAAAAAAGCCGCTTAATTAAGCGGCTTTTTTGTTTCTATAATTTTAAATTAAATCCAAGGTTAACACCTCGACCTCTCGTGCTATATCCAAATAATTCTTGATAATCTTCATTAAGAATATTAGTAACGTTAGTAAAAAGTAATAGCTTATTTTTTAATATTGAATGACTTACATAAAAGTCTAATAAACCGTAAGATTCTAAAGTCACTATTTCATTTTCAAATGTTGGACTATTATAAAAAGTATCCTCTCGCTCGTCATTATATTGGTAGGATAAACTCATTTGAGTTTGTTTTGAAAATGCGTAATCGATTCTCGCATTCGCCTTTATTTCTGGGATTCTTAAGCTTAAATCTTCGTCTACAGATGTATAAGTGGCATTTAGATTAACATCTAACCCTTCGACTATTCTAGCCTTCGCTACAAACTCTAAACCACTTGCCGTAAAAGATTCCGACACATTTTGATATTGATAAACAAAACTACCTGTATCTAAAAAATCTATAAAATTGTCTTCGTTTCTGTTAAAATATACAAGGCTAAATGTTGCCTTATCTTTTATAGACACTTCTGCTCCAACTTCAATGGTTTGATTTTCTTCTGGCTTTAAATCAGCATTACCATAACTTGTCTCAAACAACTGATATAAAGACGGAGTTATAAATGCCGTGCTATAACTTGCTAAACCTTTAATGTATCCAAAATCTACATCAAACTTATAAGAAGGATTAAGGTTGTATACCAAATGGCTGCCATACTCACTATGATTGTTTAATCTTAGACCTGCATTAACGTTTAGGCCAAAATCTGAAACATAAACCACATTCGCATAAGGGTCTGTAATTGTAAATTGTGCATTATCAGGACTTATAGCTTGGCTAAAATTGGTTTCTCCAAAAGGAATAGAAAAACTTTCCATCTGATTATCCTGATAATTTAATCCTATTACGGTATAAAAGGCATCATTAAAGTTGTAACGATTGTAGGCATCTACAACTATACTTTGAGCATTAAATATAGATGGGTAACCAGATTTAATTTCGCGTTCTACATCATTATAAGCTGCATTAACAATAATGCTTCCTTTGTTATATTTAAACTCTGGCGACAATCCCAATCGATACTGTTTAGATAAAGTAACATTATCTGCATCCATCATACCAAAACTGTCATCAAAATCTGCTTTGTAATTATCAAAACTTCCGTAAGCATTCAACTTAAAAGTATTATTAAACTTATAGCCAAGTTTTAAATTACCATTGTAACTATTAAAAGCATCGGACTCTGTTCCGCCATCAATAGCAGACAAGCCATCTGTATATTGTTGCCCAAAACTTGCGAGATAATTAAACTTACCCAAACTTCCATTTACCGAGACACTGTTTCTAAAGTCTTCTAACGCATAATTATCTTCATCAGACGATTGATTAGTACCAAGTGTACTTCTTAAATTTAGATTGAAAGCTTTTTTAGAAGGTTCTTTTAATTTAATGTTAATCACTGCTGTTGCAGCACCTGTACCATAAAGCGTACTAGAAGCTCCTTTTAAAATTTCAATAGATTCAATTTGATCAGCATTGAGAAAACGTAAATCGTAATCATTTGCAATTTGAGATGGATCTGTTAGCTGTACTCCATCAATCATAATTAATACCTGACGATTTCTACCTCCTCGGATAAAATAACTGAGATTCTGACCAGCATTACTGCGAACTCCGTTAATTTCTACACCAACAGTTCTACCAATAATTTCTGCAACTGATTGCCCTTGTAGTTTTTCTAATTCTTGGGAGGTGATTTTTGTGATGACTTTACCAGAATTTTCACGCTTCAACGCAAAACGCGAATCTGATAATACAACTTCATCTAGTTTTTCTACTTTAACCGAATCCTGCTTAATTTGTGCAGATCCAATTGTGAACATACTTAAACCTAGTATGCTACAAAACAATTTTGTTTTGTTCATTTAATACATTAATTGCTCGAGAGAACATACAGCGATACTGAGTAAGGTTTTATAAAGACCAAAATCTCAATTACCGAGTAAACTTTTATCCCGAAAGTTTGACTTCTTTGTTGAAATTGGCAGGTCTCCTGACTTGCGTCTTGCTGTTGGTCTTCCCAGAAAAAAATTCCAGTGACATTGAAGGTAACAACAAGCTTTGTAGCTTACAGTTGCGGGAACAGTTTTGGATTTTCACCAAATTCCCTTTTAATTCATTCAATAAAAATTGAATAAAACCAGATTTCGGCGCAAAAATAGTGTAATCTTAAAAATTGAAAAGTTTATTCGTCTTTTTTCTTATTCATTTTATAAATAAGATAAATAAATCCAACTAAAAAATGTGCAATTATAATTCCTGCAACAATATATATGGTTAAATTTGAATCGTCTCTCATTATTGAAGTTTTTACAAAATTATGAAGAACCATAACTGCATAAAGTCACTTATGTTACATATAAAAACCTATCTAATCCTTCTGTTATTTGTTATCAGCTTTTCCTGTAAAGACAATACTTCAAAAGAAGAATTATCTAACCAGCGGATTGAAACTTCAAAACTTAAATATGCTGAAGGCTTTACGTTTGAGGACTATTCTGACTATAAAGTATTAACCATAAAAAACCCTTGGCCAGAAGCTAAAAAAACATATAAATATCTTATTGCTTCTAAAGAACAATTAGCTAAAATGACCTTTCCGAGTGATGCTTACGATGGTGTAATTACGGATAATATTACAAAACTTGTTGTAACTTCTACAACACATATTCCTGCACTAGAATTGCTAGATGTAGAACAAACTTTAGTAGGATTTCCAGGTGCGGATTATATATCGTCTGAAAAAACAAGAAAACGTATTGATGATGGACTAGTTAGAGAACTTGGTAAAAACGAAGGTATTAATACAGAAGTGTTGTTAGAACTAAACCCAGACGTTGTTATCGGATTTGGCGTAGATGGTGTTAACAAAACTTTTGAAACGATTAGAAAATCTGGTATTCCGGTAATTTATAATGGTGATTGGGTAGAGTCTTCTGCACTAGCTAAAGCAGAATGGATTAAGTTTTTTGGAGTACTGTTCAATAAAGAAAAAGAAGCAGATTCTATTTTTAATAGCATTGAAAGCGACTATTTAGAGGCTAAAAAAATAGCTGCTAATGCAAAAAAACAGCCAACCGTTTTGAGTGGTGCAATGCATAAAGATGTGTGGTATTTACCAAATGGCTCTAGTCCAGAAGCACAATTTTTAAAAGATGCTAATGTTAATTACTTATGGAGTGACACCTCTGGAAACGGAAGTTTAGCACTAAGCTTTGAAGTGGTTTTAGAAAAAGCCAAGTATGCTGATATTTGGTTAAGTCCATCCTACTATTCCAGCTACAAACAACTTGAAAAAGCTAGTGAGCTATATACCAACTTTGATGCTTTTAATAATAAGTCAATTTATTCGTTTGTTAACACTACTGGTGCAACAGGTGGCGTTATATATTATGAATTGGGAACTGCAAGACCAGATTTGGTTTTAAAAGATCTTATTAAAATATGTCATCCCAACTTATTAAAACAATACACACCTCATTTCTTTAAATCTCTTAACTAATTGTATAATTCCCAAACATATCAATTTCAGTATGCATTACTAGTAGTAATACTTATTGCCTGCTTTTTTATTAATATTAGTTTAGGTTCTGTAAATATCCCTTTAAGGAGTATAATTGGTAGTCTGTTTGGCAATATTGATAACACAACATGGGAAGTTATAATAACTAATTACAGATTGCCTAAAGCTGTAACATCAATTTTAGTTGGCTCTGGACTTGGAATTTCAGGATTATTAATGCAAACTTTATTTAGAAATCCATTAGCAGGTCCATTTGTTTTGGGTATTACATCTGGTGCTAGTTTAGGTGTAGCGTTAATAATTTTAGGATCTGGTTTATTTGGAGGATTCTTCGCTACAGCCTTAATCTCTAAATGGAGTATTGTCATTGCAGCCAGTCTTGGTAGTTTCTTGGTATTGTTAGCGGTTTTAGCTGTATCGCATAAAGTTAGAGATACTATGGCCATACTTATCATAGGCTTAATGTTTGGAAGCATTACTGCTGCTGTAGTAAGTGTGTTATCCTATTTTAGTTCTGCAGAACAATTGCAGCAATATGTTTTTTGGGGTTTTGGTAGCTTAAGCAATTTATCTTGGAAAGAACTCAGCATTTTCTTCTTAATATATCTCGTTGGTATGATTTTGAGTATTATGTCAATAAAATCATTGAACAGCTTATTACTAGGTGAAAATTATGCCAAAAGTTTAGGTATTAATCTAAAACAAAGTCGATTTATAATTATACTAGCTACAAGTTTAATTGCAGGAACCATTACAGCATTTGCTGGTCCAATTGCTTTTATTGGCTTGGCCATTCCTCATTTAACACGTCAAATTTTTAAAACCTCTAATCATAAAATTCTATTACCAGCAGTATTTTTGTTTGGTGCAATCACCATGCTTATTTGCGATAGTATAGCACAGGTTCCTGGTAGCGATTACACCTTACCTATTAATGCAATAACCGCTTTAGTTGGTGCTCCTGTTGTGATTTGGCTGTTGGTTAGACAACGTAAAATGATGTTTTAATGCCAGAAGAAAAGAAAAATATCATACTAAAAGCCAAAAACCTATCTATTGGTTACAAGACCAAAAAAGGAGAGGCAGTCATTTCTCAAAATATCAATTTTGAATTAGAAAAAGGACAACTTATTGGCTTGGTTGGAGCTAATGGTATTGGTAAGTCTACACTTTTAAGAACGCTAATTAAAGTTCAACCTGCACTATCTGGAACAGTACTTTTAAATGATACAGATTTAAAATCGATATCGTCTTTAGACCTAGCTAAACAACTAAGTATTGTTTTAACCGAAACATTAACTTCAAAAAACCTCTCTGTATACGAACTCATCGCTTTGGGAAGACATCCTTACACCAATTGGGTAGGTAGTTTAACTTCAAAAGATATTGAGATCGTTGAAAATGCATTTAAGCTGGTTAATATTTCAGAACTTAGAAACAAAAAATGCTACGAGCTAAGTGATGGACAACTACAAAAAGTAATGATTGCACGTGCTTTAGCACAAGACACAGACATTATTGTTTTGGATGAACCCACTACGCATTTAGACATGTATCACAAAGCGTATATTTTAAAGTTACTTCAAAAATTAACAAAAGAAACAGGTAAAACCATTTTATTTTCGTCTCACGAAATTGACTTAGCTATTCAAATTTGTGACACTATGATAGTAATGCGAAAAGAAAATGTTGTTTATGATCAACCATGCAATCTTATTTCTCAAGGTATTTTTGAATCTCTTTTTCCTGATGATTTAATTTCTTTTGATAATATCTCTGGAAGTTTTAGAGTAAAGAAATAGTCCTCTTTTCTTCTAATTTCTCACTATAGACTTAACACTAAATCTTTATCTTTGATAAATTCTCTTTTACAAACATGAACGACACACTTATTCTCTTAATTGCCATTATTATTTCTGCCATTGTTGGTGCTTACCTTGGTATGCTTTTTACAAAACTAAAAAGCAAAAGCGAGCAAAGTACTTTGGAAGAACGTCAAAGTCAATTAAGTATAACTATTAACGACCTCAAACAAAATATTTCTAAAATTGAATCTGAACGCGAAGAAATTAGAAGAGAAAAAGAGTTTTTAAATGCAGAATTATCTCGAAAAAATACAGAATATGAAAATCTTCAGGAACAGAACTTAAAACGAGACGAAGAACTTGCCAAACAACAAGAACAGCTTAGAAAAGATTTCGAATTGATGGCCTCTAAAATTCTGGATGAAAAGTCCGAGAAATTCACCATTCAGAATAAAGAGAACATTAAAAACATTCTTAATCCTTTAGAAGAAAAAATAAAAACCTTTGAAAAGAAAGTCGAGGATTCTCAAAAGGAAAGCATAAGCATGCATTCGGCTTTAAAAGAGCAATTATTAGGTCTAAAGGATCTAAACCAACAAATGGCAAAAGAGGCAACCAACCTCACAAAAGCTTTAAAAGGAGATAGTAAAACCCAAGGAAATTGGGGCGAATTGGTATTAGAACGTGTTTTAGAAAAGTCTGGTTTAGAAAAAGACCGTGAATATTTTGTACAGCAAAACTTTCAGCGCGAAGATGGCTCTCGCGTTATGCCAGATGTGGTGTTGCATCTTCCGGATAACAAAAAAATGATAATAGACTCCAAGGTATCCCTAACCGATTATGAACGTTTGGTGAATGCTGAGGATGACGAACGTGCACTCTATTTAAAAGCACATGTTAACTCTATAAAAAAACACGTAGATCAGCTGTCGGCTAAAAACTATCAGGATTTATATGATATTGAGTCGCCTGATTTTGTTTTAATGTTTATCCCAATAGAACCCGCTTTTGCAGTTGCTATAAATGAAGACAATACACTGTACAACAAAGCTTTTGAACAAAATATAGTTATCGTTACACCTTCTACCCTTTTGGCTACATTACGCACCATAGATACCATGTGGAATAACGAAAAACAACAGCAAAACGCTATAGAAATTGCTAAACAAGCTGGTGCGCTTTATGATAAGTTTGAAGGTTTAGTCTCTGACTTAACTGGCGTTGGTAAAAAGATTGATGCTGCTAAAAGCGACTACTCTGCTGCGATGAACAAATTGGTTGAAGGTAAAGGCAACCTTATCTCTAGAGTAGAAAAAATCAAGAAAATGGGTGCTAAAGCGAAAAAAGCGCTTCCTGAAAGTATTATTAAAAGAGCTTCAGAAGATGATATCTAAAATATTCCTAAATTAAGGCATAATTAAAAATATTACGTTTTAAAGGCATATATTTGCTTATTCCGTTTTAAAGGCATATATTTGAATCTAAATATATAAATATGACAAGTGTAATTACTGGTGATATTATCAAATCCAGAAATATTAAGGACCAAAATATTTGGATGGAGCAATTGAAATATGCTCTTAATATGCTATCATCTGATAAATCTTACTATGAAATTTATCGTGGAGATAGCTTTCAATATGAATGCAGAGATATTTATGATAGTTTTAAACATGCGGTATATATAAAATCCTGTATTAAAACTATTAAAGGTTTAGATGTAAGGATGTCTATCGGTATCGGAACGAAAAATTACGAAGGCAATACCGTAAGTGAATCTAATGGAGAGGCATTTGTATATTCTGGAGAAACTTTTGAAACCCTAAAAAAAGAAAAGGTAAATCTAAAGGTTAAGACCAAAGATTTTGTACTTAATGAAGAGTTGAACTTATATTTTAAACTTGCACTGATTGCAATGGATAATTGGACTACAAATTCGGCTGAAATTGTAAAGCTTAGCATAGAAAATCCAACCATGATACAAGTAGAATTAGCAAAACTTATTGGTATTAGTCAAGATGCAGTAAGCAAGCGTCAAAAAAGAGCTTACTTAGATGAAATATTGGAACTGGATAAACTGTATAGACAAAAAATAGATCAGATATGAATCTAATAATCTTAAAACTCATACTTGCCCATATTTTGGGAGATTTCTTTCTTCAGCCGCAAAAATGGGTTAAGGAAAAAGAAAAAAAGAAACTAAAGTCTAAGTGGTTATACGTTCATGTTGCTATACACATAGCTTTAATGTTCCTATTGGTTTGGGATTTTTCGTACTGGGTTTTAATTCTGTTAATTGGTACTTCACACTTCATCATTGATGCTCTTAAGCTTCTTCTGCAAAAGAAAAAGACAAAACGATTTTATTTTTTTGCAGATCAAATTCTACATCTAGCAGCTATATTTCTTTTAACCACAGCAATGTACTATGAGGATATTGCACCATCATTATCTATAAGTACTTCAGCATTATTCTTAATAATTTGCTTAGTATTTCTAACGCAACCAACCTCTATAATAATGAAGATTATTTTCACAAAATGGAATATTTCAAAATATACTGAGGATAATGAATCTTTAAAAGACGCAGGTAAATATATTGGTATTTTAGAACGTCTATTAGTGTTTATATTCGTTATTGTAGGACATTGGGAAGCCGTTGGTTTTTTAATTACCGCAAAATCGGTATTTAGGTTTGGTGATTTAACCTCAACCAAAGAACGAAAACTAACGGAATACATCCTAATAGGCACACTAATTAGCTTCGGAATTGCTATAGTAGTTAGTCTATTATTTTTAAATCTAAAATCTTATGTATAAAACAGTAGACGCCTCAAGAATAGAAATCACACAATTAATGTTACCATCTAATACTAATTTTGGTGGTAAAATTCATGGAGGATACATTCTAAATTTAATGGATCAAATTGCATTTGCTTGTGCTTCTAAACACTCTGGAAGTTATTGTGTAACCGCATCTGTAGATACAGTAGATTTTATAAATCCTATTGAAGTTGGCGAATTGGTAACCATGAAAGCTTCGGTAAATTATGTAGGTACATCATCTATGGTAGTTGGTATTAGAGTAGAGTCTGAAAACATACAGACCAGTGTAAAAAAGCATTGTAACTCGTCTTATTTTACAATGGTTGCCAAAAACGAAAATGGCAAGCCTACAGAGGTTCCTGGTCTTATTATAAATGACAAAAATGAAGTAAAGCGATTTTTAAAAGCTATAAAGCGAATGCATACAAAACATCAACGTAAAATTGAGTTTGATAGTATTAATTTCTCACTAGAAAACTATCTTAAAGAATTGGAAGGGTATCGTGTAAAAGTTGAACTACCTGAACATTAGAAACTAAATAAAAAAGTCACTTCTTTAAAGAAATGACTTATATATGTAAATTGTAAGCATAAACGCTATTGTTTTATGAATCGCTTAGTCTGTGTTGTTTTTCCATCGGATAACTTAACCAAATAAACACCACTTTTCCAGCTAGATACATTTACCGAAGAGGATAACTGCGTAATAGTTCCTTTATGAACACGCTTACCCAAAACATCAAATACCTCAAGATTCATTTCATCGCTTCCTGTTGGCATAATAATATTTAATCTACTCTTTGCTGGATTAGGCGAAATAGAAAATTCAACATCTTGATTTTCAAAATCTTTTATGCTTAGCGAACCTGAAGCAGTAATGTTATCTAAATGCATTTCAGCATCTATAGCTTCACCTACCCATGAAGGGTTAGGGTTACTTAAAATTCTAAACTGAGTAACATTTGCAAGTGTGGCGTTTATATCTGTTCCTGCTGCACCACCATCTATTCCGTCAGAGACCGCAGTCCAATCTGAGGGTGTTATTGAAAACTCTGCCAAAATCCATCCATCACTTGGAGCAACAGTTACCACATTAGTTGTAGAAAATTTTCCTCCGCTTCCATTAATTGAAAGTCTTAGATTTATTGTATTAATTAGAGCTCTTACATTTAAAGTGATACTTTGTACACCTTCTGTCAAAAAATCGCCTGACCATTGGTTACCACTATTTCTTATAATCAATTTTGATCCGCTACCTGCACCATTACCATTGGTATAATCCCTTAAGTAGTTGTCACCAGCCCCATTAGGCCCATCATTTGCTACATTTTCGGTACCTGTACCTGATGGATCAACCCAATTTGCTGTTGTACCAACTTCAAAGTCATCAACCTGATTAAAAGCGACCTGAGCAGAAACACTAACAAATATCAAACAAAAAGAGAGTAAAAGTAAAGTTCTTTTCATAGGTGTAATTTTATACTAATGTAATAATTATTAGTAAATTGTATTAGCTTAATATTAAAAAATTAAGTCTTTACTATCAAAAAAGCCGCGATATTTAAATCACGGCTTTTCGTTTTATTTGCTCAAATACATCTTTCGTCTTGAGTATAAATCGTAGAATTCATCTTCCTTGAGGCTTTCTATGAATAAAATACTCTCACCTGTACTTTTCATTTCTGGTCCTAATTTCTTATTCACATTAGGGAATTTATTAAATGAGAATACTGGTTGCTTTATAGCGTAGCCTTTTAACTGAGGATTAAACTCAAAGTCGGTAACCTTCTTCTCTCCAAGCATTACTTTAGTGGCATAGTTTACGTATGGTTCCTTGTAAGCTTTTGCAATAAATGGTACTGTACGAGATGCTCTTGGGTTTGCTTCAATAATGTAAACTACATCATCTTTTATAGCAAACTGAATATTGATTAAACCAACCGTATTTAGAGCTAATGCAATCTTTTTGGTATGGTCTTTAATTTGCTGCATTACAAACTCACCAAGATTAAATGGTGGCAATGTAGCATTACTGTCACCAGAGTGTATTCCACAAGGCTCAATATGTTCCATTATACCAATAATGTACACGTTTTCACCATCACAAATAGCATCCGCTTCGGCTTCAATAGCTCCATCTAAATAGTGGTCTAACAACAGTTTATTTCCTGGTATGGATTTTAGAAGATCAATAACATGTTCTTCTAACTCTTTTTTATTAATTACAATCTTCATGCCTTGTCCACCAAGTACATAAGAAGGTCTTACCAGAATTGGAAAGTCTAAAACATCTGCAATTGCCAGAGCCTCATCTGCTGTTTCTGCTACATCAAATTTTGGATAAGGGATGTTGTTTTCTTTTAATAAGGTTGAAAAACTTCCTCTATCCTCTGCTAAATCTAAAGACTGGAAACTTGTGCCCATAATCTTTACACCATAGCGCTCTAATTTTTCAGCAAGCTTTAAAGCGGTTTGCCCACCAAGCTGTACTATAACACCTTCTGGTTTTTCATGCTGAATGATATCGTAGATATGTTCCCAAAATACAGGTTCAAAATATAATTTGTCTGCAATATCAAAATCTGTAGAAACCGTTTCTGGGTTACAGTTAATCATGATGGTTTCGTAACCACATTCTGATGCTGCTAAAACACCATGTACACAACAATAATCGAACTCAATACCTTGACCAATACGGTTTGGACCAGATCCTAATACAATAATTTTTTTCTTATCTGTAACAACACTTTCGTTAGCAACAGAAACTTGTCCATCTGCTGTTTCTACTTCACTTTCAAACGTTGAATAGTAATATGGAGTCTGTGCTTTAAACTCAGCAGCACATGTATCTACCAGTTTATAAACACGATTTATTTTAAGCTCTCTACGTTTGTTATAAACTTGGCTTTCAAGACACTTAAGCATATGAGCAATTTGACGGTCTCCATATCCTTTTTGCTTAGCTTCGAGTAATAATTCTCTATCTATCGAATCTATTGTATATTTTGAAATTTCTTTTTCTAACTGAAATAACTCTTCGTATTGCTTTAGGAACCACATATCTATTTTAGTGATTTCGTGAATACGACTTAAAGGAATTCCCATTTGTATAGCATCGTACAATACAAAAACACGATCCCAACTTGCATTGGCAAGCTTGTCTATAATTTGATCGTAGTTCTTATAGCCTTTTCCGTCTGCACCTAAACCATTACGTTTTATCTCTAATGATTGTGTGGCCTTATGCAATGCTTCTTGAAACGAACGCCCAATTCCCATCACCTCGCCTACTGCTTTCATCTGAAGACCTAAAGTTCTGTCTGATCCTTCAAACTTATCAAAGTTCCAACGTGGTATTTTTACAATTACGTAATCTAATGTTGGTTCAAATAATGCAGATGTAGATTTAGTTATCTGATTACTCAATTCATCTAATGTATAACCTAAAGCTAACTTTGCCGCAATTTTTGCAATTGGATAACCCGTTGCCTTACTTGCTAATGCAGAAGAACGTGATACACGTGGGTTAATCTCAATAGCAATAATTTCTTCCTCTTCATCTGGACTCACTGCAAATTGCACGTTACAACCACCTGCAAAATCACCAATACTACGCATCATATGAATTGCCATATCACGCATTTTCTGGAAAGTTTTATCAGATAATGTCATTGCTGGCGCAACTGTAATAGAGTCACCAGTATGAATACCCATTGGATCCATATTCTCAATGGTACAGATAATTACAACATTATCATTTTTATCTCTAAGAAGCTCTAACTCATACTCTTTCCAACCCATCATAGCTTTATCAATCATCACCTCATGTATCGGTGAGATTTCTAAACCTCTGGTTAAGGCTTCATCAAATTCTTTTTCGTCATATACAATTGATGCTCCTGCACCACCTAGCGTAAACGATGCTCTAATACATAACGGAAAACCATACTCTTGAGCTATTTCTTTTCCTTTTAAGAACGACGTTGCTGTAGCTTGTGGCGCCATACCAACACCAATCTCTAACATTAATTCTCTAAACTTCTCTCTATCTTCAGTAATGTTAATGGCATCAATGTTAACACCTATTATCTCTACTCCAAAGTCTTCCCAAATTCCTTTTTCGTCTGCTTCTATACATAGATTAAGAGCTGTTTGTCCACCCATTGTTGGAAGTACTGCATCAATATGAGGATGCTCTTTTAGTATTTTTACAATAGATTTAGTCGTTAACGGCAACAAGTAAACATGATCTGCCATAGCAGGATCTGTCATGATTGTTGCTGGATTAGAATTTATAAGAATTGTTTCTATACCATCTTCTCTTAACGAGCGTAGAGCTTGAGATCCAGAGTAATCAAACTCACATGCTTGACCGATAATGATTGGACCAGAACCAATTAATAATATAGATTTAATGTTTTTGTTTTTAGGCATGGGATTGTCTTTTGGTTTGCAAAAATAAATATCGATAGGGTATAAAAAAAGGCGTTACACCTAAGTAACACCTTTAAAATATTAACAATTGTTAATCATTATTTTTTATGTCTTAATTCTGAAGATACAGACAATTTCTTTCTTCCTTTAGCTCTTCTACGTGCTAAAACTTTTCTTCCGTTAACAGAAGCCATTCTTTCTCTGAAACCGTGCTTGTTTCTTCTCTTTCTTTTTGACGGTTGAAACGTTCTTTTTGGCATTGTCTTATATTTTTAAAATCCTGAATTCTTAAATTTAATCTATAAAGGTTCTCTCAAAAACCGGGTGCAAATATACAACAACTTTTTGCTTTAGCAAGTACTATTTTCAAAAAAATTTTATTTGTTTTTATTACCTTTGCTCACTTCAATATTTAAACCATAAAAATGTTCAACAAAAATATAAAATTAGTAATAGCTGCATTAATTATTGGGTATGCCATATATCAATTTACCGAAGGATACATTGGTAATGGTATAATGTACATATTACTTTCAACCATATTTATTTTCCTTTATTTTAAAAATGAAATGATTCTTTTGGCTTTCTTTAAATTGCGTAAGCAAGATTTTGAAGGTGCTAAAAAATGGCTAGACAAAATAAAGAATCCTGAAGCTTCTTTAGTTAAGAAACAACAAGGGTATTTAAACTATCTTAATGGTATCATGGTTTCTCAGACAAATATGAACGAAGCTGAAAAATACTTTAAAAAGGCTATTGGTCTTGGCTTATCTATGGATCATGATTTAGCAATGGCTAAATTAAATTTAGCTGGGATTGCTTTTTCTAAACGAAGAAAACAAGAAGCTCAAAAATTATTGGCTGAAGCTGAAAAGCTCGATAAGCGTGATATGCTTGCCGATCAGATAAAAATGATGAAGCAACAAATGAAAAAGGCTTCTATACCAAGACAACATTACGGACAACCAACTTCTGCCAGACAAAACAGAAGAAGCAAAAGATAGTAGCTTATAATAATGGTGCTGCCAAACGTGCCAAAGCTTCTATAAGCTTGGTACGCTTTGATCGCTTTTTCCAAGCTTCAAGTTCTAACTTTGTGGTATTTTCTATATCGGAATTAAAAACTTGATTGAGCTCCTTTGCAAAAGGTTTATTATAAATTAAAGCATTGACTTCAAAATTTATATTGAAACTTCTGTAGTCCATATTTGCTGTTCCTACAGTACTAAACACATCATCTATTACAATGGTTTTTGCATGCACAAACCCTTTGGTATATTGGTAAACCTCTACACCTGCTTCTAATAATTTTTCGAGATAAGAGTTAGTAGCATACTCAGCTATCCAAGAATCTGATTTTTTTGGCACAATGAGTTTTACTTCAATATTACTTCTCGCAGCAACTTGGAGAGCCGTTACAATTTCATCATTTGGGATGAAATATGGTGTTGTAATATGAATATACTCTTCAGCATTGGTTATCGCTACAAAAATTGCCTCCATAATATTAGACCAATCTGTATCTGGACCACTAGCAGCAATTTGTAGTGCAACATCATCTTTACATGTACTCTCAGGAAAGTAATCTTTTGAGATATTCACATCACCTTCACTAACAAAATCTAATGTTGTAAAAAATAAAATCTGAAGCTGCCTAACGGCTTCACCAACTATTCTAACATGTGTATCTCTCCAATACCTTGTGTTATTTGAATTAATATAGTTATCAGAAATATTAATACCACCTACATAACCTATTTTTCCATCTATGATAGCAATCTTTCTATGGTCGCGATAGTTCATCTTTCCTGTAAACCTAGAAAACAATACTGGCATAAATTTGTACAGCTCTACTCCGCCGTCTTGTAACTTACGCTTCATTTTGGAAGATATAGCACTACCAACATCATCTATTACCACCCTAACCTTTACTCCTTCTTTTGCCTTATTGCATAATGCATCTAAGAATTTGGTGCCTATTGAATCGTCTTTAATTATAAAATATTCAATATGTATATGATGTTTTGCATTTTTTATGTCTTCAAACAAAAGCTCAATCTTATAGTCACCATTTTTAATGAGCTCTACTTTATTTTTTATAGTCAATTTAGATTTTTCACTATTGTATAAAAGCCTTATAAGTTTAGATTTCTCCTCTAACAATTCATCAATACTTTCAATTGTTTTGGTATCTAGTTCTAACTCTTTTTGAATTTGTTTTACAACCGATTGATTTAAAATATGCTTCCTGTCGAAAATTTTAGACTTACGATATTCTTGACCAAACAGGTAATAAACAATGAGGCCTACAAAAGGAAAAACCAACAAAACAATAATGTAACTTAAAGTTTTTGTTGGATTTATTTTCTTGAAAAGAATGGTAATTACAGCAGATATGGCTAAGACGTAATTGAGTCCTATAAGAATTTGCCATATATGTTCTTTTATGTACTCCAAGTATTAAGGTTGTACACTGTAGTAACCTTCTTTAGGAATCTCTATAGTATATAACTTTCGAGATTTGTTATTGAGGTGTCCTTCTCTCAACCAAGGATTATGAATCTTTAATATCTTGTAGTTAATACCAAATCGCTTGGCAAATTGTGAAAAATCAGTAACAGCAGTATCTACTTCTACTTTGTAAGTAGGTATATATTTGTATAAATCGCTTTTATTGAAGTTAAACCCGTATTTAGAAGCATTGTTCAAAATTTCTTTTAAAGCCACAATTCTAAACATATAACGACCAGTCTCTTCACCTAATAACAAATCATAGTAGTTACTTACACCTTGCTCATCTAGGCGTCTTGAAATCCCTGCGTTTCCTGCATTGTAAGCAGCTGCTGCTAATGTCCATGAGCCCAATTGCTCTTTAGCTTTCTTTAAATATACACAAGCTACTTCTGTAGCCATTTCTAAGTTATAGCGCTCATCAACGTTAGAGTTTACCTCTAATCCATTTTCTCTACCTGTTGCAGCCATAATCTGCCAAACACCAGAGGCCCTTGCTGGTGAAATCGCTGTAGGCACCAACCCACTTTCTATAACTGCTAAATATTTAAAATCATCTGGAACTCCATTCTTTTTTAAGATTGGCTCTATAATTGGAAAGTACTTCTGAGCACGCTTAAACAAAAGCAAACCATTAGATTGCCAGTAAGTATTCACTAAAAGCTCTCTATCCATTCGCTCATAAATATCTGGATTTTCTACCGGAACTTTTTCGCCTGCAAAGTTTAAACCTTCAGGCATTTCTAAGGCATAAACGTTATAATCGTTAACTAAAGGATCTTCTTTACCAATAGTTTTATCTGAAGGTGCTTTCTGCATAGAAAAAATAAATAATCCCGACACGCACACAAGCCCTACGACTGCTAATATATTTTTTAAAGTCTTCATACAATTAATATTTTTTATAAATGTAAGTAATCTGCAGAACTCTTTCAAGTACCAGACTCTATAAGTTTAGGTAAATTTTCGTTAAACCATTTATACTTATTAATTATCATTATATGTGTTCCGCCTTTGATAATGATACAATTACCTGTACAAGAATGAGGAAATACCATATCCTTATCTCCATGAATATAAATAGCATCAGGATTTGGTTCTTCTTGCTCCCAACAGACTACTTGTTTTATGGCCCAATCCAGGTATACAGTATCATTTACAGAAAGGTACTTTTTATACAAGTCTACACGTTTTTTTATGGTTTCTCCTAGAGCGTATTTTGCCAAAAGGTCGATGTTACTTACTAGTTTTGTTGGTAAAATTTTATATGCTTTGGTATATTTTAGCAATTTCATATGCTTAGGTAGCTCATGGTAGGATTTTATGCTAGACACCACAAAAAGCCTTTTAAGATTTAAAAACTTACTCATTTCCTGTACCAACATACCTCCAAAAGAAACACCTAATAAAACCGAATTATCATGTTCTATTAATTTACACATTCGTTTTGCGTAATCTGTTAAAGATTCGTCCTTGTCTGGTATTTGCCATTCTAACCAATGGATTTTGTACTTGTCTTTGGGCAATTCTATATACTCAAAAATTGAAGGATTAGCCGCCATACCTGGCATTAAATAAACATGTGTAATATTTGAGGTCATAATTAAAATTTACTGCATAAATTTAAGCTGATACTTACATCAAAATCTTTAAAGACTTATTATTTAACGTTTTAACAACCTTAGCTTAAAACTTACGTCGATTTTTTGTACCTTTGCACTGCAAAACTATATCAAATATAGTATCTACTTGCCAACCGCTAACTTAAAACAAAGAAAATTATGACTGAAACTGCTGAATTGATTGATAATGACTTTCTGCGTCAATACGAATTAAAGGTTGAAGATGATATGGCTGTTATAGAGTATTCTTTGCAAGAGCGCAAAATATTCTTAACAAAGATGGTAATCCCTTCATCTATCAAATCTAATGAATTTGAAAAAGAGTTTTTGGCAATGGTGTTTGATGATATTAAAGAAAGGAACATCAGTGTAGTACCAACAAGTCCTGAAATTGCAAAATTTGTAAGAAGCAATAGAAAATATAAGCGTATGCTACCTGTTGGTATTCGCATATAATTTGAAAAAGAAATAATAAAAAAACCGAAACAAATAAGTTTCGGTTTTTTTATGGTTTAATTCTCTATTTCGAATGGATGTCTTCAAAAAAAGTGGGTATAATCATCAGAAACTTTCTCTAACTGTAATGTGTTATTTGTTAAAAAAAGTTGATCTCCATTTGTTATGATATAAGTATCTATATGTACTTCATTGTCATCATATAGATTTACTTCGTTATTATTTAGTTCCCAAGTAAAAGATAAAGCGTTAGAAATTATTTCTCCTGAAGCATACTGAGTGCTTTCGGTTTTAATCCCAGTATTATTAGAACCAAAAACCAGTCTAAAAGTAGTTGTAGACTCAATACCTACCTCAGTTTTTTCCCAAACACCTAAAATATTAACTTTTTTATCTAAACGCTCTTCTTTAGAACAAGACATTAACACTAAAGAAAAAAAGATTATTAAAAGTGAAGTGATTTTATAACTCTTCATATAATTACGAAACTTATTGTGGATAAATGTATTTGGAGCTATACATCAATTAAAATTAAATCGTTGAGGCACTGATTTATTAGACCAACTAAAATGCTTTAACTGAGCTATTAGTATTTACAAACTCAAAACGCACCAAACCATCTTCATCTATTTTGGTTAGTTCAACCTCATGCAATGTATTAACGAGTTCAGGATTCCAAGGTGCTTTTACTTTTACGTAGTTTTCAGTAAAACCGTGAATGTAACCTTCTTTATTTTCTCCTTCAAATAAAACAGTTCTTTCAGTACCTAATTGTTGCTCGTAAAACGCTCTTCGTTTTTTGGCTGAAAGACCTCGAAGCATTTTACTTCGTTTAGATCTCACATTTTTAGGTACTACTCCATCCATATCAGCAGCTTCGGTATTATCGCGCTCAGAGTAAGTAAACACATGTAGATACGAAATATCTAACTCATTTAAGAAGTTATAAGTTTCTAAAAAAAGTTCGTCTGTTTCACCAGGAAAACCAACAATGACATCCACACCAATACAAGCATGTGGCATTACTTCCTTTATTCTTGAAACACGATCTACATACAACTCTCGCATGTAACGACGCTTCATTTTTTTAAGAATATCGTTGCTACCACTTTGTAAAGGCACATGAAAATGTGGTACAAATGCTCTTGATTTTGAAACCAATTCTATGGTTTCATTCTTAAGTAAATTAGGTTCTATAGAAGAAATTCTTAAACGTTCAATGCCTTCCACTTTATCTAACTCAGTTACCAAATCTAGGAAGGTGTGTTCGTGTTTTTTGTTTCCAAATTCACCCTTACCATAATCACCAATGTTTACACCAGTTAAGACAATTTCTTTTATGTTTTGTTCAGAAATTTCACGAGCATTTTTAAGAACATTCTCCATGGTATCACTTCGCGAAATTCCTCTTGCTAATGGAATAGTACAATACGTACACTTGTAATCACAACCATCCTGAACTTTTAAAAATGCTCTGGTTCTATCTCCAATTGAGTAACTACCAACATAAAAGTCAGCTTCTTGTATTTCACAACTATGCACCTCACCAAAATCGTTTTTGGTTAAGTCGTTTAGATAATCTGTGATTTTAAACTTTTCTGTTGCACCCAAAACCAAATCTACTCCATCAACATCTGCAAGTTCTTCTGGCTTTAACTGAGCGTAACAACCTATAGCTGCAACAAACGCCTCTGGATTTACCTTTTGGGCTTGCTTAACGATAGTCTTAAATCGCTTGTCTGCATTTTCTGTTACAGAACACGTATTTATCACATAAATATCAGCTTCTTCGTTAAAGTCTACACGTGCAAAACCTTCATCTTTAAAACTTCTTGCTATCGTAGAAGTTTCAGAGAAATTAAGCTTACAACCTAAAGTATAAAATGCGACTTTTTTTGTTGGGTTCATTCTTGTATTTTTACCAAGTTGGCAAATTTACAACATAATAATTAGATGCAAAAACCCATTAAAACCCTATTTTTCAACCTCTTAATTTTAAGTATCACTTTGTTTTCATGTTCATCAAAAAACAATGAGAATAATGACTTGTTAGTTTTTAGGTATAATGAACATAAAAACATTGGCTCGTTAGATCCTGCGTTTTCAAAAGATTTAGCAGACATTTGGGCAACGCATCAGCTTTTTAATGGCTTAGTGCAAATGGACGACCAACTCAACGTAAAGCCTTGCATTGCGAAAAATTGGGTGGTTACAGACAGTGCCAAAACTTACAGTTTTACCCTCAGAAAAGATGTATATTTTCATAAGCACCATTTGTTTGGCAGAGACTCTACAAGAACGGTTAATGCTTCAGATTTTGAATACAGTTTCAATAGACTGAAAGACGAAAAACTAGCCTCACCAGGAAGTTGGGTACTTAAAAAAGTGGAAAGTTATTCTGCACTAAATGATTCCACATTTCAAATTAAACTAAAACAGCCTTTTCCTGCATTTTTAGGACTACTCACCATGAAATATTGCTCTGTGGTTCCCAAAGAAATTGTAGAACATTATGGCAGTGATTTTAGATCTAATCCTATTGGTACTGGTCCTTTTAAATTTAAGCGTTGGGAAGAAAACATTAAACTCGTTTTTAGACGCAATAACAATTATTTTGAAACGGATAAAAAGGGAGAACAGCTACCATATCTAGAAGCTGTAGCTATTACATTTTTACCAGATAAGCAAAGTGAATTTCTGCAATTCGCACAAGGTAATATTGATTTTGTTTCTGGATTGGATGCCTCATATAAGGATGAAATTTTAACTGCTGAAGGTAAGCTCAGAAAGCTTTACGCTGATGACGTAAACATGATTAGAGGACCATACCTCAACACTGAATATCTGGCATTTTTTATGGAAACTGAGGTTAAAGAAATTCAGGCTTTAAAATTAAGGCAAGCCATTAATCTTGGTTTTGACAGAACTAAAATGATTACCTATTTACGCAATGTCATTGGCATACCTGCAACAGGTGGGTTTATCCCAAAAGGATTACCAGGTTTTGATGCTACTATCGGTTTTACCTATCAACCCGAAAAAGCTAAACAATTAGTACTAGAATTTAAGTCTGAAACTGGTATCCAAAATCCAGAAGTAACCTTAACAACTACGAGCAACTATTTAAGTTTTTGCGAATTTATTCAACGTGAAATACAAAAAATTGGAATCAATGTCAATGTGGATGTGATTCCTGCTTCAAGTTTAAAAGATGCTAAAGCTAACGGTCAACTCGACTTTTTTAGAGCAAGTTGGATTGCAGATTATCCTGATGCTGAAAATTATTTATCACTTTATTACAGTAAAAACTTTTCACCAAACGGACCAAATTACACACATTATTCAAGTAAAGAATTTGATAAAATGTATGAAGCCTCTTATTTAGAAACCAACCCAACAATTAGAGCTGAGCTTTATACAAAAATGGATGCTTTGATAATGAATACAGCACCAATTGTTCCTATGTTTTATGACGAAGTGGTACGTTTTACAAGAAAGGAAGTAAAAGGGTTAGGAATAAATGCTACTAACTTATTAGAATTGAAAAACGTGAAGAAAAGTGATTAGTGAAAACAACGAATAAACGTTTATACACCATAACGATTTCATTAAAACTTCTCGAAATAATATAAATCATCACCACCTTCTCCTTTGTAACGTCGTGATGAAATATAACCCGTGGTTAAATCATCATTCAAGAAAAAAGAAAAATCATCTCCTCTACTGTTTATAGGCTCTTCTAATGATTTTGGTTCTTGTTCAGTATCATCAGAATCTAAATCGTAAACATAAATATCTAAACCTCCTTTTCCTCCTCTTCTATCAGAAGTAAAATACAATTTGTTATCTGCGCTTACAAACGGAAATATTTCGGTACGTGAAGAATTTATAGTTTCACCCAAACTTGTTACTTCACCATAAGTTTCGTGATTAGAAACCGAAACCTTGTATAAATCTGACTTTCCTTTGGTTCCTTTTACGTCTGCAATAAAATAAAGCGTATTTCCATCTGGACTTAGAGCAGGATGTGCATAGTTGTGATCTACATCGCAGAATGGAAGAGTCTCAAAATTTGTCCAGCCTTTCCCCTCTTCGTATTCTGCTCGTTGTATTTGTAAATTATAGGTTTCAACTCCTTTTAGTTTGTTATCACCTTTATCAATTTGATTGGTCGTAAAGTACATGTATTTTCCATCTTTTGAAAAGGTAGCTGAAGACATATTAAAACGTCCCAATTCTGTTTTTACAATTGGCTGTTCATCTTTAATTTCACCATCATCGCTTAATGCTGCTTCGTACATAATGTAAATAAAACCATCGTACTTGTCCTTTATCGGCCGACCTCTTTTAGTAGTAAGGTTGTGACTAAAAAAAACTTTATCACCAACCACGCGAGCAGCAAAATGATCTAAATCCGTATTGATTTTTAATTTTTTCACCTCAACATCTTCACTTTGTGAAAATCCGAAAGCAAAACTTAATAAGACAATTAGTAGGGTAAATTTGGATGTCATACTTTTTAGATTCTGTATTAATTTATAATTTTAGTACTGAGACAAGACAATAACACTGGCTGCCAAATATACATTATAGGTTATTCCCTTCTGTACTGTTTTGTTTCTTCAAAAACGTGCTCTAAGATTGCTTTATCAATATCTGTAAATTCCTCATTACGTCTTCCCATTACCACTTCAGCAACTTCAAAAGCTTTGTTGGTTTTATAGGTTACAAAACCTTTGCTTCCTCCCCAAGAAAAACTCGGTACAAAATTGCGCGGAAATCCACTTCCAAAAATATTAGAACTTACTCCAACAACCGTACCAGTATTAAACATCGTATTGATACCACATTTGCTATGGTCTCCCATCATTAGTCCACAGAACTGTAGGCCTGTTTTAGCAAATCCACCTGTTTGGTAATTCCAAAGTCTCACTTCAGCATAGTTATTTTTAAGGTTGCTGTTGTTTGAATCTGCACCTATGTTACACCATTCTCCCAAAACAGAGTTTCCTAAGAAACCATCATGTCCTTTATTTGAATAACCAAAAATCACAGAATTATTAACCTCTCCACCTACTTTGCTATGTGGTCCGACTGTAGTTGGCCCATATATTTTTGTTGCTAATTTTAGTGTTGCGTTATTACAAAGCGCCAAAGGTCCTCTAACAACAGTACCTTCCATAATTTCGGCATCTCTGCCAATGTAAATTGGTCCTGAACTTGCATTTAGTGTTACAAAATTGAGTTTTGCCCCTTTTTCAATAAAAATATTCTCAGGGTTTAAGGTCTTTACCGTTGCAGGAATAGGTTCAGATTTTCTTCCATTTGTAATTAAATTGAAATCCTCCTCAATAGCTTCACCATTCTTAGAAAAAATATCCCAAGTATGCTCAATTTTTAAAATGTCTCCTTCAAATTCAATAGCCTCAAAATTTGAAAAATCACTCACCTCCTCACCTTCTTTGGCAAAAAACGCGATAACATCTTCTCCTTTAAATAGCGCTTGGTTATCACTTAAGTTTTTTATTAGCTCTACAACTTCAGTATTTGGTAAGAAAGAAGCGTTAATCATTATGTTTTCTTCCATTTCTACCATCGGAAACTTATCAGACAAATAATCCTCAGTTACCGTAGTTGTAGTGTATTCTATGAACGATTCCCATTTCTGACGAATCGTTAGTATGCCTACTCTAATATCGGCAACTGGTCTGGTATATGTAAATGGCAAGAGGTTGTCTCTGTACGGTCCATCAAAAAGTATGTAGTTCATCTAAATTTGAATTTATGTAAAAATAAAAAAAGCCTTTCTACAAAAGAAAGGCTTTTTAAAATATCTAAACAACTAAGATTATTTCTTAAACTTAGCGTATTTGTTTTTGAATTTATCAATACGACCAGCTGTATCTACTAATTTAGATTTACCAGTGTAATAAGGATGAGAAGTTCTAGAAATTTCCAATTTTACTAATGGATATTCAACACCATCAACCTCAATAGTTTCATTTGTCTCTGCAGTAGACTTAGTTAAAAAAACGTCGTCGTTAGACATGTCTTTGAATGCTACTACTCTATAATTTTCTGGATGTATTCCTGCTTTCATCGCTATCTGCTTTAAATAATTTCGATTTTTTCGAGGTGCAAATTTAAGTAATTTTTATAATTCTACAATCTTTTTAAGAATTTTTATTTCATCTTTTTTAGTGTAACAATTTAGTATCTTTGAGTACTAACTAGTCAATTAACTAACAAAATCGATCTCATTATGGAAAATCAAACTGCACCTATTAAACCAATTGCTTATACATATGGTCTATACTCGGCACTTATAAGTATTGCCGTTTTAATTATTATGTATGTAGCAAATTTAGACAAAAGCTGGATTCTTTCTGGAGCTAGTTTTGTTCTTGGCGTTTTAATATTTGTTTATGGTATTAAAGCATACAAAAACTCTAATGCTAATAACCTTACTTTAAGCCAAGCTATTAAAGTAGGCTTAGCTATTGCTGTGATTGGAGGTTTAATTTCGGCTATTTACTCATATGTTCATTACGAATATATTTACCCTGAGTTTATTGAAATGCAAAAAGAAACAGCTTATCAGCAAATTATAGAACAAAACCCTGACTTGACTCAAGAGCAAGTAAACAAATCTATGGAGATTAGTAGCATGTTTTTGAACCCAGGTTTTTTTAGCTTAATGTCTATTCTTGGCTCACTTGTATTTGGACTTATAGTATCGTTGATTACTGGTCTAATAATGAAAAACGATAATTAGTCCTTAAATAATTTACTTATTTTTGAAGTCTGTTAATTAGACCATTCAAAATATGAATATATCAGTAGTTATACCACTACTTAACGAACGCGACTCTTTAAAAGAACTACACGATTGGATTGTATCTGTGATGCAATCCAATTCGTTTTCTTACGAAATTCTATTTATAGACGATGGTAGCACTGATAGTTCATGGCAAGTTATTTCGCAACTTGTAGCATCTAATACCAATGTAAAAGGTATTCGGTTTTTAAAAAACTTTGGTAAATCTCAAGCGCTACATGCTGGTTTTGCTGCTGCCAAGGGAGATGTTGTTATAACCATGGATGCCGATTTACAGGATAATCCTGATGAAATCCCAGAGTTATATAACATGATAACTGATGATAGCTTTGACCTTGTTTCTGGTTGGAAAAAGAAACGTTTTGATTCTGTTATTTCTAAAAACCTGCCTTCCAAGCTTTTTAATTGGGCTGCAAGACGAACGTCTGGAGTAAAACTTCACGATTTCAACTGTGGACTTAAAGCTTACAGCAATACCGTTGTAAAACATATTGATGTTTATGGTGAAATGCATCGATATATTCCTGTATTGGCAAAAAATGCTGGTTTCACTAAAATTGGTGAGAAAGTTGTAAAGCATCAAGCCAGAAAATATGGTCACACAAAATTTGGCATGAATCGTTTTATTAATGGTTTTTTAGATCTTATCACTATTTGGTTTGTGTCACGCTTTGGCAAGCGTCCTATGCACCTTTTTGGAGCTCTTGGTGTCATTATGTTTATTATTGGTTTTGGATTTGCTTTTTATTTAGGTTTAGACAAATTGTTTTTTAATCCAACTGGTAGACTTATTACTGAACGACCACAATTCTATATCGCTCTATCTACTATGATTATTGGATCTCAATTATTTATTGCAGGCTTTTTAGGTGAGCTTATTTTGAGATCTAAACGCCAACAGCAACGCTATTATATTAAGGAAGCATTAAATGTGTCTGAATAACACACAATAATCTCTTTAGATTCAATATTGGCTACCTAAGATTTTTTACATTTGTATAATAATACTTTTTACTTATGATTTATATAAAACCCGAAATATTAGAACGCGTAAACACCTGGTTAACACCAGCTTTTGACGAAGACACTCAAAATCAAATTAAAAATATGATTGCTTCTGATCCTAAAGGATTAGAAGAAAGCTTCTATAAAAATCTGGAATTTGGAACTGGTGGTATGCGTGGTATTATGGGACTAGGCACCAACCGTATTAATAAATATACACTAGGAAAAAACACACAGGGACTCAGTAATTATTTAAATCAGTCTTTCTCAAACGAACAAGTAAAAGTAGCGATTGCTTACGACTGTAGACACAATAGTAAAACGTTTGGTAAAGTAGTTGCAGATGTATTTTCTGCTAATGGTATAAAAGTTTATTTATTTGAAGATTTAAGACCTACTCCAGAGCTTTCGTTTACACTCAAGCATTTAGGATGTCATTGTGGTATTGTATTAACCGCATCTCATAATCCACCAGAATACAACGGTTATAAAGTGTACTGGCAAGATGGTGGTCAATTAGTTCCTCCTCAAGATGGAGAAATTATAGCAGAAATAAACAAGCTAGATTATTCTGAAATTAAGTTTGAAGCCAATTCAAATTTAATTCAATATATAGGAAAAGATATAGACGATGTGTTTATTAACGCATCTATTGAAAATGGAAGTTTTAACATATCACCTGAAGCCAAAGAAAATTTAAATATCGTTTTTACATCGCTTCACGGAACTTCAATAATGGCCATACCAGAAACTTTAAAACGAGCTGGTTATACCAATGTAAATATTGTTGAAGAACAAAAAGATCCTAACGGAGATTTTCCAACAGTTGTATCTCCAAACCCAGAAGAACCAGAAGCTCTAAAAATGGCTATGGAATTGGCTGAAAAAGTAGATGGAGATATTGTTATTGGTACAGATCCAGATTGTGACAGATTAGGTGTTGTGGTTAGAAATTTAGAAAACGAATTGGTAATTCTAAATGGTAACCAAACCATGGTTTTAATGACCGATTTTCTTTTAAAACAGTGGAAAAAGGAAGGTAAGATTAACGGTAAGCAGTTTGTAGGTTCTACAATTGTTTCTACTCCAATGATGTCTGTTTTAGCCAACGCATATGATGTAGAATGCAAAATTGGCTTAACTGGTTTTAAATGGATTGCCAAAATGATTAAAGACTTCCCTGAGCTAGATTTTATTGGTGGTGGTGAAGAAAGTTTTGGTTTTATGGTTGGTGATTTTGTGAGAGATAAAGATGCGGTAACCTCTACTCTTTTAGCATGTGAAATTGCTGCACAAGCTAAAGCTGAAGGTAAAACTTTGTATGAAAAACTAATAGACTTATATGTTGAGCATGGTTTCTTTAAAGAGCGTTTAATATCGCTTACTAAAAAAGGTATTGAAGGTGCTGAAGAAATTAAGCAAATGATGGTTGATGCCAGAAATAATCCTTTAAAAGAAATTAATGGAGAAAGAGTTGTGCTTATTGAAGATTACCAAACTTCAATTTCTAAAAACCTTCAAACTTTAGAAGAAACAACTATAGATGTACCAAAATCTAATGTGTTAATCTACTATACAGAAGAAGGTAGCAAAATTGCTCTTAGACCAAGTGGTACAGAACCAAAAATTAAATTCTATATCAGTGTCAATACAGACCTTGACAATGTGTCTGCTTTTGCAACAACGGAGCAGTTATTGGAAAACAAGATTGACGCTATCCTAAAGGATATGAATTTATAGTACATGAATTATTTTAAGCAAATTATTGGCTTTGCCAAACCCTACAAAACCTTTGCAGTTTTAAACATAATAAGTAATATTTTTTATGCTTTATTTGGTACACTTGCAATGGTATCTCTTTTCCCAATGCTTAATGTTTTATTTGATAAAACAAAGCAAATAAACACAAAGCCAACTTGGGAAGGTATTGGCAATGTAAAAGATTATCTAGAGAGCTACTTAAACTATTTTGTTACTCAAAAAGCCAATGAAGGGCATGATGATGTTCTTATTTTCATGGTTGTCTTAGTTGTAAGTATGTTTTTGCTTAAAAATTTATTTAGCTACTTAGCTATGTACTTCATTACCTTTTTAAGAAACGGTGTTTTAAAGGATATTAGAAATGCACTCTACGATAAAGTTGTAGACCTACCTATTGCTTATTTTTCTGAAAAACGAAAAGGTGATACAATTGCAAGAATAACTACAGATGTTCAAGAAATACAAACATCCTTCTTATCTATATTAGAACTAATTGTAAGAGAACCATTAATGATTCTCTTTACGATAATTACAATGTTTTTAATTAGCGCTAAGCTTACCTTATTTGTCTTCATTTTTATTCCAGTTTCAGGATTTATTATTTCAAGAATTGGAAAAAGTCTCAAAAAGCGTTCAGACAGAGTACAAAGTGAGCAAGGGCAATTATTGTCTATTATTGAAGAAACATTAGGTGGTCTTAAAGTGATAAAAGGTTTTAATTCTCAAAAAATATTTGGAGACAAATTCAAAGAATCCACTGATCGATTTAATAAATTTTCTAACAACCTTCTTCATCGTCAAAATTTAGCTTCACCTACCAGTGAGTTTTTAGGCATTCTTGTTATCTCTATACTTTTATGGTATGGAGGCCAAATGGTTTTAAATGACGGCAACCTAGAAGCTGGTCTATTTATCGTTTATATGGGATTAGCCTATAACATTTTAACTCCAGCAAAAGCTATAAGTAAAGCCAGTTATAGTGTTAAAAAAGGTAATGCTGCTGCAGAGCGTGTTTTAGAAATATTAAACACGAAATCTCCATTAGAAGATTCACCAAATGCTAAAACTAAAACCGATTTTACATCACAAATTAGCATTGATAACATCTCTTTTAAATACGAAGATGATTTAGTGCTTAAAAACTTTCAACTCAAAGTACCTAAAGGAAAAAGTGTTGCTTTGGTTGGACAATCAGGAAGCGGAAAAAGTACTATTGCCAACCTTGTAACTCGTTTTTATGATGTTAACGAAGGAAGTATTTCTATTGACGGAGAAAACATAAAGGGTCTTACAAAACATTCTTTACGCAACTTAATGGGACTTGTGACCCAAGATTCAATTTTATTTAATGATACAATCAAAAACAATGTGTTATTAGGTAAAGAAGATGCTACAGATGATGAGATAATTGACGCATTAAAAATTGCTAATGCTTGGGAATTTGTCAAAGATTTACCTAACGGCATCAACACCAATATAGGTGATGGCGGAGGAAAACTATCTGGTGGACAAAAGCAACGCTTAAGTATTGCAAGAGCAGTATTAAAGAATCCACCTATTATGATTTTGGACGAAGCAACTTCTGCTCTAGATACAGAAAGTGAACGCTTAGTACAAGATGCTCTAGAAAACATGATGAAAAACAGAACCTCTATTGTTATTGCTCACAGACTATCTACGATACAAAATGCAGATTTAATTGTTGTAATGCAAAAAGGAGAGATTGTAGAGCAAGGAACCCACTCAGAATTGTTAGCTAAAAATGGAGCCTACAGCAAACTTGTTGCAATGCAGAGTTTTGAATAGTATTTAGAATATTAAAAAAAAAACTAAAAACCTAAATGTCCGTAGGTCCAATTAGAACCATCACTAATAAATATTAAGGTTTTTGTAGTAACATTTGCACCATTCAAAGTAACTGAAGTGGTTCCTGTGGTACTATTATTTCCAGCAAAAAACTCTACGCCTACTCCTTGAGTAACAATAGAAGCATCATCTGAATTATCTATATTTCTTAAAATATAGATCCTTCCAGGCACTGTTGTTGCATCTGGCAGACGAAACTGTTGCCCACTCACAAAAGGGTCTATAGAAATATAGACTCCGTCATCTATATCTTGCAGAGTACCATCAGTAGGTACCAATCCAACATGCTTAACAGACAGGTTACCATTAATATCCAATGTACTTTGCGGATTATCAGTATTAATACCTACCTGCGCATAAATACAGGTGCTAAAAACCAGTGAAAATAGTAGGGAATAAAATTTCATTGCATATTAATCTTAAAAAATAGAACGAAACAATGTACGATTTTTCAGCAACATTAAAAAAATATAATCGGGATAACTACAAAAATATCAGCCAAATAGAAGAATAACTGCCATTAAAAAAGGATGCATTAAATATGCATCCTTTTCATTATTGTTACCAGATTTGGGGAAACTAGTAACAGTTAATAGGTTAAGCTGTGTCAAACATATAACAAATAAATCTACAAAACAAGAAAAAAATGCTTTTTATCGTGTTTTTTTGCATTTTATCGATATAAATAAATTTAAAATACTGTTAACCAATTACTTAAAAACACAAAGTGAAATTAATTTTTTCGGCATTAAACTTTTGCTAAATTCAATGGTCTAAATACTAAAATAACTTGCTTGACAAACGAAACGGATTTCATACTACGTCTTCAAGATCCTAAATCTAAAGAAACGGCTTTTAGAGAACTGCTAAGTCTCTATAAAGAGCGTTTATATTGGCACATCCGTAAAATTGTGATTTCTCATGACGATGCAGACGATGTTTTACAAAATACCTTCATAAAGGTATACCGAAGCATTGATAAATTTAAAGGAGACAGCAAATTATACTCTTGGTTATATCGTATTGCCACAAACGAATCTATAACACATATAAATAGAAATGCTAGGAGATTACAAATTACCAACGAAGAGCATCAAAATTTGGCTATAAATAATTTGGCTGCAGATGTTTATTTTGAAGGTGATGACATTCAGCTAAAGTTACAAAAAGCTATAGCATCACTTCCTCAAAAACAGCAACTTGTTTTTAACATGAAGTATTTTGATGATATGAAATACAAAGAAATGTCCGAAATATTAGAGACAAGCGAAGGAGCCCTTAAGGCCTCGTATCATATAGCAGTAAAAAAAATAGAGAGCTTTTTAACTTCAGATTAAACCATTTTATTATTTTGAAGTCAAAGTAAAAATGAAAAAAGAAAAATTACATAACATCAATTCTAATGGTTTTAAAACACCAGATGACTATTTTCAATCTTTTGAAGACAAACTCTTTGAGCGTTTAAATGAGAAAGAAACCATTGAAGGTATTAATGATTCTGGCTTTACAATACCTGAAGATTATTTTGAATCATTAGATGGCAAAATCTTAAATAAGATAAAGGATAAGCCTGTAAGAAAATTAAATACTAGAAAAGTATTTTATTATGTTAGTGGTATTGCAGCTTCTCTATTATTAATGTTCTCAATTTTCATGAATGGTGATGGTAAAACGCAAGAGTTGTCTGCAGAAATGGTTGAAACCTATTTTAAAAATAGTGATTTAGACAGTTACGAACTAGCAGAGTTGTTAGTTAATGCAGATATTCTTGAAGAAGATTTCACTTTAATAGAAACAGAATACAAGGAAGAAAATTTAGAATCATATCTTTTAGAAAACACAGATATTGAAACAATTTTACAACAATAAAAACATTATAATGAAACAATTAATCCCAATACTAATTTTACTTGTAAGCTTCTCTGGTTTTGCACAACGAGGTGGTGAAATTCAAGAAAAAATAAAAGCTCAAAAAATAGCTTTCATTACAGATAAATTAGAATTAACCTCGGAAGAAGCACAACAATTTTGGCCAATTTATAATGAATTTGAAGCTAAAGTAGAAAAGATTAAATCTGAAGATTTAAGACCCTTAAAAAGAGAAATGCGTCAAGGAAATGTCAGTGATAAACGTGCTGGTGAAATCTTAGAAAAACTTCTTGAAGCAGAAACAGAAATGCATAACGCTAAATTAGAGCTTGTAGAAGACTTAAAAACGGTTATATCTGCTAAAAAAATAATTATGCTCAAAGTAGCAGAAGACCAATTCAATCAGAAACTTTTGGATAGATTAAAAGAGTTTAGAGAACGCAGACAAAACAGACGAAACTAATTAAAAGAGACCATAGCGTCTCTTTTTTATTCTCTAAAAGTCAGTTTACTTATACGTCCTTTACCAGCTGCATAAGCTACAGAATCGTTTAAAAATCTTATCGTATAAAAACCTTCGTCACTAAGATGCTTCCATGTTTCGCCAGAATCATTACTATAGTCAATACCTTTAAAACCTATGGCTACTAATTCCTTTGCATTAGAATTTGGAATGTACTGCACACAGCTTCTATAGCCTGGACCTTTGCCATTAGCTACAACTTGCCAAGTTTTGCCGCCATCTGTTGTTTTTATTTTGTTGTTTAAAGTATCATTGGGCTTTGTATAATCACCACCAATGGCAAAACCATTATTCTCGTCATAAAAGTCTATGGAATACATACCTGTAGTTTCTTTTCCTTGAATAATTGGTGTCTCAAAAACATCCCAGGTTTTACCTTTATCTGGCGAATATAGAACTCGACTGGTCTTGCCTCCTGTGGCTACCCAAGTATGATCTCCAACTATTGAAATATTGGTATCACTCGCAGCAAAAGCAGCTTCACCATCTTTGGCCTTTGGTAAATTATCACAAGATAATTTTGTCCAAGTTTCACCTCCATCTCTGGTAATGATGATACTCATACAATCATCCGTTGGGTCACCAATGGCAATACCTTCTTGATCATTCCAAAAGTCCATAGAATCGTAGAATGCTTTTGGGTTGTCCTCGTAATAAACCAACATCCCGCTTTTGTACAATCTTGCTGGACTTCCAATTGATAGATTAAAAAAATCTTCTTCTAAAATCGCACACGATCTTGAATTATAAGAACCGATAGTCTCCAATAAAATAGCCTCTTCATCTTCAATGAACATTTGAATTTCTTTTCCATTAGAAGACATGCCTTTCAACTGATCCTTATTTAATTCAATCGCCCTAACATTCATCAAGGAATCTTGCAACAAAGTTTCAACCTCAACTTCAGAAAAATTTCTTTGCTTTATAGGCTCTTCAGATTTACAAGAACACAAGTTAAATAACAACAAACAAAACAGTAAAATTCGCATACTTTCAATTTTCTCTAAAAATAAAAAAGCTTTACGATATTACCGCAAAGCTTTTCATATTAACAATAATCAATCAAATAATACGTAAAAGTCTACTTAAAGACAAAGTATTCAACTTAACTCAATCTCTTTTTTTTGACTTTCCTCTTTTACCATGACGCTTTATAGCATCGTTTATAATTTTAGAGAGTTGCGCTTTCTGTTCGTCGTTACATATTTCTCTTACATCTCTAAAATGTTTGTACATCTCCAAGTCTTTGTTTTTCTCTTCTATTGCAATTAAATCTATTACAGAATCTAAGAACACTTTAGATACTTCATCTTCTTCTGTATTAGAATACATTTCCTCTTTTAACTCGCCAATTCTTTTTGAGTAGGATTTCATTTTATCAAAATGCTCACTTCGCATCTTGTTATAAGCCTCTTGTTGCTCTTGGTTAAAGTTTAACTCTTCTACCATAGAAAAATGAGGCTTATGGTCTTTATCACCAAATCTTGTTAAATGATGAAAAATAAAAAACACATTAGATAGAAAAAGAACGATAAGTAATATGTATAGAATTGTTTGCTTTTTCATAACTCAATTAATTAAAAATAGATGTGTAAGTTTCTTCACCAAAATCATAAGTATCTACAAACTCTTCAACGGTTGTATTATAATTATCTGAAGTTAACACCTTGTATGCATATACATTGAGTAAAATAACCACTATCAACATTGCTATCTGTAATTTGGGTGTAAACCAAGACCAAATTTTTTGAGTTTCTTCGACTTCTGTATTTATATTGTTCAATATCCTATCTTTAAGAAAAGGTGACACCTTTACTTCTTGGATAGTATCTACAACATTTAGTGTCGTATTTACTTTTTTGTTAATCCCAGAATCTTTCATCATAAATCATTTGTTATTTAGATGCATAAGTTAAAAAAAACTTGTGCTACATATCATTTTTGTAATAGTTGTACAATACCTGCTGAAGGTTTTTCTTTGCTCTAAACATAAGAGATTCAACAGATGACACACTCTTATCTGTTATCTCAGCAATTTCCTGATAACTCTTACCATCTATTTTATGTAGCGTAAAAACGGAAGCCTGACTTTCGGGCAAACTATTAATAGCTTTAAATAATGTTTCGTTTAGTTCTTTGTTCTCTAGTAAAAAACCTGGATGATTAAATTCAGTAAAATAATTCGTCTTATCTATTGAGAAATCCTCGCCAAACAAGGGCTTTAAAAATCCAGATCGTTTTTGGGTATTCCTTTTCCTAATAAACTCCAAACATTTATTGGTGGTTATTCTATAAATCCAAGTAGAAAGCTTAGAATTTCCTTTAAATTTAGAGATTGAATTATAGACTTCTAAAAACACTTCTTGTACCAAATCTTCGGCATCTTCCTTATTTGGTACAAAAGAGATACAAGTACCAAAAACCTTCTGCTGATACTCATCGATGAGTTGAGAAAATACCGCTGTATTTCTTTCCTTTAATTGCTCTATTATCTTCTCTTCTTCCAAATTGTGTTTAAGAAATTACTGCAATTTAATTGAGATGCTTAAACAATAAAAAACTTGTACATGTTTTTTATTTAAAAAGACTTAACTAATAATACAATAGTACATCTAAACTTTTATATTACCTTTGCATGCTAATTTTTTTCAATGCGACTACACAGAAATTTATGCTTTGCGGTTATTGATGGTTTACACAAAATCTTCAATGAAAATGAGTATGCAGACAAAGTGGTACAACAATTATTGAAACGCGATAAACGTTGGGGAAGTAGAGACAGAGGTTTTGTTGCAGAAACTGTATACGAAATCGTAAGATATAAACGACTATACTCAGAGATTGCAGATGTTAAAGCTCCATACGACAGAGATAATCTTTGGAGAATTTTTGCAGTTTGGGCAACACTTAAAGGTATAAAATTACCTGATTGGAAATATTTTACCGATACTCCAACCCGTAAAATTAAAGGACGTTTCGACGAGCTTTCTAAAATTAGAAAGTTCCGCGAGTCTATACCTGATTGGATGGATGATCTAGGTGTCAAAGAACTAGGTGAGCAAACTTGGGCAGAAGAAATTGCTATGCAAAATGAGCAAGCTGATGTTATCTTAAGAGTAAACACCTTAAAAACCAACAAAAAAGATTTGCAACTAAAATTGCAATCCGAAGATATTGAAACCGAATTTTTACCAGAGTATCCTTGGGCATTAAAACTTACAAAACGTGCTAATGTTTTTAAGACCGAAGCTTTTAAAAATGGCTGGTTCGAGGTGCAAGACGCTTCCTCTCAGCTTGTTGCTGACTTTTTAGATGTAAAACCAGGCATGAAAGTTGTAGATGCTTGTGCAGGTGCTGGTGGGAAAACATTGCACTTAGCCTCACTTCTAGAAAACAAAGGTCAAGTGATTGCTATGGATATTTACGAGAGTAAGCTAAAAAAGCTTAAAGTAAGAGCACGACGTAACGGAGTCCATAATATAGAAATGAAAGTGATTGACTCTACAAAACCGATCAAAAAGTTACATGGCAAAGCAGACCGATTATTGATTGATGCTCCATGTTCTGGTTTGGGAGTTTTAAGACGTAATCCTGATGCCAAGTGGAAATTAGAACCAGAATTTATTGAGAACATCAAAAAAACACAATCAGAAGTATTACAACAGTACTCAAAAATGGTTAAGTCTGGTGGCAAAATGGTTTATGCAACTTGTTCTATATTACCTTCTGAAAATGAAAAACAAGTTGATAATTTCTTAACTTCAGAAAGTGGAAAAGAATTTAAACTTGTAAAGGACAAAAAAGTATTAGCCCATAAATCTGGTTTTGACGGATTTTATATGGCCTTATTAGAAAAGAAAAAATAAACCCAAATAGATGAAACAATTCTACACTTTAATAGCTACTTTAATTTTTTCAACAGTAGCGTTTGCTCAAATCCCAGCTGGTTACTACAATAGTGCCACAGGAACTGGTTACACATTAAAAACACAACTTCACAATATCATAGATAATCATAACGACCAAGGTTATGATGCTATGGATGGTTTTATAGCGTCTTATGATTTAGACAACTACTACGAAACTGGAAGTAACACAATTTTAGATCCTTACTCCGAAAACCCAACAGGATCGGACCCTTATACATTTTCTCCTGTTAGTGATGAATGTGGAAATTATAATAGCGAAGGTGATTGTTATAACAAAGAACACGTTATTCCTCAATCTGTTTTTAGTCAAAACTTACCAATGCGTAGCGATGCGCACCACCTTTTACCTACAGATGGTCGTGTTAATGGTTTTAGAAGTAATTATCCTTTTGGCGTGGTTGACGATAGTCAATTAGTAAACCAAAGTGGCATTTCTAATCCAACACAAAACGGTTCTAAACTTGGAGGTAATCTTAACAGTGGTTATTCTGCAGGTTATTCAAACACAGTTTTTGAACCTATTGATGAATTTAAAGGTGATATTGCTCGTATCTACTTCTATTTTGTAACTCGATACGAAGACCAAGTTAGTAACTGGGGAAGTTACCCAATGTTTGACGGAAGCTCAGATAAAGTGTTAGACGATCCCTTTTTGAGTATTCTTTTAACATGGCACCAAAACGACCCTGTATCTCAAAAAGAAATTGATCGTAACAACAATATATATTATAACCATCAAAGCAATAGAAATCCTTTTGTTGACCATCCAGAATGGGTAAACGAAATCTGGGTTTCTACTCCAGACACTGAAGCTCCTACAGCTCCTACAAATTTAGTTGTAACGAATGAAGCTTCAACATCTATAAACCTTAGCTGGACAGCTTCAACAGACAATGTTGAAGTGGTTTCTTATGATGTTTATGTAGATGGAGTTTTTAATACAAATGTTTCAACTAATAGTGCTAACATTATCAATCTAACTCCTGAAACAACATACTCTTTTTATGTTATTGCTATTGATGCTGCAGAAAACGAATCGGCTCAAAGCAATTCAGTTAACGGTACAACAACAGAAGTTGGTACACCAGGAAGTGACTGTGCTACAGAAGATTTTGAAAATATTCCTGCAAACAGTTCACAATATACCGATAGAACTTGGACAGGTACAAACGGTACATGGAATGCAACGGAAGCACGAACTGACCAAACCATTAACAACAGAGCCATACTCATAGATTATAGAGGTAGTTCTGACTTAGGTATTTTAACCTCGCCTACTGTAAATGGTGGTATTGGTAGCCTTACCGTTACAACACAGAGAATTTTCTCAGGAACTGATGGAAATCTTGATGTTCTAGTTAATGGCAACATAGTAGGAACAATTCCTTACAGTGACACCCAGCAAACAACTACAATTAGCAATATTAATGTAGACGGAATGATTACAGTTGAAATATCAGATAATGATTCAGGAAATGCAAGAGTTGGTATCGATGATTTATCATGGACTTGCTATTCTTCATTAAGTTTAACAGATAATAATATTGAGACTTCTACAATCTATCCAAATCCTGTTAAATCTAAATTATACATCAACTTAGCTTCAAACAAAAATACTATTGTTGAAATTTATGACATATTAGGAAAAAGAGTTTTAAAAACTCATATCAATTCTTCAGATAGCATCAATGTACAAACATTAAAATCTGGGGTTTACATTTTGAAATTAACACAAAACAATTCATCTGTAAGCAAAAAATTGATTAAGAACTAGTCAAAGAATGTTATTCTTGAAAAAGCAGTTCAAATTTGAGCTGCTTTTTTTGTTTAAAACATGTTGAATAAGTCCACTAATTGAATTCTTTTTTATAGTCTCATTATTTTAAAATGAATTAACTTTGTGTTTTTATTTTTCACACCAAACACAACACTCTAATGATTCATTTCTTTGGAAACCAAAACAGCAAAGTTTTCGCTGTTCAAGCCACAAAAGAATTATCAACTGAAACCATTTCTAAATTGACATGGTTATTCGGCAACCAGCCAAAAATAGAACAAGCATCACTAGATGCTTTTTTTGTTGGCCCAAGAGCCGCAATGATTACTCCTTGGAGTACCAATGCTGTAGAAATTACTCAAAATATGGGAATTTCTGGTATTTTACGTATTGAGGAGTTCACAGCTGTTTCAGAAGATTTCAAAGGGTACGACCCTATGATTTCTGAAAAATTTTCAAGCTTAAATCAAGACATCTTCACCATAAATATTCAACCTGAAGCAATTCTTGATATTGAAGACATTTCGGCATACAACCAACAGGAAGGTTTATCGCTAAGTGATGAAGAAATTGAATACTTAGAAGATGTTTCTAAAAAAATAGGACGACCTCTAACAGACTCTGAAGTATTTGGCTTTTCCCAAGTGAACTCAGAGCACTGTCGTCATAAAATTTTCAACGGTACGTTTGTTATCGATGGAGAAGAAAAACCGACATCATTATTCAAAATGATCAAGGAAACATCAAAACAAAATCCTAATGATATTGTTTCCGCATACAAAGACAATGTAGCGTTTATAAAAGGCCCTGTAGTAGAGCAGTTTGCGCCAAAACGCGCAGATGTTCCTGAATATTATCAAACCAAAGATTTTGAATCTGTAATTTCATTAAAAGCTGAAACACATAATTTCCCAACAACTGTAGAACCTTTTAATGGTGCTGCAACAGGTTCTGGTGGAGAAATTAGAGACAGACTTGCAGGTGGTAAAGGTTCTATTCCTTTAGCAGGAACGGCTGTTTACATGACATCATATTCGCGTCTAGAAGAAGAACGTCCTTGGGAAAAGGCATTTCCTGAGCGCAAATGGTTGTACCAAACTCCTATGGATATCCTAATAAAAGCTAGTAATGGGGCTTCAGATTTCGGAAATAAATTCGGCCAGCCATTAATTTGTGGTTCTGTTTTAACCTTCGAACATCAAGAAAACAATGATAAGATTGGTTACGACAAAGTGATTATGCAAGCTGGTGGTATTGGTTACGGCAAAGCAGACCAAGCCATAAAAGACATACCAAAAGCAGGTGACAAAATCGTAATTCTTGGTGGTGATAATTATAGAATTGGTATGGGAGGTGCTGCTGTATCCTCTGCTGATACTGGTGAATTTGACTCTGGTATTGAGCTAAATGCCGTCCAGCGTTCTAACCCAGAAATGCAAAAACGTGCTGCCAATGCTGTTCGTGGTATGGTAGAAAGTGACGAAAATTATATTGTCTCTATTCACGATCATGGTGCAGGTGGACATCTTAACTGTTTATCTGAACTTGTTGAAGATACCGGTGGAAAAATCGATTTAGACAAATTGCCTGTTGGTGACCCAACGCTTTCTTCAAAAGAAATTATTGGCAATGAGTCTCAAGAACGTATGGGATTAGTTATTGGAGATAAGCATTTAGAAATACTTCATAAGATTGCAGACAGAGAACGTTCACCTATCTATGATGTTGGTGAAGTTACCGGAAAACACCGTTTTACATTTGAGTCTGAAACCAATGGAGACAAGCCAATGGATTTGGCTCTGGAAGATATGTTTGGCAGCTCTCCAAAAACTATAATGACAGATCATACGGTTGAAAAAAACTACAGTGATGTATCTTACAACAGGGATAATTTTTACGATTATTTAGACCAAATTTTACAGCTAGAAGCAGTTGCATGTAAAGATTGGCTAACCAATAAAGTAGACCGTTGTGTTGGTGGTAAAGTTGCCAAGCAACAGTGTGTAGGACCATTACAATTACCATTAAACAATGTTGGTGTAATGGCATTAGATTATAAAGGTAAAGAAGGCATTGCCACCTCAATTGGCCACTCACCTATTTCGGGATTGATAGATCCTGTAGCTGGTAGCCGCAACTCTATTACAGAAGCATTAACTAACATTATTTGGGCTCCATTAAAAGATGGCTTGAAGAATGTTTCACTTTCTGCAAACTGGATGTGGCCTTGTAAAAATGAAGGTGAAGATGCACGTTTATACGAAGCTGTAAAGGCGGTTTCAGAATTTGCTATTGATTTAGGCATTAATGTACCAACAGGAAAAGATTCGCTTTCTATGAAGCAAAAATATCCTGATGGTGATGTTATTTCTCCAGGTACAGTTATAATTTCAGCTGCTGCAAACTGTATTGATATTAACAAAGTAGTTGAACCTGTGTTCCAAAAGAACGAAGGTGATATTTACTATATCAACTTATCTCAAGACAACTTTAAACTAGGTGGAAGTTCTTTTGCACAAGTAGTGAATAAAATTGGTAACGAAGCTCCAACAGTTAAAAGTGCTGATTATGTAAAAACGGTTTTCAATACCATTCAACAATTAATATTAGACGGTAAAATTGTCGCTGGACACGATGTCGCTTCAGGTGGTCTAATCACAACCTTACTAGAACTATGTTTTGCAGACAACAATGTTGGAGCTGAACTAGATTTAACCGCTTTAGCTGAAAAAGATTCTTTCAAAATACTTTTTGCTGAAAACTCAGGAATTGTAATTCAGGCTAGAGATAAGAGTATCGAAACCGTATTATCTGATGCTAAAATTGATTTCCACAATATTGGTAAGGTTATGGAAAGTGATGTGCTTAGCATCATCAATGGTAATGAAGTCTTTACTATGACCATTTCGAGATTGAGAGATGTATGGTACAAAACCTCTTTCCTACTCGACCAAAAGCAAACGGCTAATGGTTTAGCTAAAACACGTTTTGATAATTACAAAAATCAACCTTTACATTTCGAATTTCCAAAACAATTCACTGGAAAACTTCCAAAAACAGATTCAAGTAAACCTAAACCTAAAGCTGCTATCTTACGTGAAAAAGGAAGTAATTCTGAACGTGAAATGGCAAACGCTATGTACTTAGCTGGTTTTGATGTTAAAGATGTTCATATGACCGATTTAATTTCTGGTCGTGAAACTTTAGAAGATATTCAATTCCTTGGTGCTGTTGGCGGTTTCTCAAACTCTGATGTTTTAGGATCTGCTAAAGGTTGGGCTGGTGCTATAAAATATAATGAAACAGCAAATAAAGTCATCAAGAACTTTTTTGAAAGAGAAGATACTTTATCTGTCGGAATTTGTAACGGTTGCCAATTATGGATGGAATTAGAGCTTATCAATCCAGATCATGATGTACATGGTAAGATGGTACATAACGATTCACATAAGCATGAGAGTGCTTTTACTTCTGTAAAAATTCAAGAGAATAACTCTATAATGTTATCATCTTTAGCAGGAAGTACGCTTGGTGTTTGGATCAGTCATGGTGAAGGAAAATTCAATTTACCAAAAGATGAAAACCAATATGATATTGTAGGGAAATATGCTTATGCTGAATACCCTCACAACCCTAATGGTTCGGATTATAATACAGCTATGATGTGTGATAAAACTGGTAGACATTTGGTAACCATGCCACATATTGAGCGATCCATTTTCCAGTGGAATTGGGCGAACTACCCTACTGGTAGAAAAGACCAAGTTTCTCCATGGCTAGAAGCATTTGTAAATGCTAAAAAATGGATTGAAAATAACTAACTATAAGCAACTTAGAAAAAGAGTATTTATTATATTTGTGGTTATAAATGGTACTTTTTTACTAACGATATTATTTAATCACTTAGGGTTATCACTTAAATTTTGTTAGTAGTTAGGGTGGAAAGTATCATAATGAAGAGGGCTTCTTAAATATGAAGCCCTTTTTTAATTTCAATTTATATGAACTAAAACTCATTAGAATAATAAAAGAGAATTTTATTTTTATACTCCAAAATAATTAACCCTATATTTGTTATTTTAGTAAAAACCCCTAATATTTTTTGCTGATTCTTAGATTATGACAGACGTTACACGCCTTTTTGATTTTCCTTACTATCAACTAAAGCATAAACCAAATGCTAAAGCCTTGGTTACAAAATATAACGGAGAATGGACACCAATGTCTACGCAAGAGTATATCGATAAAGCCAACTCCGTAAGCCGAGCTCTTTTAAGACTAGGTGTACAAAAAGATGATAAAATTGCCGTTATCTCTTCAACTAATAGAACAGAATGGAATATTATGGATATCGGTGTACTTCAAACTGGTGCTCAAAATATTCCTATTTATCCAACCATTTCAGCCGAAGACTATGAGTATGTTCTAAACCATAGCGAATCTATTTATTGCTTTGTTTCTGACGAAGAAGTCCTTGAAAAGGTTAGAAAAGTTCAGTCTAAAACAAAATTAAAAGAAGTTTACTCTTTTAATCATATTGATGGTTGCAAACATTATTCAGAGCTATTTGAGCTTGGTAAAGATAATAGCAACCAACCAGAAGTAGAAGCAAGAAAAGATGCTGTAAAACCTGAAGACTTAGCTACAATAATTTATACCTCAGGAACCACAGGAAAACCAAAAGGTGTTATGTTATCTCACAAGAATATTACCAGTAATGCTCTTGATTCTTCAAAACGTCTTCCTAATATTAATGGAGAAACCAGAATATTAAGCTTTCTACCTATCTGCCATATTTTTGAGCGCATGCTAATTTACCTTTATCAGTATGTAGGTGCAAGTGTATATTTTGCTGAAGGTTTAGACAAAATTGGAGACAATGCTAAAGAAATTAAGCCTCACCTAATGAGTGTTGTCCCGAGACTACTTGAAAAAGTATTTGATAAAATCATGTTAAAAGCAGATGAACTCTCTGGTATTAAACAAAAGTTATTCTATTGGGCTGTAGAGTTAGGCGAAAAATGGGAGCCTTACAAAGCCAATGGTCCTTGGTATGAATTCAAATTAAGTATTGCTAACAAACTAATATTTAGCAAATGGCGCGAAGCCTTAGGAGGAGAATTACGCACAATGGTTTCTGGTAGTGCAGCACTTCAACCACGCTTGTCTAGAATTTTTGGAGCTGCAAAAATGCAAGTCATGGAAGGCTATGGTTTAACGGAGACATCTCCTGTTGTCGGTGTTGGCATGTATAGAGATAAACATTATAAAGTAGGTACTGTAGGTAAGCCAATTGATAATGTAGAAGTTAAAATCGCAGAAGACGGTGAAATCTTAATCAAAGGACCAAATGTTATGTTGGGTTATTACAAAGACCCAGAAAAAACGGATTCTGTAATGACTGGCGATTATTTTCATACAGGCGACAAAGGTATTATTGATAATGATGGCTTCTTAAAAATCACTGGTCGCAAAAAAGAGATGTTTAAAACTTCTGGTGGAAAATACATTATACCTACACTTTTAGAAAACGATTTAAAACAATCCTTGTTTATAGAACAAATTATGGTTGTGGGTGAAGGTGAAAAAATGCCAGGAGCTATCATTCAACCTAACTTTGATTTTATCAGAGATTGGATTGATCATAAAAATCTTAAAATTGGTAAATCTGAAAAAGAAATTGCTACTTCTGAAGTCGTAATAAATCGTATTCAAAAAGAAGTAGACAAGTACAATAAACATTTCGGAAAATGGGAACAAATAAAACGTTTCGAGTTAACTCCTGAAGCTTGGAGCATTGATGATGGCCACCTTACTCCTACTATGAAAATGAAGCGCAGTATTATAAGAGAAAAATACGATGCTTTATATGAAAAAATCTATAGACCTTAATATATAGTCTTTTATTAGTTAAGACTCAAAATACTATGCGTGCATAATTTTTAATAATTTATTATGCGTGCATAGTATTTTTTATTATATTTGAATCTAACTAATTTAAAATGAAGGACAAAACAATAGATTACGTACTGAGAACCACATGGTTAGCAGTCAATAAAATGTATAACGAAGAAGCCTTAAAGTTTGATACAACTATGGCTACTGGTTTTGCATTGCTTAGCATCGACCCAGAAAAAGGCACACCTTCTACTTCACTGGGTCCAAAAATGGGTATGGAAGCGACGAGTCTATCACGCACTCTCAAAACCATGGAAGAAAAAGGTTTAATAGAACGCAAGCCTAATCCAGAAGATGGTCGTGGAGTTCTTATTCACTTAACAGAATTTGGAAGAGAAAAAAGAGCCTACTCTAGAGAACGTGTATTGACCTTTAATGAAGCTATAAAATCTAATATAAGTCCTGAAAAGCTAGAACATTTCTACGAAGTAGCAGAGCTTATCAATAACATGATTTCTAATAAAAAAATATACAATCAAAAAGAACACACATTAAAACAATGAGCAAACGAAGAATAAAGAAAATTGCCATCATTGGTTCTGGTATTATGGGAAGTGGTATTGCTTGCCATTTTGCTAATATTGGTGTCGATGTCTTATTACTAGACATCGTTCCTAGAGAACCTAATGATATAGAAAAAGCAAAAGGTCTTACTTTAGAAGATAAAGTTGTCCGTAATCGCTTGGTTAATGATGCACTTATGGCTTCAATAAAATCCAAGCCTGCACCTCTCTATCATCCTACATTTAAAAATCGCATCACTACAGGTAACTTAGAAGATGATATTGCTAAAGTTGCAGATGTAGATTGGATTATGGAGGTTGTAGTTGAGCGTTTAGATATTAAAAAACAAGTTTTTGAAAAGCTTGAGAAATATAGAACGCCTGGTACTTTAATAACTTCAAACACTTCAGGGATTCCGATTAAATTTATGAGCGAAGGTCGAAGTGAAGATTTTCAAAAACACTTCTGCGGAACACACTTTTTTAATCCGGCACGTTACTTAAAGTTATTTGAAATTATTCCTGGTCCTAAGACAGATGCTTCTGTTCTAGAATTTTTAAATGGCTACGGAGAACAATTTTTAGGTAAGACATCTGTAGTAGCTAAGGATACACCTGCTTTTATTGGAAATAGAATAGGAATCTTCAGTATAATGAGTCTTTTTCATACTGTAAAAGATTTAGACTTAACTATTGAAGAAGTAGATAAATTATCTGGTCCAGTTATAGGTCGTCCAAAGTCTGCAACATTTAGAACTGTAGATGTTGTTGGTTTAGACACTTTGGTTCACGTTGCCAATGGAATTAGAGAGAACTGTCCTGACGATGAACGTCATGAACTTTTTGCTTTACCAGACTTCATCAATACCATGATGGAAAATAAATGGTTAGGAAGCAAAACAGGTCAAGGGTTTTATAAAAAGTCCGTTTCAAAAGACGGTAAAAAGGAAATTTTATCCTTAGATCTTAACACTTTAGAATATAGAGAAAATAAACGTGCTAAGTTCGCGACTTTAGAATTGACAAAAACAATTGATAAAGTTGTAGATCGTTTTAAAGTATTAGTAAAAGGAAAAGACAAAGCTGGTGAATTCTACAGAAAAAGCTTTGCCGCTCTATTTGCCTACGTATCTAATCGTATTCCAGAAATTACAGACGATTTATATAAGATTGATGATGCCATGAAAGCTGGATTTGGTTGGGAACATGGTCCTTTCCAAATTTGGGATGCTATTGGTGTGGAAGCTGGTATTGAAATGATGAAAGCAGAAGGTCTAGAGCCAAATGCTTGGGTTAACGAGATGTTAGCATCTGGTAGCACATCTTTCTACACCGTAAAAGACGGAGCTTCTTATGCTTACGATATTCCTTCAAAAACACAACAAAAAATTCCTGGTCAGGATAGTTTTATCATACTAGACAATATCAGAAAATCTAACGAAGTTTTTAAAAACTCTGGTGTGGTTATAGAAGATCTTGGAGATGGTATCCTTAATTGTGAATTCCAATCTAAAATGAATACTATTGGCGGTGATGTTTTAGCTGGACTAAACAAAGCTGTGGATTTAGCTGAAAAAGATTTTGATGGTTTAGTAATAGGTAACCAAGGAGCTAATTTCTCAGTTGGTGCTAACATCGGAATGATTTTTATGATGGCAGCTGAACAAGAATATGATGAGCTTAATATGGCTATCAAATACTTCCAAGACACAATGATGCGTATGCGTTATTCTTCCATTCCTACAATTGCTGCACCTCATGGTATGTCTCTAGGAGGTGGTTGTGAGCTATCAATGCATGCAGACAAAGTTGTAGCTGCTGCAGAAACTTACATTGGTTTAGTAGAGTTTGGTGTTGGTGTTATTCCTGGTGGTGGAGGCTCTAAAGAAATGGCTTTAAGAGCGCAAGATATGTTCCACAAAGGAGATGTAGAGCTTAACGTTTTACAGGAGTATTTCTTAACTATCGGAATGGCTAAAGTAGCAACATCTGCTTACGAAGCATTTGATTTAGGTATTCTTCAAAAAGGAAAAGATGTTGTAGTAGTTAACAAAGATCGTCAGATTGCAACCGCAAAAGCACATGCCAGAATGTTAGCAGATGCTGGTTACACGCAACCTGTAAAACGCAAAGACATTAAGGTTCTAGGTAAGCAAGCTTTAGGAATGTTCTTAGTAGGAACAGATTCTATGGAAGCAAGTCACTACATCAGTGAGCACGACCAAAAAATCGCAAATAAACTAGCTTACGTAATGGCTGGTGGTGATTTATCAGAACCAACCCTAGTTTCAGAGCAGTACTTACTAGACTTAGAGCGTGAAGCATTCCTTTCGCTATGTACTGAAAGAAAAACTCTAGAAAGAATTCAGCACATGCTAAAAACAGGTAAACCTTTAAGAAATTAAAAAAATGAAACAAGTATATATAGTAAAAGGATATAGAACTGCAGTTGGCAAATCCAAAAAAGGCGGTTTTAGATTTAAAAGAGCCGATGAACTTGCTGCTGAAACCATTCAGTATATGATGGGTAAGTTACCAGATTTTGATGTCAACCGTATAGATGATGTTATTGTTGGTAATGCAATGCCTGAAGGCTCTCAAGGTCTTAACATGGCACGTATAATTTCTCTAATCGGCTTAAACACAGTAGATGTACCAGGTGTAACGGTTAACAGATTTTGTTCTTCAGGATTAGAGACCATTGCTATGGCAGTTGCCAAAATTCAAGCTGGTATGGCAGAATGTATTATTGCTGGTGGTGCAGAAAGCATGAGCTCAGTTCCTATGACAGGTTTTAAGCCAGAATTAAACTACGATATCGTAAATGCTGGTCACGAAGATTATTATTGGGGAATGGGTAACACAGCAGAAGCTGTTGCAAACAAATATAACGTCTCTAGAGAAGATCAAGATGAGTTTGCTTACCACTCACATATGAAAGCTTTAAAGGCTCTTGATGAAAACAGATTTCAAGATCAAATAGTACCTATTGAAGTAGAAGAAACTTACGTTGACGAAAACGGAAAAAAAGCAACACGCAAATTTACCGTTGCTAAAGACGAAGGACCAAGAAAAGGCACTAGCAAAGAAGCTTTAGCAAAATTAAGACCTGTATTTGCACAAGGTGGTTCAGTCACTGCTGGAAACTCATCTCAAACCAGTGATGGCGCTGCATTTGTACTAGTAATGAGTGAAGCTATGGTAAAAGAGTTAAATCTTGAGCCAATTGCACGATTAGTAAGTTACGCTGCAGCAGGTGTACCACCAAGAATTATGGGTATTGGTCCTGTTGCTGCTATTCCAAAAGCGTTAAAACAAGCTGGTTTATCTCAAAAAGATATTGAATTAATAGAGCTCAACGAAGCTTTTGCATCACAATCTTTAGCTGTGATGCGAGAGTTAGACCTCAACCAAGATATTGTAAATGTCAATGGAGGTGCAATTGCTCTAGGTCATCCACTTGGTTGTACAGGTGCTAAATTATCTGTTCAGTTATTTGATGAAATGCGTAAGCGTGACATGAAAAACAAATACGGAATGGTAACCATGTGCGTGGGCACAGGCCAAGGGGCAGCTGGGATTTTTGAATTTTTAAACTAAATATAATTAAGATCTAAGATTTGAGTAATGAGAAAAAACTCTCAGTACTCATTACTAAAAACTATAAAAAATATGGCAGAAATAGAAAAAGATATCCTTCGTGGAGGTCAATTCTTAGTAAAAGAAACAAATTGTGAAGATGTCTTCACACCTGAAGATTTTTCAGAAGAACAACAAATGATGAAAGAAGCGGTTATGGAATTTAATGACCGTGAAATTATTGCTCACAAAGCAAGATTTGAAGCTAAAGACTATGCACTTACGGAAGAAGTAATGCGCAAAGCAGGTGAACTTGGTTTCTTAGGTATTGCTGTACCTGAAGCTTATGGAGGATTAGGAATGGGATTTGTTTCTACATGTCTTACTTGTGATTATATCTCTTCAGGAACAGGATCTTTCAGTACTGCTTTTGGTGCTCATACTGGTATTGGCACTATGCCAATTACGCTTTACGGAACCGAAGAACAAAAACAAAAGTATGTTCCTAAATTAGCCACAGGAGAATGGTTTGGAGCTTACTGTTTAACAGAGCCTGGTGCAGGTTCTGATGCTAACTCTGGTAAAACTACTGCTGAGCTATCTGCTGATGGTAAATCGTACAAAATTAATGGCCAGAAGATGTGGATTTCTAATGCTGGTTTTTGTAGCTTAATGATTGTTTTTGCTCGTATAGAAGACGATAAAAACATCACTGGATTTATTGTAGAATACGATCCAGAAAACCCTAACGGAGTTACACTTGGTGAAGAAGAGCACAAACTAGGAATTAGAGCAAGTTCTACACGTCAGGTTTTCTTTAATGACACTGTTGTACCTGTTGAAAATATGCTTGCTGGTCGTGGTGAAGGCTTTAAAATCGCCATGAATGCTCTAAATGTTGGTCGTATCAAATTAGCTGCTGCTTGTTTAGACTCTCAAAGAAAAATTTTAACTACTGCTGTAAACTATGCTAATGAGCGTAAACAGTTTAAAACCCCTATTGCAGATTTTGGTGCTATAAAAATGAAATTGGCTAAAATGGCTACCGATGCCTATGCTGGTGAATCTGCAACCTACAGAGCTGCAAAAAATATTGAAGATCGTATCGCAATTCGTGAAGCTTCAGGAAACTCTCATCAAGAAGCTGAGCTAAAAGGTGTAGAAGAATATGCTATTGAATGTTCTATTTTAAAAGTAGCCGTATCAGAAGATGTACAAAACTGTGCGGATGAAGGTATCCAAATTTTTGGAGGTATGGGATTCTCTGAGGAAACACCAATGGAAGCTGCTTGGAGAGATGCTCGTATTGCTCGAATCTATGAAGGCACTAACGAAATTAACAGAATGCTTTCTGTTGGTATGTTAGTTAAAAAAGCTATGAAAGGTCATGTGGATTTATTAGGTCCTGCAATGAAGGTACAAGAAGAACTAATGGGTATACCTTCATTTGATACACCAGATTACTCAGAGCTTTTCTCTGAAGAAAAAGAAATGATTGCAAAGCTTAAAAAGGTATTCTTAATGGTTGCTGGAGCTGCTGTTCAAAAGTTTGGTCCAGACATGGAAAAACACCAACAACTTTTAGTTGCAGCTGCTGATATTTTAATTGAAATATATATGGCAGAATCTACTATTTTAAGAACAGAAAAGAATGCAAAACGCTTTGGCGAAGACTCTCAGGCTGTGCAAATTGCTATGTCTAAATTATATTTATTCAATGCAGTAAATATTATTGAAGATAAAGGAAAAGAAAGTATTATTTCGTTTGCTGAAGGAGATGAGCAACGTATGATGCTTATGGGATTAAAACGTTTTACTAAGTATCAAAATTATCCAGACATTGTTGATCTACGTAACGAAATTGCCGAAAAAGTAAAAGCAGAAAACAAATACTGCTTTTAGATTTAAGTTTAAGTTAGGAATGAAAAAAGCCAATTCGCGTTTGAATTGGCTTTTTTTTGTGAAGTTTACTTAACTATAATCTTCTTTGTTACGATTTTATTATCCTCTAAATGTAACCTTACAACATATATGCCAGCGGTTAAATTATCAATACTATACTCGTTATAAGAACCATCTAGTACATCTTCAATCTTATATGCTGACTTACCTGTAATATTATAAATTTCAATATTTTTAAAAGTTGTATTTCTTGGGTTAAGAACAACCAACTTATTCCTATTCGTAGCATAGTTAAAGTCTAATTGTTCTTCTTCATTATCATCAACACTCAACTGGCTTGGATTTTGAAAACCTAGCACAAAACGATCTTCATAAATACCTGCTGGTAGAGAAGCTTCATAATTAGCATTTCTTAAATCGTAATGTGTACCCAACTCTGTATCGTGAAGTATAATATCTAAATCATCTGGAAAATTCTCTAAAGCCTGAATTGCAATAACCACATCTCCAACATCACTCTTTTGAATACTAAGAGGTAACGTTGTTTCTTCTGCATCTATGTCTCCAATGCCTTGTATCACAAACAAATCATCCTCAATTAACCAAGACATGTCATCTACCTGTACATCGTTTAAATAACCGTCAAATCCCCAATCATAGCCATCAGTACATCTGTCATCTACTGTTAATAAAATTTCTCTGTTGATTATACCAATCGAAGTAAATAAGAGTCTTATTTTAGGACGGTCATCACTATTAGAGTCTACATCAGGATTAAAACTGTTAGTAATTGTTGTTGAAGAATCAACCGTTAAACGATCAAAATTCTGTCCAGAACTTATCAAACAATATGTTAAGCACAAAAGCAAAGCTTTTGTTATAAAAGAATATATTTTCATAACTCAATGAGGGATTTTAATGTCTGGCAGAAAATTACTGCCATCTATAATTGAGTTCCACTAAGATTGTTTTTTTTACTCGGTTATTCGGATAATGTATGTTAAAAACAAAATAATTCGCTGTAGTGATAACAAGTGTAAATTTTACCGATAAATTGTAATGTTGATTTTAGATTTCTTTGCTGTTTCTAATACTATTTCAATTGAAATACATTATATATTAATCACTATATTTAAGGAATCAATCTTGCTATCTCATGAAATATTATTTTTTAATCCTATTTCCCTTCCTATCTACCCTATCCTATTCACAGTCTAACACCGAAGTCTTTCTTTTTGATTTAAAAAAGAGCAACTCTAAAATTGAAGTTTCCAACGGTATTAATATATCCAATAATGAAGGCTACGACAATCAACCTTCATTCTTTGAAGATGACAACGTATTGTATGCTTCAACAAGAAATGGCCAAACAGATATTGCTCAATATCACATAAATTACAAATCAAAAACATTCATAAATTATACAAAAGGTGGCGAGTACACTCCTTTAAAAATTCCAAATAAAAATGCTATTTCTGCCGTTAGATTAGATCCTGATGGCAAACAACGTTTATATAGTTATAATCTAAGTAATGGTGAATCTACAGAACTTATACAAGATTTGGTCGTTGCTTACTATACTTGGTACAACGAGAACTCAATAGTATCTGCAGTAATAGAAGATGAGCAATTAAATTTATATGTTACAGATATTGCAGATGGTACAAACAGAAAATATGCGACAAGTGTTGGTCGCTCATTTCATAAAATTCCTAATTCTAATTTGGTAAGCTTTATCTACAAAGAAACTGACAAAGCATGGCAAATAAGATCGTTAAATCCAAATAATGGTATTACCAGACTTATTGCCAACACTATGGAAGGCGTCGAAGATATTTGCTGGCTAGATGGCAGAACACTACTATCTGGTAAAAATGGTGTATTATACAAACTAACTCTTAAACGCGATAATAACTGGAAAAAAGTAGCCGATTTATCCTCTTATGGTATTGCTGATATTACACGCTTGGCTATAAATGATAATGGCACAAAATTATTGATTGCTGCTGATTTGCAACCAGAAAATGAAGAGTCTAATTCTAACGACACAACAATTGAAAATATTGAAACTTCCCCAATTTTATCTGAGGCTGAAGCTGCAGCTGTGGTTCAAAAACACATAGACCCTTTTAACAATAGGCAGCTCAATGATTTTGCAAATGCTTTTGGAACCAATGTAGTCGTTAATAAATTCCCTAAGGATTATATGTACTCTGGCAGAAATGCTCTTAAGGAAAACTACAGACAATTTTTTAAAAACAACAAAAAGTCTAACGTTAAAGTATTAAACCGTATGGTGCTCAATAATTATGTTGTTGACGAGGAATTGGTAACTTTAAATAATCTTACCATAAGACAAGCCACTATTTACAATGTAGATAAAGATGGTATAAAGTCCATGACTTTTATTAGAAATAAAAATACCACTTCTAATCCCGAAACTATAGTAAATGATCAGCTTGAAGCATATAACAAAAGAGATATCGATGAGTTTAGCAAAACCTACACAAAAGATGTTAAACTATATGAATTTCCTGAAAACATAACTTCTAACGGAAAAGAGGAATTAGAAAAAAGATACCAAGTAATATTTCAAAAGGTACCAGACCTTAATGCAGAAATTATGAACCGAATTGTGTTGGGCAACAAAGTCATAGATAAAGAAAAAGCAACCATAAACGGAAAAACCTATTATGCTATAGCCATTTATGAAGTTGAGGACGGTTTAATTTCAAAAGTTACCTTTATTCAATAATCAAACTATGAAAAATATTATAACATTTATAGTATTAGCAATTGGTTTAAACACATATTCTCAGGAAAAGAAGACTTTAGAACCAAAATTAGAAAACATTGCATGGATAGCTGGCGCATGGCATGGTGAAGCCTTTGGAGGCATCACTGAAGAAATCTGGAGCGAACCATCTGGAGGTTCTATGATGGCTACTTTTAAATTAATTGTTGATGAAAAAGTACAGTTTTATGAAATTGAAGTCATTAGAGAGATTGAAGATTCTTTAATACTCCAACTAAAACATTTTAGATCAGATTTAAAAGGATGGGAAACTAAAGATGAAACCGTTGACTTTCCCTTAAGAGAAATTACAGAAAATAAAGTTGTTTTTGAAGGCATGACATTTGAAAAAGTGTCTTCAAATGAAATGAATGTTTATGTAGATATCAAAAACGAAAATGGCACTGTTGAAACAGTGAAATTCAATTACAAAAAATAAATACTACATGAAAAAACACATTCTTGTTATACTACTTTCATTATGCTTTATTAGTTGTAAAAATGATAAAAAAGAACCTGTAGAAATAATATCTGAATCTAGTAAACCCGAAAAACAACTAAGAAAAATAACAAAAGCTAAAGATGCCATTTCAGTTGATGGCATTGCCAATGAAACATCTTGGAAAAACGCAAAATGGTATCCAATAGATCAGGTTTGGTTAGGTGATTCCATAACACAAGATGATTTTTTTGGAAGATTCAAAATAACCTGGGATGATGATGCACTCTATGTCCTAGCTGAAATAAAAGACGATACTTTAATTGACAAAATAAATGATCCTCTCGTAAAATGGTGGGACGATGACTGTTTAGAGATTTTTGTGGACGAAGACAATAGTGGTGGTGAACATCAGTATAATCATAATGCATTTGCATACCACATTGCCCTAAATGGTAATATTATTGACATGTCAACAGAAAAAGTTGGCAAAATGTATAACTCGCACGTAGAGTCCAAGATTTTAACAACAAACAATACTTCTGTTTGGGAAGTTAAAATGTATCTTTATGATGACACTTACAATGACAATTCAAACTCTAATAAGCCTGTAAAACTCACAGCAAATAAAAAAATAGGTTTTGCAATTGCATATTGCGATAACGACTATAGCTTAGAGCGAGAAAATTTTATAGGTTCTATTCCGGTGGAAGGCGAAGATAAAAACCGTGGCTGGATAGACGCTAATATTTTTGGAACACTAAAACTTATCAATTAAGTATGAAAAAAGCCCTTATATTTTTATTCCTATTTCAAACAATAATCGTTGGTTCTCAAACCGATACCAAAATTTACGATATCATTGATGCCATTTCAGAAGAACGTCTTAAGAATGATGTAAAAACCCTAGCAGATTTTGGAACACGTCATACATTAAGTGATACTGTTTCTGATACACGTGGTATTGGTGCAGCAAGACGATGGATAAAATCGCAATTCGATAACATTTCTAAAGACTGTAATAATTGCTTAGAGGTTTTTTATCAAAATAACTTGGTAGAAAAAGGAACTAATCAGCGCATTGTAGAAGATGTTAATGTGGTTAATATTGTTGCTGTTCAGCGTGGCACAAAATATCCTAATCAATTTATTATAATGAGTGGAGATATAGATTCCAGAGTTTCTGACCCTAATGATTATACATCTGATGCTCCAGGAGCCAATGATAATGCAACAGGTATGGCAGGAGCTATGGAAGCAGCCAGAGTTCTATCTAAATACAAATTTGAAAGCAGCATTGTCTATCTCGGTCTATCTGGTGAAGAACAAGGTCTTTTTGGCGGACAAGGTTTTGCTAAATACGCAAAAGACAATAATTGGCAAATTATTGGTGTCCTTAATAATGACATGATTGGAAATATTGAAGGTGTTAATGGAGTTATAGATAATAGAACCTTCCGAATTTTTTCTGAACCTATTACTACGGACGAAACCGATCCTGAAAAACTAGCAAGACAAGCAAGAGCCAGACGTTTTTATGGTGGTGAAGTCGACGGTATTTCAAGACAGTTAGCAAGATATGTGCATAAAACAACCAAAACTTACATGCCAGAAATGAACCCAATGATGGTATATCGTCTCGATCGTTTTGGTCGTGGTGGACATCACAGACCATTTAACGATCTAGGTTTTGCAGGTATCCGAATTATGGAAGCTCACGAAAATTACACACAGCAACATCAAGACATTAGAACAGAAAACGATATTGATTACGGTGACACGTTTGAGCATGTCAACTTTCCATATTGTAAAAAATTAACTGCAGTAAATGCTATTACCATGGCAAGCCTTGCTTCTGCTCCACCAGCTCCAGAGGAGGTAAGTATTGGTGGTATTGTAGAAGCTTCAGCAAAATTAAAATGGAACAAAGTTGAAGGAGCCAAAGGCTACAAAATCTATTGGAGAGATACCACATCTCCTACTTGGGATAACAGTCGCTATGTAGGTGATATTAACGAGTTCACTATAGAAGGCATAGTAATTGATAATTATTTTTTCGGTGTGGCTTCAGTTTCCGAAGATGGACACGAAAGTTTAGTTACCTTTCCAAACAAAATATTAAGATAATAACACTATCATTCCTATAAAAAGGAATCTAAACCCAAATTAAAATGATTAACAAGTACATCGTGTTAACCCTATTACTGCTTAGCGCTTTAATATCTAATGCTCAATTGCTTCAAGAAAAAAAGGATTTTACCAAACAAGATACACTGAGAGGTAGTATAACTCCAGAGCGCGAATGGTGGGATCTCACCTATTATCACTTAGACATAGAAGTAAAACCAGAACTAAAATTTATTTCAGGAAAAAACACCATTCAATATAAAGTGATTTCTAAGCCTAACGAGTTTATGCAAATAGATTTGCAACAACCTATGGAAATTACTAAAGCTATTCAAGATGGTAAAGAATTAGAAGTGCAAGTTGAAGGCAATGCCAACTTTATTCTTATACCTACAAAGCAAGAAATAGGAGACATAAAGACTATCGAAATTTATTACGATGGTTACCCAAGAGAAGCTGTACGTGCTCCTTGGGATGGTGGCTTTTCATGGAAAAAAGATAAAAACGGAAAGCATTTTATTGCCACATCTTGTCAAGGTTTAGGTGCCAGTGTATGGTGGCCCAACAAAGATCACATGTACGATGAAGTAGACAGTATGGACATTAGCGTTACCATTCCAAAAGGGCTTATGAATGTTTCTAACGGAAGACTGAAACGCATTGAAGAACACGATAAAACCATTACAACACACTGGACGGTAAAGAACCCAATTAACAATTATGGAGTTAACGTAAATATTGGTGATTATGTCAATTTTTCTGAAGTCTATGAAGGTGAAAAAGGTAAGCTAGACATGGACTACTGGGTGCTTTCCTATAATCTCGAAAAAGCCAAAGAACACTTTAAGGATGCACCAAAAATGATGAAAGCTTTTGAACATTGGTTTGGTCCTTATCCGTTTTACGAAGACAGCTTTAAACTAGTTGAAGTGCCTTATTTAGGTATGGAGCATCAAAGTTCAGTAACTTATGGTAATCAATATAAAAAAGGCTATAATGGTTATGATTTATCCAGAACGGGTTGGGGTTTAAAATTCGATTTTATCATAATTCATGAAGCTGGTCACGAGTGGTTTGCCAACAATATTACCAATAAGGATATTGCAGATATGTGGATTCATGAAGGATTTACAGCCTATTCAGAAAACCTCTTTTTGGATTACTACTACGGAAAGGAAGCTTCAGCAGAATATGTGATTGGTACTCGGAAAAATATTCAAAATGATAGACCACTAATTGGAGAATACGACGTAAACCATGAAGGCTCTGGAGATATGTATTACAAAGGTGCCAACATGCTACACACTTTAAGACAACTTGTTGAAGATGATGAAAAATGGAGAGAAATTTTAAGAGGCTTAAATGCTGAATTTTACCACCAAACCGTGACTACAAAACAGATTGAGAATTATCTCAATAAAATGACCAATAAAGATTTAACGGCGTTTTTCAATCAATATTTAAGAGATACAAGAATACCAACTTTAGAATATAAAATTGAAGACGGTCAATTAAAATTCCGATATACCAACATTGTAGACGATTTTGATATGCCTATTGAAGTTGAAATTGATGGCAAACATGAATGGATTTTTCCAAATTCAGAATGGAAAACAAAGTCTATTGAAAGTGAAGATTTTGTAGTAGATAAAGATTTCTATATATATTCTAAAAAGGTATAAGTTGGAAATCCCAGAACTCTATTTTGAGCGCGACACCGACTGGTACGATTGGTTACTGAACAATCATCGTAGACACGATGCCGTTTATTTAATCTTCTATAAAGTAGACCATCATCTACCATCTATGCGTTGGAAAGAAGCTGTAAAAGTAGCTATTTGCTTTGGATGGATTGACTCTACAGTAAAAAGTTTAGGTAGCGGAAAAAGACAACAATACTTTACAAAACGAAATCCTAAAAGCACGTGGAGTGCCCTAAACAAAACTTACGTCAACCTCTTAGAAAAAGAAGGGCTGATTCATGATACTGGTTGGGAAGTTATAAATCTGGCCAAAGAAACTGGAAAATGGTCTGAAATGGACGATGTAGAAAATAGCATTATCCCTAAAGACCTACAAAACGCTTTTGACAAAAATGCAATAGCTTTTGAAAACTATCAAAACTTTGCAAAAGGCTATCAAAAAAGCTACTTATCATGGTTACACAGCGCGAAGCGAGAAGCTACACGACAAAACAGAATCGCAGAGATTATAAAATTCTGTAATGCCAATAAAAAAACTCGCGACAACTGGTAATTTCGTTAACGTCTTCTTAAGAAGAATACCAATCGATTTTTCTTAGTTTGCAGGTTTATACATAACCGTGAAATCTAAAAACAAATCTTTAGCAAAATCTGTAAGATGGTACCGCAAATGGCATCGCTACATTGCCATGTCTCTTTTGGTATTTATTGCTATTATTAGTCTTAGTGGCATTTTATTGGCATGGAAAGATGAGTTACAGCTAAAACCACCATCTGAAAAGTCAGCAAATACAAATTTAGATTTGCTCCCATTAAGCAAAATTGAAACTATTGCTGTTAATCATATTAAGAGTGTAAACTTAGATACTATAATAAATCGTATTGATTACAGACCTAGAAAAGGAATAGCTAAGGTGCGATTTGAAACCCATTTTACAGAACTTCAAATAGACTGTTACTCTGGTGAAATTTTATCACAAGAAACAAGAACCGCAGATATTATAGAAATGATACACGATGGTTCTATTGTAGATTATTTATTTAATTCCGAAAAAAAAACTGTAAAGCTCTTTTACTCTTCAATCCTTGGGTTAGGGCTTTTGTTTTTGGCTTTTAGTGGATTTTGGCTCTGGAAAAAACCTAAACAGATAAAGAAAAACAAAAACTAACATTCATTTTTATAACCTTCAATAAGTATATGATACTTTGTATGCCTATATACAAATCCGCAACTGTTTTATTTTTAATGTAACATTTACACCGTTTTAGATTCTAACATTTTGTTAACTTTACTCAAAACTTATTACAGAATGTCTGAGGAAACCGAACAAGAAGAGCCGAAAAAATCCAGAAAAAAAATCAACTGGACCACTGATAAAATTATGAGCACGTCTGCTCTATTTATAAGTGTTATTTCACTTATCGCTTTACTATACCAATCGTACTTGGCCAGGGAAGAAAACAGACTTACACAAATGCAGCAAAGTGCATCCGTACTTCCTCACTTAAACCAATGGTATAGTGAGTACGGCAACAATTTTAAGTTTGTAATTGGAAACAAAGGTGTTGGACCAGCTTTTATTGATAATGTTGAAATTTTATTAGATACTACGCATAGTTTTAATAATACCGATGACTTGTTTGATTATATTTTTAAAAACACAAAAGGTTTAGACACCATTCCTTATTCAAAAAACACATTGATAAAAGGATTTGTTTTGCCTGCCAATGAGCAAATCAATGTTTTAGAAATAAATAATGCTAAAAACCTAAACCTTGTAAAAGACTTATTGAGCAAAAAAGTCATTCTTTATAAAATCACTTATAAAGATGTTTACGGTACAAAATGGCTATTATCAAACGAAGATTATAATAACAACAGTAGCACAATTCCTGTTTTATTAGATAACTAAAGCACACCTTAACATCTCTTTTATAATTCTCAAATATCTTTTCATTATTTTTAGGGAAATTAACTAACCTTAATAATAATGAAACGTTTTCTCTCATGTGTTATGCTTTGCTGTGTAGCACTACTTTCTGCACAAGAATTTTCGATGGATTTAGTAAAAAACATGGCTCCCAGAAACATTGGTCCTGGTGGCATGTCTGGTCGTGTTACAGCTATAGATGTCGTAAACGACAATCCAGATATCATGTATGTTGGCACGGCTTCGGGCGGACTTTGGAAATCAACTTCTGGAGGTATAAAATGGGAACCCATTTTCGATAAAGAGGTTACAGCTTCTATAGGTGCTGTTGAAATTCAGCAATCTAATCCGAGTGTAATATGGGTTGGTACAGGTGAAGGTAATCCTCGTAACTCACTAAATGGCGGTTACGGAATATACAAATCGCTAGATGGTGGAAAATCTTGGATGGCTATGGGTTTAGAGAAAACTAGACATATACATAGAATCATTGTTGATCCAACTAATCCTGATGTGGTTTATGTAGGTGCTATCGGTTCTCCTTGGGGAGAACATCCTGAACGTGGAGTCTTTAAAACTACAGATGGTGGCAAAACATGGGAAAAAATTCTTTTTGCAAACAACAAAACTGGTGTTGCTGATTTGGTGATGGATCCTTCTAACCCAAACAAACTATTCGCTGCTATGTGGGAACACAAGCGAGATCCTTGGTTTTTTAATTCTGGTGGAAAAGGTTCTGCATTGCACATGACGCATGATGGCGGTAAAACATGGAAAAAAATTACTGAAGAAGACGGTTTCCCAAAAGGAGATTTAGGTCGTATTGGTGTGGCTATTGCACCTGGCAAACCAAACATTGTTTACGCTTTAGTTGAAGCAGACAAAAATGCATTGTACAAAAGTGAAGATGGTGGTTTTAAATGGCAAAAAGTCAACGATAAAAATGATATTGGAAATCGTCCTTTTTACTACTCCGAAATTTACGTAGATCCTCAAAATGAAAACCGTGTATATTCCGTATTCACATATGTAAACGTTTCTGAAGATGGTGGTAAAAACTTTACTCAACTCATGCCTGCCTATGGTGTAAGTAATGGTGTTCACCCAGACCATCATGCATGGTGGATTCATCCTGAAGATGGTAGTTTTATGATTGACGGTAACGATGGTGGTATGAATATTACCAAAGATGGTGGAAAAACGTGGAGATTTATTGGCAATCTTCCTGTGGCGCAGTTTTATCACATAGCCGTGGATAATGAATTTCCATATAACGTCTATGGTGGCATGCAAGACAATGGGTCTTGGCGAGGACCTGCTTATGTTTGGAAAGACCAAGGCATAAGAAATAGCTACTGGCAAGAAATAAGTTTTGGTGATGGGTTTGATGTGGTTCCAGATAGAGATAACTCTCGTTACGGTTGGTCTATGAGTCAACAAGGTTACGTTAGCAGATACGATTGGCAAACTGGCAATAATTATCTAGTGAGACCAACGCATCCTGATGCTAATGTAGAATTACGTTTTAATTGGAATTCTGCCATAAATATTGATCCTTTTGATAATAGTACCATCTATTTTGGAAGTCAGTTTGTACATAAATCGATTGATAAAGGTGAAACTTGGACTATCATCTCACCAGATCTTACCACTAATGATCCCGAAAAGCTAAAACAATCTGAAAGTGGTGGTTTAACTATGGATGCTACTGGTGCCGAAAATCACTGTACCGTTTTGGTTATAGAACCTTCTCCTGTTGAAAAAGACATGCTTTGGGTTGGTACAGATGATGGTCGCGTACATTATACTACAGATGGAGGGAAAAACTGGAAAGATGTTTCAAAAAACATTACAGGATTACCAAAAGGTAGCTGGATTGTACAAATAAAAGCTTCTAACAAAAATAAAGGAGAAGCCCTTTTAATAGCCAATGATTACAGACGTTTTAACTATACTCCATATGCTTACAGAACTAAAAACTATGGTAAAACATGGGAACGTATTGTAGATGATAGAGATGTTAAGAGCTATACTTTAGCTATAGTTGAAGATATTGAAGAACCAAATCTTATGTTTTTGGGTACAGATGATGGCTTGTATGTGTCTGTAAATGCAGGTGAACAATGGACAAAATGGACCGAAGGCTTCCCTACCACCTCTGTAAAAGATTTAGTAATTCATCCTCGTGAACACGATTTAGTTATAGGTACTTTTGGTAGAGCTGCTTGGGTTTTAGATGATATTAGGCCTTTGAGAGCTATGACAAAAGATAAGTCAGTTATCAACTCGAATATTGAATTATTTGATCCTCCAACAGCGTATCAAGCTGCCTACCAACAACCAACAGGAAGCCGTTTTGGTGCTGATGCTATGTATCATGGTGAAAATCGAAATCGAGGAGCACATTTCACCTATATGCTTAATAAAAAAGAAGCTATTAAATCTGATATTAAATCCGATTCTAAAAAAGGTGATAAAAATATTAGCGACAAAAAGGTTGGAAATGAAATTAGTTGGGACTCTCTAACTTTAAAAATATATGATGGAGATCGTTTAATCAGAACCTTAAAACAAAAATCCCCAGAGGAAAACGGTATTCATAAATGGACATGGTATATGGATGAAGCTGGTGTGAGTAGACCATCTAGAAGAGTTCGTAAGCAAAACCGCGAACCAGGAGGAGTTTCTGTAAAACCCGGAGATTACAAAGCTGTTTTGCATTATGGTAACTTAACTTCTGAAACCACAATTTCCGTTAAATCTGATCCTAGACTAGAGATATCTCAAAAAAATATAGATGAAGTTTATGTTGCATCCAAACAATTAGAGCAATTGCAAGAAAAAGCCGCTGAAGCTGTTGAGCAATTGGTTAAAAGTAAAACTATAGCTGAAGATTATAAAACAAAATTATCTAAACTAGATAAGGAGACTTACAAAGACCAGATTGAAAACTCTAAAGAAACTATAAAAGCTATAGATAGTTTAATAGATAGTTACTTAGGAAAAGTAGATAAGCGACAAGGCATTACCAGAAATCCTGAAGTAACACCAATGCAACGTTTGCGTACAGCCCAAGGTTATGTTTACGATAGTCAAATTGGACTAACCTCAACAGAAACTACATTAATTCAACACGCTAAAGATGCTTTTGATAAGGTTTTTGGTGAGACCAATAAATTTTTCAATACGACATGGAAAGATTATCAAAATAAAATGAAAGACTTAAAAGTTGATCCATTTAAAGAAACCAAAATTTTTAGTGTAGATTAAGCACAAAAAAAGCGCTCTAATTATAGAGCGCTTTTATATGTTTTAGGTCTTTTATTCTATCCACTTAAGACCGTTATAATCATCAATTTTTATACGTTTTCCTGTAGTAGATATCAGTCCTTCTTTTTTAAACTGAGACAAAATCCTAATAGCAGACTCAGTTGCTGTTCCTACTATACTCGCATAATCTTCACGAGAGAGTACAATACTTAAATAACCTTCATTATCTGTACCAAAATTATCGTGACTATACATAAGAATTTCTGCCATCCTTCTTTTTACAGATTTTTGAGCCATATTTACCAATGACACATCAGACTCTTTTAAATCATTCGCCATCTCTCTTAGCACATCCATAGTGAACTTTGGATTTTTTGATAAATCATCAATTATTTCACTTTTTGGGATAAAGCACATCTCCATATCATTTAAGGCTACTGCACTCAAATTTGTTTTTTGATCAGATACCAAAGAACGCTTACCCAATAAGTCACCTTTAACAACAAGCTTTACAACTTGATCCTTACCGTTTTCGCTTAGCTTTGTCAGTTTACATACTCCATCTCTTACACAGTAAACACCATTTAGCGTTTCGCCTTCTTCAAAGATGATTTGCCCTTTTCTATAAATTTTTCCAGTTTTACATGCAGAAACTCGCATTAGTTCTTCTCGTGTTAGGGATTTTAAGGAATTAAATTCCTTAATAATACAAGACTCACATTTGCTCATACCAATTGATTTTGTGACTATTCAAATATAATGATAACATGACAAATATCATATTTTAAAGTTGTATATTATGTCACCTTTGTTACAGGTATAAATGAGCAAATTAAAAAATGGAAAACAACTCATGTTTTCATTGTGGTGACGACTGTGGTAATCACCCAATTACATTTCAGGATAAATCGTTTTGTTGTAATGGTTGCAAAACTGTTTACGAAATTTTTAATGAAAATGATTTAACCTGCTACTACGACTTACAAAATGCACCTGGAGCAGTTCCGAAAGAGATTGAAGGTAAATACGACTTTTTATCCCAAGATTCTATTATTGAAAAGTTAACCGAATTTAGAAGCGACACAGCTGAAGTAGCTACGCTATACATTCCCCATATTCATTGTAGTTCTTGTATTTGGATTTTAGAAAATTTAAACAAATTAGATCCTAATATTTCATCTTCGCAAGTCAACTTTGGTAAGAAAACTGTACGTGTTACCTATAATCCTGAAGCAACAAATTTAAAGTCCATTGTGCTTTTATTGAGCTCAATCGGTTATGAACCTTACATTAGTCTTGATGATTTTAGTTCTGGAAAAAATCATATCAATAGAAGCCTTATCTATAAATTAGGTGTAGCCAGTTTTGGGTTTGGAAACATTATGTTTCTCTCTTTTCCAGAATATTTTGAACTTAATGAATTTTGGTTAGAACAGTACAAGCATGTGTTTAGATGGTTAATGTTTGCCATGTCTATTCCCATTGTTTTTTATTCTGCGCAAGATTATTTTATTTCCGCGTACAAAGGCTTAAAAGCAAAGCTTTTAAATATTGATGTACCAATTGCACTGGGTGTTTCTGTATTATTTATTAGAAGTACTATTGAGATTATTTTTGATTTAGGCTCTGGCTTTTTTGATAGTCTTGCTGGTTTGATTTTCTTCCTTCTGGTTGGAAAATTCTTTCAACAAAAAACCTATGACTTTTTATCGTTTGAACGCGATTATAAATCCTACTTCCCTATTGCCATTACTAAGATTGGTAAAAATGGAGAAGAATCATCCATACAGGTTTATGATATTGAGAAAGGAGACAGAATACTTATTAGAAATGAAGAGCTAATTCCTGTTGATGGTATTTTAATCAACGGTAAAGGAGAGATAGATTACAGTTTTGTGACTGGTGAATCTCAGACTGTTTCAAAAAAATCTGGAGATAAGCTTTTTGCTGGTGGCAAACAAACCTCTGGAGTCATAGAGCTAGAAGCTTTAAAATCTGTTGAGCAAAGCTACTTAACCCAACTTTGGAGTAACGATGTCTTTAACAAGAATAAAGAAGATGGCTTTGCAACCATAACCAACAAGGTGAGTAAACATTTTACGATAGCTATTTTATCAATTGCTTTTATTGCCACAACATTTTGGCTGATTACAGACGCAAGCAAAGCCATGAATGTATTTACAGCAGTACTTATTATTGCTTGTCCTTGTGCAATTGCGCTATCGGCTCCATTTACTTTTGGAAACTTATTACGAATATTTGGCAAACTGAAATTTTATATCAAAAATGCAAGTGTTATTGAAAAACTGGCACAGATAGATACTGTAATTTTTGATAAAACAGGAACCATTACTTCAAATAAATCTAGTAATGCTATCTATGATGGCGAGCTACTTTCTGACACTGAAAATTTAGTGTTAAAAAATTCATTGAGAGGTTCTAACCATCCTTTAAGTAGAAGCCTTTATAATATTTTGGATGAACACAATATTGTAACCCTAGACACTTTTGAAGAGCATATTGGTAAAGGTATTGAAGCAAAACATAATGATATTAATCTTAAAATAGGCTCGGCAAGTTTTGTTGGTAATACGCAAGAAGCTGCCGTTTTAAATACTACCGTTCATATTAGTAGCAATAATGTTTATAAAGGAAAATACACCTTTTATAATAGTTATAGAAAAGGAGTTTCTAAACTCTTTAATAAACTAAAAAAGCAATTCGATTTAGTCATTCTTTCAGGAGATAATGAAGGGGAACGTGAAAACCTAAAGAAATTATTGCCTGCAAAAACAAAACTCATTTTCAACCAAAAACCCGAGGATAAACTAGATTTCATCAAATATCACCAATCTGAAGGAGCAAAAGTATTAATGATAGGAGATGGTTTAAATGATGCTGGCGCCTTAGCTCAAAGTGATGTTGGTATTGCTATATCAGAAGATGTAAATGTGTTCTCACCTGCTTGTGATGCGATTTTAGACGCTTCAAAATTTAAAGAATTATATGCGTATATTAAAGCATCTAAATCAGCCATAAAAATCATAAAATGGAGCTTTGTGCTTTCATTTATTTATAATGTCGTAGGATTATATTTTGCTGTAACAGGACAATTAGCACCTGTTGTTGCGGCAATATTAATGCCTTTGAGTTCTATAAGTATTGTTGTCTTTACAACTGTTTTTACGAATTTCTTAGGCAGAAAACTAAAATAGCTATTTGGAATAATTTTAAATAAAGTGACATGATAAATGTCATATTTTAAACTTTTGGTCAATAGTACTTTTGAAACATAACTTCAAAAATAGGTATGAGTGTTATATATATTTTATTAACTGTTAGCGTCATAGTTGGCGTCACATTTTTAATCATTTTTTTATTAGCCGTAAAGTCTGGCCAGTATGATGATAGTTATACGCCTTCGGTACGTATGCTCTTTGAAGACGAAATTATTAAGACCAAAAAGAATAACTCAACACAAACAAAAACTGACTAATTATTTTAATATGGAAATGCAACAATTTTACTACGATAACAAAATCGTTAAAAAGTTCCTCTATGCCACAATACTTTGGGGAGTTGTAGGTATGCTAGTAGGATTACTACTAGCCTTTATGTTTATATTCCCAAACTTAACCGATGGTATATCATGGTTAAGTTTTGGTCGTTTAAGACCATTACACACTAATGCAGTGATTTTTGCCTTTGTAGGTAATGCTATTTTTGCTGGTGTGTACTATTCGCTACAACGTTTACTGAAAGCAAGAATGTTTAGCGATTTATTAAGCAACATCAACTTTTGGGGATGGCAGCTAATTATTGTCGGAGCTGCAATTACGCTTCCGTTAGGATTCTCAACTTCAAAAGAATATGCCGAATTAGAATGGCCATTTGATATCGCCATCGCACTTATTTGGGTTGCTTTTGGTGTAAATATGATTGGTACAATTTTAAAGCGTCGTCAACGTCACCTATACGTTGCAATATGGTTTTACATAGCCACATTTGTTACGGTTGCAGTACTTCATATTTTCAATAGTTTAGAATTACCTGTAAGTGGTTTAAAAAGCTACTCTGTTTACGCTGGTGTACAAGATGCTTTGGTACAATGGTGGTATGGACATAATGCTGTGGCATTCTTCTTAACTACACCTTTCTTAGGATTGATGTACTATTTTGTACCTAAAGCAGCAAATAGACCTGTATATTCTTACAGACTTTCTATTGTTCACTTCTGGTCCTTAATATTTATTTACATATGGGCAGGGCCTCACCACTTATTATATACTGCTTTACCAGAATGGGCACAACATTTAGGTGTTGCATTCTCAGTAATGTTAATTGCACCTTCTTGGGGTGGTATGATTAATGGTCTGTTAACATTACGCGGTGCTTGGGATAAAGTACGTACAGATCCTGTTCTTAAATTTATGGTTGTTGCCATTACTGGTTATGGTATGGCAACGTTTGAAGGTCCAATGCTTTCATTAAAAAACGTTAATGCTATAGCTCACTTTACAGATTGGATTATTGCCCACGTTCACGTTGGCGCTTTAGCTTGGAACGGATTCTTAGCCTTTGGTATGATCTATTGGTTAGTACCTAGATTGTTTAAAACAAAACTACACTCTGTAGGATTAGCCAATGTACATTTTTGGGTTGGTACTTTAGGTATTATTCTATATGCATTACCAATGTATGTTGCCGGTTTTACTCAAGCAACAATGTGGAAACAATTCCGTCCTGACGGAAAAATATTATATGGTAACTTCCTTGAAACCGTAACTGAGATTATGCCAATGTACTGGATGCGTGCTATTGGTGGTACCTTATACATTACAGGTATGTTAATCCTTGTATATAACATTGTAATGACGATTTCTAGAGCAGAAAGTAAAGTTACAGACGAACTTGCTGAAGCTCCAGCTCTACAACGTGTATCTAAGAGACGTGTTGCTGGTGAAGGATGGCACACTTGGTTAGAACGTAAGCCAGTGTTATTAACAATATATGCTACTATAGCAATTTTGATTGGTGGTATTGTTCAGATTATACCAACCATCGTCGTAAAATCAAATATCCCAACAATTAGTAGTGTTGAGCCATACACTCCTTTAGAACTCGAAGGTAGAGATTTATACATTAGAGAAGGTTGTGTTGGTTGTCACTCTCAAATGGTAAGACCATTTAGGAGTGAAGTAGAACGCTATGGTGAATACTCTAAAGCTGGTGAATATGTTTACGATCATCCATTCCTTTGGGGAAGCAAGCGTACAGGACCAGACTTACATAGAGTTGGAGGTAAGTATAATGACAACTGGCACTTTAACCACATGTACGATCCACAGAGTACATCTTCAGGATCTATAATGCCTGCATATAAGTGGTTAATCAGAAGTGAGTTAGACAAATCTATGACAGAAAAGAAAATGGAAACTATGGTAAGCTTAGGAGTTCCATATACTGAAGAAGATATTGCAAATGCTCAAGCATCTATGTTAGAGCAAGGTACTCAAATAGAGAAAAACCTTTATAGCGACCCTAATTTTGCCAAGTCTTATGAAGCAGATAAAGCTGCTGGTGGTGAAGACTTTGTAGAAATGCGAAATAGAGAGATTGTTGCACTTATTGCGTACTTACAAAGACTAGGTACAGACATAAAAGTGAAAGAGATTATAAACGAAACCGCTCAAAATTAAACGCTATGCTAAAGTTTGTAAAACATCACATGGAAAGTATTACTGGGATAGAAATCTACCCACTAATATCACTCTTAATATTCTTCATCTTTTTTGTAGCACTATTTTACTGGGTGTTTACAGCTAAGAAAGAATACATAACAACAGTCAGTAACATTCCTTTAGATAACCAAAACGATTCACAACTATGAGACATTTAATTCCATCATATATTAGAGTACCTGTCGTATTCTTTGCTATTGCAGGACTCATTGAGTACTTTATAGACTCTGGCGATAAGCCAGCGTTTATGGAGCAACCTGTTATTCTTTTATTCCTTTTATTAGTGCTTCTATTTTTAGTTGCAATAGAAGGTATTGTTGGCACCATGGATAATATTCTATATCAGAGTTTAGATGAAGAAGGTAAAGCCAGATATGACGCTCAGAGAGCTGCACCTTCAAAATTATCTTTATGGATGCAGAAAATTTACAAAAAACTAAAAGGTGGTAAACCAATTGAAGAAGAAGGTGAAATCATTTTAGATCATAATTACGATGGTATCAAAGAGTTAGACAACAACTTACCGCCTTGGTGGTTATATGGTTTTTATGCTACTATCATCTTTGCCTTTGTTTATATGTTACGCTACCATGTCTTTAATGCTGACGATCAATTTGCTGAGTACGAAATAGAATATGCCGAAGCCAATAGAGCTATTGAAGAATACAAAAAGACAGCAAAAGACTTAGTAGATGCCAGCAATGTAGAGCTTTTAACAGAAGCTTCAGATCTTAACGCAGGTAAAGCTATTTTTGAAACCAACTGTGTGGCTTGCCATTTGGCTGATGGAGGTGGTAGTATAGGACCAAACCTTACTGATGAACATTGGATTTTAGGAGGTGGAATAAAAAATGTATTTAGAACTATTTCTGAAGGTGGTAGACCTGGAAAAGGAATGGCTGCTTGGTCTAAAGAAGGTTTAAAACCATCTGAAATAGCTCAAGTTGCTAGTTATGTACTGCAATTTCAAGGTACTACACCAGCTCAAGGTAAGCCTGCAGAAGGAGATATCTGGGTAGATGAATCGGCAAAAAGTTCTGATGATACATCTGAAACAGAAGCTACAGAAACCGAAGAGACAAATCAAGACACTAACCAAGAAGAAGAAACCGAAACAGAAGCAACTGTAGAAAACCAAACAGTTGCTTCAAATGATTAATTCTTAAAGTCACTTCTACATGGAAACGCCAGACAACGAAGTTTTTAGAGATTCAATAGGTACCATCAATGAAGAAGGTAAACGTAATTGGATATTTCCTAAAAAACCTTCAGGCCCTTATTACGACAAGCGAAAACTGGTTAGCTATTTTCTTTTAGCTTTCCTATTTGCAGCACCATTTATTAAAATAAATGGAAATCAATTCTTAATGTTTAACGTCCTCGAAAGGCGATTTAACATCTTTGGTTTCCCTTTTTGGCCACAAGACTTTCATTTGTTTGTAATTTCTATGATAATAGGAGTGGTTTTTATCACCCTTTTTACAGTAGGGTTTGGTCGTATTTTCTGTGGATGGATTTGTCCTCAGACCATTTTTATGGAAATGGTTTTTAGACGCATCGAATATTGGATAGATGGTGATAGAAATAAACAAATGCGTCTTAAAAAGCAAAAATGGGATGCAGAAAAGATAAGGAAGCGACTTTTAAAGTGGTTTATATTTTTAGTGATTTCTTTTTTAATTGCTAATATCTTTTTGGCCTATTTAATTGGCAGCGATAAACTTCTTAGATATGTAAAAGAAGGGCCTGCTGAGCATTTAGGCACATTATTCCCATTATTGATTTTTACAGGAGTCTTCTATTTTATTTTTGCCTGGTTTAGAGAGCAAGTATGTATTATAGCCTGTCCTTATGGAAGATTACAAGGCGTACTTTTAGACAATAAATCTATTGTGGTTGCTTACGATCATAAGCGTGGTGAAGGAGAAAATGGCAGAAAGAAATTTAGAAAAAATGAAGATAGAGATGCCTTAGGCCATGGAGATTGTATTGATTGTTTTCAATGTGTTCATGTTTGTCCTACTGGTATAGACATTAGAAACGGTACACAATTAGAATGTGTAAACTGTACGGCTTGTATTGATGAGTGCGACACCATAATGGAGAAAATTGACAAGCCTAAAGGTTTAATCCGTTATGCAAGTGAAGACAATATAGAGAAGAAAGAGCCATTTAAACTAACGGCTCGTATGAAAGGTTACATTGCTGTACTTGTCATTTTAATTGGTGTATTATTAGGTATGATAGCTTTAAGAAATGATGTAGAAGCAAGAGTGCTTAGATTACCTGGTCAACTTTACGAGCAAAAGGACAATAACATCATTAGTAATGTATTTACCTATAAGATTGTAAATAAAACAACAGAAACCATAAAAGATGTTAGCTTTAAACTTAGAGGTATAGATGGTAACATAAAACTTGTTTCTACTAGCGATACATTTGAAGTTAAAGAAAGTGGTTTAGCTGAAGGGACTTTATTTATAGAATTAAAGCAAAGTGATCTTTCTGGAGATAAAAACACACTGACCATTGATGTTTATAGTGGAGATAAATTAATTGAAACAACTTCGGTGACCTTCTTAGGGCCTAGAAGTTATAATTAACAAAGACCTTACGGGTTTTGAAAACCTAGCAGATCTTAAAAAAAGGAGATTCCTACGTTCGCAGGAAGTAAAGATATGAAAGTAAATTGGGGAACAGCAATAGTTATAGCCTTTGCAGGTTTTATAGGCTTTATTATGTATTTTGTAGTTAACATGGCTACTAATGACAAGTATGACCATGATTTGGTAGTTGAAGATTACTATCAGCAAGAATTAAAATTTCAATCAAATATTGATAAAGAAAAAAATTCTAAAAGCCTTAAAACAGATATTACTTGGAAAAAAACCAAAGAGGGTATCCTTGTTGAATTTCCTAAAGACTTAGATGTAAAAAAAATCAAAGGTTCAGTGTTCCTATACAGACCATCTAACAAGAAGTTAGATTTTGAAATTCCTATTTCATTATCTGATCACAATTTGCTCATACCTGACAACAAATTGTTAGATGGTCGCTGGAACATTAACATAGATTGGACATACAATAACGAAGCTTACTTGTTTAAGAAAGAAATAGACTATTAGTATGTTATATTCGGCATTTATATTGGGTTTATTGGGTAGTTTGCACTGCGTTGGTATGTGTGGACCAATAGCCTTTATGTTGCCGGTAGATCGTTCTAATTCATTTAAAAAAGTATCTCAAATTGGTGTTTACCACATTGGCAGGTTATTAGCTTATAGTTTAATTGGTCTAGTCTTTGGCTTACTCGGCAAAAGCCTTAACCTCTTTGGAATACAACAACAACTTTCTATAGCAATAGGCATATTGATGATTGTGGTTGTACTTATTCCTTATAGAACTTTTGCTAAATACAACTTATCTAAACCTCTTAACAAAGTTATTTCTAAAGTAAAGTCTAACCTTGGTCAAGCATTAAAGAAAAAAACACCAGATACATTTTTAACCATAGGCTTCCTTAATGGATTTTTACCTTGTGGCTTGGTGTATATGGCAGTGTTTGGTACTATTGCCACAGGCAGTTTATTACAAGGTAGTTTTTATATGATTTTATTTGGCTTAGGTACTGTTCCATTAATGACCTCAGCCATTTATTTAGGTAAATTTTTGAATCAAACTATAAAACAGCGCATCCAAAAAGCTATTCCTGTTTTTGTAGTTCTAATCGGTGTTTTATTCATTCTTAGAGGATTAGGATTGGGCATTCCTTACATCTCTCCTGCTCCTGTAGTTGAAATGGCAACTAGCGCCATTGACTGCCATTAAAATTAAAATCCACTAAATTATTTTCGATTGACATTTTTGGTATTATTGCAGTATCAATTATCAATCAATAGTTATATGAAACAATTTCTTTTCGCCCTAGTCTTAACACTTTCAGTATTTAAAATAGCAGCACAAGATGCTAGTGTAGAGAAATCTACTTTTGGGATTCAGATTGGTTTCCTTGGTATTTGGGCACATAACGAGTCTAAACTAACAAACTCCATTGCACTAAGAAGTGAACTTGGCTTAGACGCTGCTATTTTTGGTGAAAATTTTGTTGGGTCAAAGAGTTTTATCATGGTACCAGCAATAACTTTAGAACCAAGATGGTACTACAACCTTAATAAAAGAGTTGACAAAAATAGACGCATAGATGGCAATAGTGGAAACTTCCTATCAATTAAAACTACCTATCACCCAGATTTAGTCCTAGGATCTTTACCTAATTACACTGTATTTATTTCAGATATTAGCATTATACCTACTTGGGGAATTCGCCGCAATGTGGGTAAACATTTTACTTACGAAACAGGTATTGGGATTGGCTATTACCACTTATTTGAAAAAGAGAACGTAATTATGCCAGACAAAAATGGGGTTGCTTTAAACTTACACTTAAGACTTGGATATCGCTTTTAATACCAAATTCTAACAAATCATTGTAAAAAATAAAAAACGCCAAAGCCCATGATCTTTGGCGTTTTAACTTGATATTAATAACACTAACTAATAAACATCAAGAACTATATTTTAAAGGTCATTACTGGTAATGTAGAATGATTGGCAATGTCTTCAGAAATACTTCCTTCAAAGAAATGTGCCAAGCCTTTTCTGCCATGTGTTGCAACAGCAATTAAATCAGCACCTATTGTATTGGCAAAATTCAAAATGCCTTTTTCAATGGAATAATCGGATACAATATGTACGTTTTCAAGATTATCTAAATCACCATCAGCCTTTTTAAGGAATAAAGAAATACGTTTATCTATTTCTGTTGAGCTCCTAAAATTACCATCTGGTGAGTTAACATAAACCAGATGCATAGTCACTCCTATTTTTTCAAAAGTTTTTCTTGCGTTAAGGTATGGTGTAATAGCTTCGTCTGTAAAATCACTGGCAAATACTCCATTTTCAAAATCTAATAATATTGGGTTATGCTTTATTACCAATACTGGGATATCTGAATGACGCACCACTTTTTCGGTATTAGAACCCACTATCACTTCCTTAACACCACTTGCACCTTGAGAACCCATTACAATAAGGTTGGCATGATGCTCATTAGCTACATCGTTAACCTCACTCCAAACCTTAAAATGCTTTACAATAGGTGTAACTTTTATACCTTCTAAATATGGTCTATCTAAAAAGGCATCAAACTTTTGCTCTGCTAGTTTTAGATAAAAAACTGCTTCCTCGTTAATAGAATTTCCATTAGCTGTTAATATAGCATTAGACAACTCTAGCATATGCAATACTATGAGTTCTGAACCGTATTTTTGAGCCAGGTTCGCAGCTGCTTCCAAAGCATACTCTGAATACTCTGAAAAATCTATAGGTACAATTATCTTTTTCATGGTGTTAGTGTTTTAAATGGTCATTGAAAATAGTTGAGTATCTGGCTTTTTACGTTGCAGTAGCAAATCAAAAGCCATACAAATATTTCTAATAAAAGGTTTCCCTTTTTCAGTTACGGTTATCTGTTTTCTTGCAAACTCAATTAAACCGTCTTGTTCTAATTCTTTTAGTTTAACAAGTACCTCCGGTAATTCATCAAACATTAGATCTGGTTGTAACCAAGACGTTTTAAAGTGGCACATTAGGTTGAGAATGTGTTTTCTTATTTTAAGGTCTTCTTCGTTTAAAATATGTCCTCTATAAACCGGAATTATATTATTTTCTAACAGGTTATAATACTCTTCAATAGATTTTACATTTTGCGCAAAACCATACCAACTATCGCTTATAGAAGACACACCCAACCCAATCATCGCTTGGGTTTTAGATGCAGTATAACCCATAAAATTACGATGCATAGTTTCGTTTTGCATGGCTTTATAGAGTCCATCTGTTTTTAGTGCAAAATGATCCATGCCTATTTCGGTATAACCAACTTTCTCTAAAAGAGATTTACCTGTTTCGTATTGCTTGCGCTTAGATTCTGCTGTTGGCAAATCCTCATCTTTAAAACCTCGTTGTCCATTACCTTTTATCCAAGGTACATGTGCGTAACTATAAAATGCTATACGATCTGGCATTAAAGCTTCGGTTTTATTTATGGTTTCTATAACGTCAGCTTCTGTTTGAAATGGTAAGCCAAAAATAATATCATGCCCAACAGATGTATAACCAATAGCTCTGGCTGTTTCTGTAGCACGCTTTACATTTTCAAAAGGTTGAATACGATTTATAGCCTTCTGAACTTTTAAATTATAATCCTGAACTCCAAAACTTACTCGTCTAAAGCCTAAATTGAAAAGTGCTTGTAAATGCTCTGAAGTGGTATTATTTGGGTGTCCTTCAAACGAAAACTCATAATCCTCTGCTAGATTAGATACTCTAAGCAATTCGGTAATGAGGAAGGTTAAATTTTCTGGCGAAAAAAATGTTGGTGTACCTCCGCCAAGATGCAATTCTTTTATTGTTGGTTTTGCACCTAATAAATCTCGGTACAATTGCCATTCTTTTAGCACAGCTTTTATGTATGGTAGCTCAACCTCATGCCTTTTAGTAATACGCTTATGGCATCCGCAAAATGTGCAAAGGCTTTCACAAAATGGTAGGTGCAAGTACAAGCTTATCCCCTCTTCTGCATTAGATTCATCAAAAGATTGCTTTAAAACGTGTTTCCATTGTTGCAATGAAAATGTCTCAGCATTCCAATACGGAACCGTTGGATAACTGGTATAACGTGGACCTGCCACATTGTATTTATTTACTAATTTTTGACACATAATTTACCTTGTCTAAGGTCAAAATTAGTCGTAAGCAACTGTATAAAATATGATTTTTGTCATGTAACTTTTTAATTAACAGATAAATGCCAATATATGAAGTATTTAAGATGGTTTTTAAACCCATAAAAAAGTACTTTTTAATAAAAAAATACCTTGTTAGTATGTATCTTATTTCCTTTTAATTTTAAATATTAACGAGACTCTATTTGCATCAGAAATCTTATATCCTTAACTTTACTAAAAACTAAAAAACAACTATGAAATATTTTAAATTTACAATTCTTTCACTTGCTATTATCCTTTTTACAGCTTGTAAAAATGAAAAATCAAATACTGAAGAATCTAAAGATGAAACTAAAACTCCAGAAGTATTATATGTTGCAAAACCCGATGCAACTACAGTAAACTGGACGGCCTATAAAACCACTGAAAAAACTCCAGTTGGTGGACAGTTTACAACAGTGAATTTTGATGACAAAAAAGGAGCTACTCCAGAGGAAGCTCTAAATGGTTTAGAATTTTCTATTCCGATTAGCAGTTTATTTACAAAAGACGAAACTAGAGACGCAAAATTAAAAGCTTCTTTCTTTGGTGTTATGGTAGATCCAGAACTTATTGGAGGTACAATAAAACATGTAGATGGTAAATATATTGCATCTATTACTATGAACGGTGTTACTAACGACTTACCACTAGAGGTCTCTATTACAGACGAAAGACGTGTAAAAATGACAGCAGTAATGCAGTTAAAAGATTGGAATGCTTTAGGTGCCTTAGAATCCTTAAATAAAGTATGTTTTGATCTTCATAAAGGACCAGATGGTGTAAGTAAAACATGGGAAGAAGTTGCCATTGAAGTAAGCACCTATTTAAGAGAAGAATAACTATATTTATAAATCTAAACAAAACACTAACTAAAAAAAATAGCTAGAGCTATTGCAGTACTAATACTTCCCCTTGTCTGCAAAAATTCTAAGCAAGTCTCATATGGCCGAATTAGAAACTTTAGTACAGCAATTTCAATCTAAAAACCAAGTTGCATTCAAAAAACTCTACGACATGTACAGTCGTAGTATACATGGTGTGGTTTACAATATTGTAAAAGATGCTGATATTGCCGACGAAATTATGCAAGATGTCTTTATAAAAGCATGGCATAAAGCAGATACTTATTCTTCAAAAAAAGGACGTTTCTTTACGTGGATATTAAATATAGCACGTAATGCAGCTATAGATATGACAAGGTCTAAAGCCTATAAAAAATCTAAACAAAACCTCAACTCCGATTATTTCGTAGATAGTATAACAAGCAATGATAATTTAGATAGCAGCACAGATGCTATCGGAATTAAAAAGTTTGTGACTAACCTTGGCCAAAAATGTAAGGAAGTTATAGAACTATTATACTTTAAAGGATTTACGCAAAAGGAAGCTTCCGAAGAATTAAAAATGCCCATTGGCACAATAAAAACAAGAAATAGAAACTGTATTCAGCAATTAAGGGATATGGTATTGTAATATGGATATAAAGGCATACATAGAATCGGGTATTTTAGAGCTCTACGTAGCAGGTAAGCTTTCTGAAAAAGAAAATCAGGAAGTTTATGACTTGATGCAACAACATCCTGAAATATTACAAGAAGTATTAGAAATAGAAGCAGCCGTTGTAAAACTTACAGGAGCAGTATCTCCACATGCTATAGATTTTGAATCGTTTAAAGGCAAATTAAACACAGACACAAAAGTTGTAGACCTAAAACCAAGAAAACCTAATTGGATTTCTTACACAGGCTGGGCAGCTTCTATATTATTGGCTGGTGGTTTATTATGGACTCTCAACAACAAAAACAAGGTTGAAGAAGAACTACAAACCGTTTCTACCGAAAAACAATATCTTGAGATACAAATTGAGGAAGCCAGAGGCGATCTTGCAGCAACCAAAAATCTGTTAGATGCCATTAGAGATAAAGATATTATCGCAGTACCATTAGGTGGCCAAGGCGACTATGCTGCTACCTATGCTAAAGTGTATTGGAACAAAGCCGACAACACCATTTACCTAGATGGTGAAGGTTTACCAAACGCACCAGAAGGTAAGGTATGGCAAGTATGGTCTTTAACACTAAATCCGTTAACACCAACAAGCTTAGGTACTATTGACGACTTTAACACAGACGACAACAAAATATTTACCATTGCCAATGCTAACGAAAGTCAGGCCTTTGGTATTACTCTAGAACCTGCAGGTGGTAGCGAAAGCCCAACAATGGAGCAACTCTATACGCTTGGTGTAGTGGCCTCTACTCCATAACTAAAAAACACAAATACTATTGATAAAAAACCACTAATGTCTTTATTAGTGGTTTTTATTTTCTGTAAATTGTAACAATAAAACATATAACGTGGATATAGTTAATATCTATATCCAGTTGTTGGGCATAATTTGAGAAATGAACATTCTTACTAAATTTTTAAAAAAAATAAAATATTTATCTAAAAGTGATAAACTTGTTTGGTATAAAATTATCAAAAAGAACAGCAGTTTCATTCTAAATAAATATTCATCTAAAAAAATTGAATATTCATTCGGAATGAACAAATCAAATTATTCGACTGAACCGAAATTAAAATTTGTTTTTCGAAAGAGGTTTAGTTCAATAACTGAACTTTGGAAATTCATTACACAAAACAAAGAATGGTATCTTGAATATAGTCCAAATCAAGTAATAAATATAGAAGATTATATTGAGGAATTAACACCTCTAATTGTGCAGACTACAAATGAATTAAGACATCGAATGGAATTTTCGGATAATGAAAATTTTATAATAGCAAGATGGGATAATTTTGTTTTAAGCAATAAAGAAAAAAGTGAATTTATACTAAACGAAAGTAAAAAGCTTAAAACCTATTGTTCAAATTGCGGAAAAGAAAAAGGTTTTGACCAAAGATATCCAAAATCTATTTGCCATACTTGTAGCCTACAAATAACAGATTTAAATGGAAAAAAAGTAGAGTTCTTTAATTCGCATATAACCGGTTCAGGTTGTCAAGGATATTATTTTGGAACTGGACAAAAAGAAAAGTATGACTCTGAACTATGCTATATCAACGGAAAAGAATTCTATGCAGAAGAAGCAAGATTTGGTGGAATAGTAATACAATTAAAAGAATAAAAACTACGCCCAACAATGTGTATAATTCATTGCTAGTTAGAGCTTACTTACGAAAATTCCGCTGGAATTTTCTATCTGTGATTATTTGCTAACTTTAGTGCTTAAACACGCAACGAAATCATACACTTTACCGTTGGGCATAATTAGAAAAAAAATGAGCGAAGAATCGAAAATTAACGCATTAGTCAACATTGGACAATCAAAAGTAGCCGAAAAAGCATATGATGACTTATTGAGTGAACCAAGTAAAAAAGCAGGCAATGCATTAGGAACAATAGTAAACATTGGCAATACTGTACTATGGCCAATTAAGTGGGTAAATGAAAGAACTCGTATTTATTTTGAGAATAATCTAAAAAAATACGAACAGGAATTAGAAAACATTCCAGAAGAAAATGTTACTGAAGTTCCAACCGAAATTTCAATGCCTATTTTAGAAAGATTCACATATACTTCTAATGAGGAATTGAGCAATGCTTTTGTCAATTTATTAGCAAGTGCCTCATCTACAGAAACAATCAATACAGCTCATCCTGGATTCATTCAATTAATTGATAGATTATCACCTGACGAAGCAATCTTATTAAAACACATTAAATCAAATCCCGCAATTCCAGTTTTAACTATAAAACATTATGACAATCCTGAAAAAAGAACAGAGTATGTTTTTGTTTTTAAAAACAAGACAGGATTGGATATAAAAATCAAGGATATTAAATTCCCTGAAAACATAAGTATATATCTCAATAATTTAGAGTCTTTAGGACTAATTCAATACTCTGACTATTATTACACGGCATTAGAAAAAGACTATGAAATAATTGAAAATCAACATAATCAACTTATAAATAATCATTTTAATAAATATACAGAGGAAAAAGACTTAAAGAGAGCTAAAAAAGAGAGCAAAGGAATGTATGAATTAACGGATTTTGGAAGGCTATTTATTTCCGCTTGTATTAAAAAATAACTATGCCCAACAATGGCTATAAGTAATGGCGCTGTTCTCACTTACTTCTAAAACAAGCATAGCAAACTAGAAATGTAAAATTCAAATAAGCTAGTCAGAACTTTTAATCAATTCAGAAACCATGAAAAAATTGCAATTCAAAACAGAGATTATAGCATCTGCGAAAAAGGTTTACAATACTATGCTTGGTATTGATAATATTGAAACCTACGAGCAATGGACAGCTAAATTTAATCCAACCTCTACTTATGAAGGCAGTTGGGAAAAAGGGTCTAAAATCTATTTTGTTGGTACTGACGAAAACGGCAAACGTGGCGGAATGGTCTCTGAAATTGCAGATAATGTTCCTTATAAATTTGTTTCCATTAGACATTATGGAATTTTAGACGGCAAAAATGAAATAACCGAAGGACCAGATGTAGAGAAATGGGCTGGCGGACTTGAAAATTACTCGTTCGAAGAACATAATGGTGTCACAACTGTAACCATTGAAAGCGATGTAGATGAGGAGTATCTCGATTATTTCAACACAACTTGGTCTAAGGCTTTGAACAAACTGAAAGAACTTTCAGAAAATTAAACACTAATAAATAGTCTGCTGTATGAAAAAAATAATTATAATCTTAACTACTATGGTCTTCTTTTTGGGCTGTAAAGACAAAGGTGTAACATACAACGACCCAATACCAGAACACGACAGCTTAATAATAACATCCAAGTATGTCAATGAAGATCGTGTTATAAATGTTTGGACACCACCTAGCTATAAAACATCATCAGAACATTTTCCTGTACTCTATATGCCAGATGGTGGTATAAAAGAGGATTTTCCGCATATAGCAAACACACTCTCTAAATTGTTAGAAGAAAATAAAATACCTGCTTTCATTTTGGTCGGAATAGAAAATACCGAAAGAGGAAGAGATTTAACAGGTTCTTCAGAAGCAGAAGATGATAAACAATATTGTCCAATTACAGATGGAGCAAAAGATTTTAGAGCTTTTATTGCTGAAGAATTAATGCCTGAAATCAATAAAAAATATAGAACACAACCTAAAAAAGGAATCATTGGCGAATCCTTAGCTGGTCTGTTTGTTATGGAAACCTTTTTTACAGCACCAGAAACTTTCGATTTTTATATTGCTATGGATCCTTCGCTTTGGTGGAACAACAATTACCTAGCTAGTAGTGCAGATACTTTGCTAACCAAACTTCCTGAGAAGGATTTAAAACTATGGTTTGCAGGTTCTAGTGTAGAAGATATTTCTCAATACACCAAGTTAGTCGATAAGGCTTTACAGAAAAATGCTCCTGCAAATTTAACTTGGAAATATTCAGACGAACCGAACGAGCAACACAATACTATTTTCAGAGCTACTAAAGAAAAGGCTTTAATCTGGACTTTAAATAACTAAAGAAAACTTTAAGAAAGCTAGACGCAACCATTTTGTCTTTTTGTTATCTAATGACAAATCTATGGCATGAAAAAAACCGTACTCCTATTATCATTTTTATGCTTCATTAACCTTATTACAGCTCAGATTAAAGCTATAAAAATCACAAATGAAGCTACTCAAAAAGAAAAGATTATTAAAGAGAACAGAAGAGTAAAAGTATTTACTCTTGATGGTAAAAAACTCAAGGGACGCTTTAAAATAGAAAGCAATTCTATTCTTATACAAGGAGAGAGTATCAACTTATCAGATATTATAGCAATGAAGCGTAACCCCTTATTAGTATCTATTGTTACAGGCTCTTTTTTAGTTTATTTAGGATCAATAACTGTAGGTATAGGTATATTAATAGGATTATTGGCAGATTCCTCTGCCTTCTTATTAACAATACCTGGAGCTGGTTTAATTTACGCTGGTCTTAAACCTCCTAATTTTAATAAAAAGTTTAAAACCAAACGCAATTGGACATTTGAAATAATAACTATTTCAGATTAAAAAACACAAATAAAATTACCTAGAATAATTAGGTGCTTCCTTGGTAATAGTAACATCATGTGGATGACTTTCGTGAATACCACTTGCAGTAATTTTTACAAATCTTCCAGACTCTTTCAACGTTGCAATATCCTTTGCACCACAATAACCCATTCCGGCTCTAAGTCCACCCACAAACTGATGAATACTTTCAAACAATTCACCTTTATATGGTACACGACCCACAATGCCTTCTGGCACTAATTTTTTAATATCGTCTTCAACATCTTGGAAATAACGGTCTTTACTACCTTGTTTCATAGCTTCAACAGAACCCATTCCACGATACGATTTAAACTTACGGCCTTCATAAATAATCGTTTCTCCTGGACTCTCTTTAGTTCCTGCTAAAAGGGAACCTAACATTACAGTATCAGCACCAGCAGCAATTGCTTTAGGTATATCACCTGTATAACGAATTCCACCATCAGCAATAACTGGTACTCCACTACCTTTAATAGCTGCAGCAACTTCTAATACTGCTGAAAACTGAGGAAAACCAACACCTGCAACAACACGTGTTGTACAAATAGAACCTGGACCAATACCTACTTTTACAGCATCTGCACCAGCTTCTACCAAATATTTAGCAGCTTCGCCTGTTGCAATGTTTCCAACAATAACTTCTAGTTGAGAGAATTTTGATTTTATTTCTTTTAGGACAGATACCACACCTTTGGTGTGTCCGTGAGCAGTATCAATAACAACAGCATCAACACCTGCGTTAACCAGAGCTTCTGCTCTATCAACAGCATCTCCTGTTACTCCAATTGCTGCCGCAACTCTTAATCTTCCGTAGGTATCTTTGTTGGCTATTGGCTTTTGCGTCACTTTAGTAATATCTCTAAATGTGATAAGACCTACGAGTTTTTTACCTTCAACAATAAGAAGTTTTTCAATTTTATTTTCTTGTAAAATGGCTTCGGCATCTTTTAAGGATGTCCCAACAGGTGCAGTCACTAAATTTTCGCCTGTCATCACTTCAATGATTGGTCTATCATTATTGTGTTCAAAACGCAAATCGCGATTGGTAACAATACCTTTTAGGTTTCCTTCATCATCAACGATTGGAATACCTCCAATACTATGCTCTCGCATTGCATTTTTGGCATCTGCAACTACGGCATTCATTGGTAATGTTACAGGATCTATTATCATACCACTTTCGGCACGTTTTACTTTACGCACTTTTGTGGCTTGCTGCTCAATAGTCATGTTTTTGTGCAACACACCAATACCACCTTCGCGAGCCATAGCAATAGCCATTCTACTCTCTGTAACCGTATCCATAGCTGCGGAAATTACAGGAATATTAATGGTAATGTTTCTCGTAAATTTTGTTTGAATGTTTACTTCGCGCGGAAGTACTTGAGAAAATGCTGGAACTAAAAGGACGTCATCGTAGGTAAGACCTTCACCTAAGATTTTATTTTCGTGTGCTGTCATAGTGCAATTAAGGTATAATTGCACGCAAAGATACATTTTTTTTCATTGAGCAAACATCAACTTATGGTTAAATAATGTTCAATCAATAAAATATCTTTATATAATGAACTGCTAATCAAAGCTTGTATGTTATTTATTTTTATTTATTCTAAATAAAGTTTGAAAATTTAAGCTTAGGTCGTAATTTTGCACGCTGAAAACAAACCTATTTTTAACAAGTCTAAATAAATGATTCGGAAATTAGCCCTTACAGTAATTGGTTTTACTGGTACTTTTCTTGTAAATGCACAAAACCAAACTAATGAAAAACCATTAGATTCTATTCAAAAACTAGACGAAGTAATTATTAACTCAAACCAAATTTTTGGTAGTAAATATGTAGCAAGTAACCGTACAGGTTCTGCTTACTATTTATCACCACAAGAGTTAAAGAAATTTGGTTTTACAGATATTAATCGTGCTTTGCGTTCAGTCCCAGGTGTTACTTTTTACGAGGAAGATGGTTTTGGATTACGACCAAACATAAGTTTGAGAGGTACATCTCCAGAGCGTAGTGCAAAAATCACCTTAATGGAAGATGGTGTACTTATAGCACCTGCCCCTTACAGTGCTCCTGCTGCTTATTATTTTCCTTCAGTTGGTCGTATGCAGGCATTAGAAATTTTAAAAGGAAGTAGCCAGGTACAATTTGGTCCATTTACGACAGGTGGTGCAATTAATATGATTTCGGCACAAATACCTAACACCTTTAGTGGTGAAGTTAAAGCCGGTTATGGTTCTTTTGACACGCAGCAAATATTGGCACGTATAGGTGATACAAAAGAAAATATTGGCTACATGCTAGAATTCCTTAACTACGGTTCTGATGGCTTTAAGGACTTGTCTAACAGCAACAACACTGGCTTTGACATTAATGAATTAACAGCTAAATTTAAAGTAAAAACTGATGCTGACGCTAAGCTTCAACAGTCATTAGAAGCTAAATTTCATTATTACGATGAGCGTTCTTACGAAACTTATTTAGGTCTTACTGAAAGCGACTTTAATTCATCTCCTTATAGTAGATATGCAGCTTCGCAAGATGATCGTATGATTGCTGAACAAATTCAATTAATGCTTACGCATACTTTAGATTTTTCAAAAAACATGCGTTTAACGACTAACGGTTATTACAATAAATTTTCGCGTAACTGGTATAAGTTAGATGATGTTATCTTTAATGGAGATAAACAAGGTATTTCTACTGTAATTGCAGACCCAACTACCTATGCCAACCACATGAATATTATTCGTGGTGATGTAGATTCATCAGCTGATGCTTTATTAGTTAAAGCAAATAATCGTGTGTACTATTCAAAAGGTGTACAAACAAAATTTGACCACCATTGGTTTGGTGAAAACACCTTTCATGATTTAGAAATTGGTTTACGTTACCATTATGATGAGGAAGACCGTTTTCAGTGGGAAGATGGTTATAGTATTATTAATCAAAATATGTCTAAAACATCGGATGGTGTGCTTGGTGCTCAAGGTAACAGAATTAGTAGCGCAAAAGCCTTTGCAGCTTATGCGATGTATAAATTAAAATATGATAAGCTTACTGTAACACCTGGCATTAGATATGAAAATATCATTCTACAGCGTGATGATTACGGAAGCAATGACCCAAGCAGAACAGGGAGCGACCTTTCGGTTAGAGAAAACAAAGTAGATGTTTTTATTCCTGGTGTTGGTGTTAACTATGCATTTACAAATACTATTTCTGTATTTGGTGGTGTACATAAAGGATTTTCACCTCCAGGAAGTTCTGATGGTGAAGAAGCTGAAGAAAGCATCAATTATGAACTAGGATCGCGTTTTGCTTTTGGTCAATTACGTGGTGAGGTTGTTGGTTTCTACAATGACTATAGTAACTTATTAGGTAGCGATTTAGCCGCAACTGGCGGAACTGGCTCTTTAGATCAATTTAATGCAGGTGAAGTTGCTGTGAGTGGTGTAGAAGTTTTATTAAACTATGAGTTATTGCCAAATAACAAATCGTTTAAACTACCTGTAACGTTTGCCTATACATTTACAAATACTGAGTTTTTAAATAGCTTTGGTAGTAACGATGATTTATGGGGAGAAGTTACTAAAGGTGACGAATTACCATACATCCCAAAACATCAATTTAATGTTGGATTATCGTTAGAACACACTAAATACGAACTCAACATAAACGGAAGATTTAATGGTGAATTTAGAACTATGGCTGGTACAGGATCTATTCCAGATACTGAGCGTGTAGATTCTAACTTTATCATAGATATGTCTGCTAAATATCACTTTACAAAGAATCTTAGTCTTACAGGAAACATTATAAACCTATTAGATGAAACATATGCTGTTTCACGAGTTCCAGCAGGTTTACGTCCTGGTCATCCATTTGGTGGTAACCTAGGATTTGAATTTAGATTTTAAATATTCAGTTTTAAAATTAGTTGATTGGTAAAAGCGTTATCCATTTTTGGGTAGCGCTTTTTTTGGTTAAAATCCTAATAACAATCCATTAAGATTTGCTCGTTGTTCTCAAACGTACTCAATGGCTCGTTTAAGGTTGTTGTAGTTATGCTATTCAAAACTTCTAATACACGATTTTGCATAGCTATAGAACCACAAATCATTATGACTCCATCGTTTTTAAGCGCATTAGAAATAAGGGTTTCGTTCATTTTAATACTATCTTGAACGTACACCTTAGTTTCATGTTCTTGCGAATAGGCAACATTAAAATTATCTAAATAGCCTTTTTGAGTTGCGTTTTCTATGTGAGAAGTATACAATTGAAGCGATGCTTTGGTTCGCCCTCCCCAAAACAGATGTGTTTTTATGTCTTTATTGGTTTCGTTAAGCATTCCGAGAAAAGGCGCAATTCCGGTACCATTGGCGATCATTACCACTTCTTTTGCATAGCTCGGAAAATGAAAATCTAAATTCCTGATGACTTTCCCTTTAATTATATCACCAACCGTTAACTGACATAGTAATGTTGAACATTTACCAAACTCGTGCTTTTTTACACTCAACAAAATGCTATCATCAACTTTGGCAACTGAATATTGACGTTCAATATTATCTTCTTCAGGATAGAAAGACACAATATCTCCTGACTGAAATTTTAATTTTTTTTCTGGTTTTAATTCGATTAAAAAGGTATCATCTATGTTAAGACCAGAATTTGATATTATCTTAAAATTCTTCAGTTTTTTACGGTTGACCAATGGTTTGTTTAATACCACTTTCAAATCTTGGTTTGTAGCTTCATTCCACTGAATTGCCCAATTTTTAAAGGCTTCAAAAGATTGATTATTTATTTTGAATACAGGTAAATTCGCTTCAAAATTTGAACTATTATGCAACCATTCATTAACATCTATCGCGTATTTGCAATAGTCTGGATACATTAAAGATCCAAAACCAACTATCGAAAATTTTATGATATTGGGTTGTTGAATCGCAGGTAACAATTTTTCAAAATTCTTGGCAGTTCGAGGCGCTTCACCTTCACCATAAGTTGACGTAAATATGATGATGTGCTTTGCCTCTTTATAACTATCATATTGATTTAAAGTTGAAAAATAAACCGTGTTACCAGCTTCTACCAAAGCATTGTAAAACTGATGCGCAAACTTGTTGGTATGCCCAGTTTCGGACCCAATAAGAATGATATATTCTGCAGTGTCTTTTGTGAATTTATTCTTCACCTTAGACCCTTTAGCTAAACGTTTAAAACTCATTGCAAAACCTGAATACATAAAAAACAGAATCGCAAAACAAGCCAGTAACAACATCACTGCCCAAATGATGGTGCCTTGTCCTGTGTGCAAAATTAAACTCCAATAGGATAATTGGCTTACCAACGGTTTCTTAGCTTCGCTGAGAACGTTACCTGTGTATTGATTAATGTAATATTCACCAGATGTTGTTTGCAGTATAAAGTAATCTTCTTCATCGTCAGAAAATGGAAAATCGAGTGTTACAAGCTCATCTAAACTGGTCTCATTAAATACTTTGAATTTAGATAATTCTTGTTTTTCCTTAGATTGTTGTTCGGTAGTTTCAATATGCTCTACCTTACTGGCAGGCAACACATCAAACTTCTCTAAGGATAAATAAACACCTGTGAGTGTAATGATAACTATAGGAATTAAGAACCAACGTCCTAAAACCACGTGATAATATTGCTCGAAATTTTCTTTTACAACTTTACTAAAAAACTTCTTTAAACCGCCTTGTCGTTTTACTATAAGCTGAATTCCAGTAATGGCAATAAGCAGTAATAAAAATGAAAATAAGCCAACTAAAAACCGACCTGTAGATTTTAAAAATAATGAGCGATGCAGGTTTGTTGCAAACTCAAAAATTGGTGCTTTTTTCTCTAATTCTCCGAGCTTCTTTCCTGTATTTGGATCTAAATAAAAGGTTTCGCTATCACCTTCGAACGTAAAAACAGAGGCTTTTACAAAGTTGTTGTTGTCTACCTCAACACTAACAATTTCATCATATTCATCTTGTAAAACCGTAATAACCTCAGACAATTTAATGTCATCTGCATTGGTTATAGCATAAGGCTTTAGCTGATTTGAAATGGGTTCAAACGCTAAAACAATACCTGTGACGGTTGCTAGAAGTATAAAAATAGAAGAAGATATAGCCAGTGCAAAGTGACTATATCTCCATATTGAAATTGTCATATATCTACTGATAGATTATTGAGGCATTAGCCTTATATAGCGAATAAAACCGGTACCATCGAACTTACCTTTTACATTTGTCGTAGTTAATTCTACCTCAACATCTGATGTGTAATATTCCTGATCCTCTACAGCAGTTTCAAAACGTAATTTATAACCTTTGTCTAGTTTTTCATCTGCGATTTCGATAACACTGATAGAGCGCTCTCCACCACTCATAGTTGCTCCCGTTATGGCATCAATATCATTACGCTTTTTTCCGTAAAAATCCCACCATTCTTCAACGGTGTTGTACCATTCATCATCTTCTCCTTTAACGTGCAATGTTTCTTCGTATTCACCATCCGGATTGATTAATGAGATAACAATGTATGCTCCTTCGCCTGTGTAATTAGTCATCTGAATCATACACTTATATTTGGTAGATTCTATAATTGAAGTGAAGGACATTAATCCAATAATGGTTATAAATAGTACTGCTAGTATTTTAAAATTCTTCATTCTGTTTTTACTTTAAAAAGTCTATTCCTACGTTGTTCTTTTTCAATAATTCGTTTTCTGAAGCTAAATCGTAAGCTGATTCTTCAAAATCTGTTGTTGCTTTAGTATCTGCGCCTTGGGCTATTAAAAACTTTAAAATATCAGCATCTTTTGCTTTCATCGCAGCTAAGTGCAAAGCCGTATTACCATCATTGTTTTTAGCGTTGATATCGATATCCTCCTTAGCTGCCAATTCTAATAATTTTAAACTCTGCTTTTCTGTAGCTAAATGATATAAAGTGTTTCCATTTTCTTGAGTTGCGGTTATATCTACCCATTTTTCCTTTAACAACTCTAGCTTCTTAAAAAATTGCTCTTCATTTCTTGGTGAGTAACCTTCAAATAAATAGTAAACTAAATTGTTCCCTTCCTTATCTTTAAATTTGAAATTTGCCTTATTATTAGCTAGGAACCCAACAACATCTGCATTATTATACTTAACAGCCAATGCTAAAGCAGTTGCTCCTTTATTGTTGCCTTGATTTACATCTGTAACGTCCTGGAATAAAAGCTCAACAATAGAAAGATTATTTCTTGAAGCTGCATTTGTAAATGGTGTGTTGCCTTCTGAATCTTTAGCATTAACATCTAATCCCTTTTTGATTAAATAGGTAATAACTTTTATATCCTTACTTCTTGCTGCTAAAACATGTAAAGGTGTAACACCTTCTTTATTTGCTACATTTGGATTTAGTCCTGCACCAACTAAATATTCGTAAGTATCAATTGTATTTGCTTTTCCACGAGTACCATAAGCTGCAAAAATAAAAGCTTGATCTGTTCCTTTCAATCCCTTTTTAATAAGTTTATTCATTAAATCGGTATTGCCTGTACGTGCTACGTAATTGAATATTCCATTACCATCAGCATCAGTACTTTTGATACTTAAACCTTTAGATTCAAAATATGTTACAACTTCTAAATCTGAATCATAAGGAGCTACTAATAACAAAGCATTAGCACCATCTGGGTTGGTTTTTGAAACTTGATTCTTGTCTGCTGCAATAATTAAATCGTACACTGCGGTATTTTGTTGACCAGAACCAGCAGCAAAAGTTATTATGGTATTGCCTTTGTCGTCTGTTAAATCTGTTCTAGCACCATTATCTAGTAAATGCTTTATAATTTCTGTATTGCCTTTGTAAGCCGCCCAGAAAATGTAAGTTCTCCCGTCATGAGTTAATTTATTAACATCATTCCCTTTTTGCGACATTAAATAAATAATACTCTTTGTTGGTGCATCTTGAAGAATGGCATATACTACTCCATCAAAATTATTTCTATTAGCTTCAGATGGATTATTGCCTGCTTTAATCTTAGCTTCAATCATTTCGACATTGGGTTTTGTACCCCAAAAATCGCGATTTAAAAACACGTTGTTTTGTGCAAATAAAAGCGACCCGAACATTATTGCGCAAGTCACTGTGATTTTTTTTAATGTATTCATATGTAATTATTTCTTAACAAATGATTCTATAGTAGTATCAATATCTTTCTCTGCAGTCATTTCTTCATCAAATAAATGCTTATAAAGAACTTTGTTATCTACCTTTTCTTCTAATACTAAATCTTTATCTCTTGAGTAAACCTCATCCCATTTAGCTCTAATAGTAGCCCATTTATCAAAATTAGCTTTCCACCAATCTTGTGCTGCCTGGCAACGGCTATCATCTACTTTTACATAAGTATTGTAACCTTTTTCGTGCGCCAAAACTACATCTTCTTGTCCATTTTCTCTAATGACTTTAGCATTATCCTGATCGTGTAACCAACCATATTTGGTTATCTCGTGACGATTTCCTCTTAAAGTAACATTATAGTCACTACGCTTAGTGTACTCGCGTCTTGGTAATGGTGCAGTTGTTGTATTTTCCCAATAGCTTTTACCATCTACGTGTACCCAAGTTGCAGAACCTTCGTAACGTGGGCTATCGTCTACCTGATACACTTTTTGAGTCCACTGACCTTCAACATCTTCGCCTGCTTTTTCTTCGAACAACCATTCATTATCTCCGTTGTACACATAAAAATCCTTGTTTTCAAATAACCAATCTTGTCTCCAGTGCTTAACAATATGTGGTTGATCTGGTCTTCCTACTTGTAATAAATGCTGAATTGAAATTTTATCGTCCTCATCTACTACCAATTGTGCCCACTCTAAACCTTTATCAATCTTGGTTTTAGAAGGTTTGTAAAGCGAATCTTCACTAAATGAAAAAGTTTCGGCGAAGTTAAAAGTGACTTCAAAACAACCACACATTTCCTTAATGGCTGCTTGGTCTTTCTTTTTTTTGTTTTGTGCATTTACTGAAAGCGTAACGAATAAAAATGCTAATGAAAAAGCTAAAATTTGTCTCATGATTATGGGTTAAAATTATTTTTAAATTTTTTATTCTTATTTAGATTGATTTAAAATAAGATTATATATTTGCGGCAAATTTAATCAAGAATGAGTCTAAATAAAAATAATATCTACATTTATTTTTTAATTTTTTTCGCTTCTTTTTCTTACAGTCAAGAAATCAGGTCTGTAGAAAAAGATTCCTCTAAAACCGAGAAATTAGAAGAAGTTATTGTTACCGCAACAAGAACCGTTAGACAGCTTTCTTCTTTACCCTTACCTGCTCAAATCATTTCAAAAAAAGACATTAAGAGAAGTAACTCAATACGACTTAACGATATACTAAATGAACAAACAGGATTAGTAACAATACCAGATTTTGGTGGTGGTGAAGGCATACAGTTACAAGGTTTAGACTCGCAATACACGTTAATACTAGTTGATGGTGTGCCTCTCGTAGGTCGTTCTGCTGGTACCTTAGACATAAGTAGAGTAACCGTTGGAAACATAAAGCAGATAGAAGTTGTAAAAGGTGCTTCTTCTAGTCTTTATGGTAATGATGCTCTAGGTGGTGTTATTAATATTATTACCGAACAGCCTAAATATGGATTTAAGGGCAATATTAACTATAGAACTGGTGCCTTTAACACCAATGATATTGGTGCCACAATTGGCTACAAAAAAGAAAAAATAGGTGCAAGCTTATTCATTAATAGCTATAGCAGTGATGGTTATGATTTAAATGAAAATGACGATTTAAATACAGTTGAGCCTTTTAGCAACTACACCTTAAATTCTAAATTAACTTACGATTTCACAAACAACACTGACTTATTTGTTTCAGGACGTTTTTACACACAAAATCAAGATTACGTAGCCTCTTCAACTCTAAGCGGAGAAAGTTCTATCAACGAATGGAACGTGCATACAAAACTAAGCCACAAATACAGTGAAAAATGGAGTAGTTATTTTGAATTTTACACAACACGATACAAGGCAGATGAATATTTAAATAATGAAGATGGAAGCAGATACAGTGATGGTTTCTATAATCAATTATTGGTAAGGCCAGAAATAAGAGCTACTTATTCACCAAAAGACCAAAATACATTTATTGGAGGTATTGGTTTTAATCATGAAACCTTAGATAGAACAGATTTTACCTCAAATCCAATCTTTAATTCCCCTTATGCTTACCTGCAATATGATGGAAACTTTACAGAACGTTTAAATGTAATTGTTGGCGCACGATTTGACAGCCATAACAAATACAAATCCCAATTCAGCCCTAAAGCTGCGGCTCGATATAAAATAAACGACAAAATTGCCGTAAAAGGTTCTGTAGGTTATGGTTATAAAGCACCAGATTTTAGACAATTATACTTTGATTTTACTAATGCGACCGTAGGTTATACTGTTTTGGGTTATAATGCTGTTTCAACGGTAATTCCAGAATTACAAGAACAAGGTGAAATTGCCAATATTGTAGTACCACTTTCAGAATTTGAAGAAGATCTCAGCCCAGAGAATTCCATAAGTATCAATTTAGGAGTGGATTTTAAATTGTCCTCTCAGTTCAACTTTAACATTAATGCTTTTAGAAATACTATTGACGATTTAATTGACACCAGAGTCATTGCCAATAAAACCAACGGACAAAATGTGTTTAGTTACTACAACATTAACGAAGTCTATACACAAGGTCTGGAATTTAATTCTACATGGAAACCAAACCATAAAATAAAAATATCTGGTGGCTATCAACTACTATTTGCAAAAGACAAAGAAGCAGAAAGAGCCTTTGAAAATGGAGAAGTATATGCAAGAGAAACTCCAAGTTCTCCTTCGTTTCAGCTAAAAAAAGAAGATTACTTCGGACTGTATAACCGCTCTAGACATATGGCTAACTTAAAAGTGTTTTATGCTTTCACAAAACTAAAGTTAGATGCTAATGTTAGAGGAACTTACCGAAGCAAATATGGTCTGTTTGACACCAACGGAAATAATTACTTAGATAACTATGATGACTTTGTAGATGGGTACACAGTTATAGATTTTGCTATAAACAAGAGATTTTTTAATGACTATATGCTTGGGTTTGGAGTAGATAACCTTTTCAATTTTACAGATACGCAAAACATCAGCAATATTGCTGGTCGCATTATATACGGAAAACTAAATATTCAATTTTAACACTTAATAATAAACAAATAACAAAAACATGAGAACACTTAAATCAATTCAACTTTTAGCATTATTAGCACTATGTATTGGATTTACTGCTTGTAGTAGTGATGATGATAATGGTTCTAACAACGTATTAGACATAGAAACAGAAACTGTTACTAATTTATATGCTCCGCAAGAAGGTGGACAAGGACAACCTGTATCTGGTGACTTTACAAAGTTCGATTTTGAAACAGGCTTAATAACAACAAGCGAAACTGAATGGGATATTGCTTTTAGAGGAACAACAATCATTGTTAATGGTGGTGTATCTGCTGGTACAACTGACGAACCTGAAAGAACAGGAATAGCAGCAGTTTATGAAGTTTCTGGCACTATGGCTTCGGTAGCAGATGTTGATACAACTTTATTCACTCAAGATTCTGCTGAAGGCTACGCTATTACAACTGGTAGTGGAAATGGATGGTATACGTATGCTGGTCCTCCAACACACTTAATTACACCAATCGCAGGTAAGATTTTTGTATTTAAAACAAATGAAGGAAAGTATGCAAAAGTAGAATTTTTAAGCTACTACGAAGATGCTCCTGAAAACCCAGATGCTTTTGCTGATGCTACACCTTATTACACATTTAACTATGTATTTCAACCTAACGAAGGCGTAACAACGTTCTAGTAAATCTATAACCCTAATTAATAACTTGAAAAGTCCTTTTACTGAAATTGTGAAAGGGCTTTTTTAATGGTATTTTGAAAATATCTTAGTCGCTTCGTTGTAAGCGCTCTCAAAGCTCATGGCATTTAGGTCGTGAGCTTTTTGTTGTGTAAAGTAAGACAGCATTTTTTCGGTTGGCATATTACCAGTAAGATCATCCTTGGCCATTGGGCAACCACCAAAACCTTGAATAGCACCATCAAAACGACGGCAACCAGCCTTGTATGCGGCATCAATTTTTTCGAACCAAGTGGTTGGTGTAGTGTGTAAGTGTGCACCAAACTCTATTTCGGGATATTTGGGAATAAGATTAGAAAACAAATAATTAATATTCTCAGGATTAGAGCTTCCTATTGTATCACTTAGCGATAAAATTTTTACTCCCATTTTTGCTAAGCGTTCTGTCCACTCTCCTACTATGTCTACATTCCAAGGGTCACCATAAGGATTACCAAATCCCATGGAAATATACACAACAACTTCCTTTTTACTTTTATCTGCAATTTCTAATATTTCTTGAAGTGTTACTACAGATTGTGCAATCGTTTTGTGCGTATTACGCATCTGAAAGTTTTCTGAAATAGAAAATGGAAATCCTAAATAATCAATTTCAGAATGTATTGAAGCATCATTGGCACCTCTTGTATTGGCTATTATTGCCAGTAATTTGCTCTTGGTTTTAGATAAATCTAACTGCGCTAAAACTTCAGCTGTATCTACCATTTGCGGAATAGCTTTTGGTGATACAAAACTTCCAAAATCAATAGTATCAAAACCAACCCTTAACAAAGATTGAATGTACTGTACTTTATTTTCAGTAGGAATAAAATCTTTGATGCCTTGCATGGCATCTCTAGGACATTCGATGAGTTTTACCGCTGTATTCATTGCCTCAAATATACGGTTTCCGAAAACGATTTCATAGTATCATTTTTATACTAAAATAAATACAGCTATACCAATAAAGACAACTATTTGCAGCCATTTAAACACAACTCCTGAGTTTCTATGTTTTAAGGTATAAGATTTAATTTGTCCAGCCAGCAATGCAATAGCCGAAAAAATAATAAAAGACACTAACATAAAAATACCACCTAAAATATAGAATTGAGCAATTGTACTCATAGTTTTACTGAATAAAAATCCTGGGAAAAATGCCAAAAAGAAAATGGTGACTTTAGGATTTAAAACATTCATAAAAAACCCTTGAACAAATAACGCTTTTAGACTTTTCTTTGGAGCTGCTTCTGAATCAAAATCTAATTGAGAATCTGACTTAAAAACTTTGTAAGCTAAATACAAAAGGTACAAAGCTCCTAGTACTTTTATCCCAAAAAACAGTTCTTCATTTGCCTTTATGATTGCCGAAACACCAAATGCCAATAGCGTTGTATGAACTATACAACCTGTTATTAAACCACAAACCGTTGCCAAACCATAAGCTTTACCATTAGTAATGCTTTGTACTAAAACATAAATATTATCTGGTCCTGGCGAAATTGCCAAAACGGAAGTGGCTAAAGCAAATGATATAAGTGTTTCTGTTATCAATAAAAATTATGCTTTTTGAAGTAATGCCTTATTTATGGAAGTAATGAGTTTAGGGCCTTCGTAAATAAAGCCAGTATATAATTGTACTAAATCTGCACCAGCTTCTATTTTTTCTAAAGCATCTTCAGCCGAATGAATACCTCCTACTCCAATAATCGGAAAAGCTTTATTGCTTTTTTCAGACAAGTATTTAATCACTTCTGTAGAGCGCGATTTTAATGGTTTACCACTCATACCTCCGATTTCAGATTTGTTTTTGCTTAGTAAACCTTCACGAGAAATAGTTGTGTTTGTTGCAATTACACCATCTATTTTCGTTGTTTTTACAATGTCAATGATATCATCGAGTTGCTCATTTGTTAAATCTGGAGCTATTTTCAAAAGAATTGGTTTGCTCTTAGGTTTTTGAAAATTAAGCACTTGCAAAGCCTTAAGTAATTCCGTCAATGGCTCTTTATCTTGTAATGCTCTTAAATTTGGTGTATTTGGTGAACTTACATTAACTACAAAATAATCGACGTAATCGAAAAGGGCATTAAAACAGATTTCATAATCTTTTACCGCATTTTCATTAGGTGTTACTTTATTCTTACCAATATTACCTCCAATTAATACGCCTTTATTCTTTTTTAGTCGTTCAACTGCCTCTTCTACTCCTCCATTGTTAAATCCCATTCTGTTAATAATGGCTGAATCTTCTTTTAATCTAAACAAACGTTTTTTTGGATTTCCGTCTTGAGGTTTTGGTGTTAGTGTACCAATTTCAATAAATCCGAAACCAAAATTAGACAACTCATTAAAGAGTTTTCCATCTTTATCAAAACCAGCGGCAAGACCAACCGGATTCTTAAAGGTTAAGCCAAAAAGCTCACGCTCAAGCTTTTCATCTTCAACTAAATACAATTTTTTAAACAGACTTTTAAAGCCTGGTAGTTTTGATATTGTTCTTATTAAAGAAAAGGTAAAATGATGTACTTTTTCTGGATCGAACCAGAATAAAATCGGTCTTATGATTGCTTTATACATGGAAAGGAATTTGCTGTACAAAAATAAGAATCTTAATAATTTTAAGCAGGCTCTAGCTTCAATAAATATTTAAACATAAACTATCAATTATCATTATTTTTAATCATTCAAATTGTTAACTTTGAGCATTAACTAATAATCACATCATGAAAAAAATTATAATTCCTGTAGATTTCTCTCAACATTCAGAATACGCATTAGAAACTGGTGCAGCATTAGCTAAACAACATAATGCTGAACTTATTGTTATGCATATGCTAGAACTTTCTGAATCTATTTTTTCTACTTCTGGATCAGAAAAAAGTGAAGAAACTGCATTTATGCTAATGGTAACTAACAAAGAATTTGAAAAATTCTTAGACAAACCTTACTTAGAAGGTCTATCTGTTTCACCATTAATTAAGCATCATAAAGTACTAAAAGAAGTATCTGAAGTTGCTAGCTACGAAAAAGCAGATTTGGTTATTATGGGCTCTAGAGGTCATAGTGATCACGACGGTGTGTTTACAGGTTCTAATACCGAAAAAGTAGTACGTTACAGTGACACTCCTGTTTTGGTTGTTAAATCTAAACCTAGCTCTGTAAACTTTAACAACGTTGTATTAAGCTGCGACTTTAACGAAGAAAGCATACCTGCTGTAAAAAATGCTTTAGACACATTAAATAAATTAGCAAGTAAAGTAACTTTACTACATGTAAATCTTCCTAACTTAAGCTTTTTAAGCACAGATGAGATAAACGAAAAAGTAGCTGACTTTTTAAAACTGTCTCAGTTAGACGAAAAAGAACTAAACATTGCTTACGCTTCAGATCATATGGTAGAAGATGGTGTTTTAAACTATGCTAAAAGAGAAGGTGCAGATGCTGTATCTATTATTACTCATGGAAGAACTGGTTTAAGCCATTTCTTTGGTGGTAGTATTTCAGAAGACTTAGTTAACCATTCAAAATTACCAGTAATTACATTTAAGCTTTAATTCAGAAACAAGATTAAAAACATGCAGTACATTATAGATCGCTTTATAAGCTACGTTACCATAGATACTGAGTCCGACCCTAATTCGGATACTACACCAAGCACAGAAAAGCAATGGGATTTAGCCAATAAATTGGTTGAAGAACTCAAAGCTATTGGTATGAGCGATGTATCCATAGACGATAACGCATACATTATGGCAACCTTGCCGAGTAATGTAGATCATGATGTGCCTACTATTGGATTTATATCACATTTTGATACATCTCCTGATTTTACCGGAGCTAATGTAAAACCACAAATTGTTGAAAATTATGATGGTAAGGATATAGTTTTAAATGCTGAAGAAAACATTGTTTTATCACCAGATTATTTTGAAGACTTATTACTCTACAAGGGTCAAACCTTAATAACTACAGATGGCACGACCCTTTTAGGTGCTGATGACAAGGCTGGTATTACAGAAATTGTAACAGCCATGGAATATCTTATTAACCATCCTGAAATTAAGCATGGTGAGATTAAAGTAGGTTTTACACCAGATGAAGAAATTGGCCGAGGAGCTCATAAGTTTGATGTTGAAAAATTTGGAGCTGATTGGGCTTATACCATGGATGGCAGCCAAATTGGTGAACTAGAGTACGAAAATTTTAATGCTGCTGGTGCAAAAATTAAAGTAAAAGGAAAAATTGTACATCCTGGTTATGCCAAAGGCAAAATGATAAATTCTATGTACTATGCTACAGAATTTATTAATGCTTTACCACGACTTGAAACACCAGAACACACTGAAGGTTACGAAGGTTTTTTCCATTTACATAAAATAGATGGTAAAGTTGAAGAAACGCTACTTCAATATATTATCAGAGATCACGATAAAGACAAGTTTGAAGCACGTAAAGCTCTAATGGAAAAAGTAGTTTTTGATTTGAATACTAAGTTTGAGTCTGAAATTTTTGAGATAGAAATAAAAGATCAATACTATAATATGAAAGAAAAGGTAGAACCAGTAAAACATATTGTAGATATTGCTGAAGAAGCTATGAAATCCTTAGACATAAAACCTTTAATTAAACCTATTAGAGGAGGTACTGATGGCTCTCAGTTATCTTATATGGGCTTACCATGTCCTAACATTTTTGCTGGTGGTCACAACTTTCATGGACGTTATGAGTATGTGCCAGTAGAAAGTATGCAAAAAGCTGTAGAGGTTATTTGTAAGATTGCAGAATTGACGGCTACAAAAATCTCATAGTTCTTAATATCATAAGCACACATTATGACTGAAGAAGAGATATTAGCCTTACGCCACCTTTTAAAAAGTGAAATGCTTCAACTCAGCGTTAAAAGTTTCACCATCAAAAAAGCCATTAAACGCTTTGGAATAAGTAAGGATGAAGCTAATGGTTACTATCTAAGTGTTAGATCTGAAATAAAAAAGGATGCAATAAACAAAGGGCTTTTATACCTGTTTTTGGGTTCTGTTTTATTATTTATTGGGCTAGCTAGTATCTTTGGTGACTCAAGGTTAATATATCTTAGCTCATTATTACTTGGTGCTGCTGGTATTTTATCTGCTTTTGGTTATTTTGTTTTAGCAATAAAATCTTCAAAAACTCAACAGTAAATGACATTATTAAAACCAAAAAATGTTCTTTAATAATTGTATTTGAAGATTAAGCTTTGTTATTATTCAGCATCTGATTAAGCAAACCCATTGCTAGATACATCAAGGGTGAAATTAAGATTTCTTGAATTGATCTAGCAAATATGCTAAGTCTTGGTATTGTGTTTCCTTCAAGAAATAACCAGTCAAATAATCCAATACCTGTTATTATACACAGTCCACTAATGTGTACTATATGCCAAAACGTTGACATCCAAGTTGCTTTGAGTTTTCCGAGATGAAAAGTTCCAGCAAAGTAAACAGCAACTGTAAATAAAAGACTAATAAAATGCCTCAATTTTCTGGGTATCATTGCAGTATCTCTTTGCTCTGCTATGAAAATATAGTAACAAGAGTATAGTATAAAAATAATAACAAGACCCATTATAAAACGAACCTTATCCGACTTGTATAGTTTCATTATTTAAATGAATTTTTCTGGTATAAATTACCCATAATAAAAATGTAACCGAATAAACGGTAACATTAAATATGTATTTATGTGCAATATCAAAATAATACTCGTAATACTCTTGCAAGTAAATTAAGCCTATACACCTAGCTATATTAACAACATCTAGTATAATAACTCCAATAATTATGTAGCGAACTTTTCGCCAAAACGAAGAAGGCATACATACAATAAAACCAATGTATAATGCTAATAACTCTAGGCCATTGCAAAGGTCAGCTATATACAAAACCTTTCTATCATTATGGTATATAAGTGAGGCTATTTCAGTTGTTGATTCCCCTTCATAGATAGAAGTTTTTGCTTCTCTAACTGCTCTAAAGCCAGACATAGAAGTCCAATTATTTAATATTTCGACACATGCATTACCTATGTGCGTTGTTAATTGATGGTCTACTACCTTGGATTTCAGCAAGAAACCAATGTATATTATTTTCCACACAACAAAAAACAATAAGGCTTTTTTTAAAAAAAGCCTTATTGGTAATGGTATGTCGCTTAATAAAGATTTAAGCTTAATCAAATCACGTTATTTTAAATTATCTCGTAATTTTTTAACACCAAATGCTGCTGCACCGATGACTAAAGCAACTAGCCCGCCATCTAAAGGAACATCTTGTGTATCTGTCGCTCCACCTGGAGGTCCTTGTGCGTTTATGTCCGTAGACATAAACAACGCGCATACTATAGCCATTGTACCTATGGCTCTAGAAATTCGTTTTTTAGAATTCTTCATAATATTTGAATTTATTAATTAATAATTAACTTCTTAGTTGTTGTTCTACCTTTAGAACTCAACTCTACAAAATAGGTTCCCATACTGAATTTTGAACCAGCTTCTACTGTAATTCTGCTTCCAGCGTTAAACCCTTTTTCATTATATAACTTAGTACCTAAAACATCATAGATAGTAACTTCTAAGTCATCCATTCCTAATGGAACGTTTATGTAGAACTTACCTATATTAGTTGGATTAGGATAAAGCTTAATACTGTCTATATCAAAACTACCAGTTGATAAAGTCGTCTGGAAGAATACAATTGTAAATCGACCTCCAGCTATTGAAGATGAGATACTAGCGTCAACAGTATAGCTATAGTTAACAGTACCTGTCTGAGGAATCTCTGTATATGTACCTGTATGGTTATCATATAAGTAAGGTGTTGCACCTTCTATTGAGATACCTTCTGCAACTATGGTATAATTGGTACTTCTATAGGTATTAATCTCTAATTGGATTTCTTCTGTTTCCTGAGGCATTGCTCTGTTTTCAATACTTAGCAATTCGCTATCATTGCTGATTGCAAAATTCTCATCTAAGTTTGTAATGCTTAGTGCATCGTTAGCATCTATACCATTATTTCCATTAGCGCCAAACAATATTAACACACCATCTCTAGCTGTATCGTTATTAGCAAATGCACTACTTTCATATAAAGATAATCGTAATTGACTTAGACTTGTATTTCCACCATTATCGGTAAACGTCGAAGTTTCAAAACCAGAATTGTTCTTACTAGACTGATCAAAGATTACAGACGACTGTCCTGCACCAGCTGTATAAACCCAACCAGCTTGTCCAGCTTGTAAGAATTGATTAGCATCAGAACCAACTGTTGAAGCAGTTCCTGTTGCAGCCATAATAGCTGTATAAGCACCTCTTGTACCTAATGTCGGATCCCAAACCCAGTAGAAATTAGGATTGATATTTGTTGAACCTGTAGTTAATACAGTATTCATATCAATCTGTGACTGGAATGGATTACCAACAGCAATGAATCGTTGTTCAGGCACATTCACTGCCATCATTTGAGACCCTACATTTTCTGCAGTTAACTCACCTGTAGCATGTAATGTAGTTTCTGATGGTGTAGCATTGTTATCCCCTAAATCTGTGTTTCTGTCACCTCTTATCAAGATATGATACATAGTTCCAGGTATTAAGTTAGTAGCATTGGTATTAGCCAACTCTACATACTCATATCCAACGTTATCAAAGATATAAGCCGAAGGGTTTCCTGTTAAAGTTACATCAAATCCGTCTGTATTACCTGCAGGACCAGTAATATGGGTATCCTGTTGCCAGTTATCAGATATTGGCGTACTTGTTGTAACAGGCGAACCTAATTGGCGATATGCTCTTTTAGCTGGGATGTAACGTTCTACGGTGAAATCACCCATAAACATACCCACACCTGAACCAATGTAAGCAGAACCTGTAGCATCAGATTCAAAAGTTACAGTACCGTCATTAGAAACAATACCATCATTTGTAACCTCTACATTTGCACCAACACTTAAAGAAGCTCCACTCTCTACAGTTACTGTAGAACATTCTGCAATGTAAAGGTTCTGTCCAACTGTTAACATTGGGTAATTTGGTGCACTCATAGGAATAGTTACATCTGCAAATACCAATAAGCTAGGTGCTTCATTGTTATCCCAGTTACCTGTATTTTCCCAATCAGTATCCATTGTACCAGTCCACGTTAATTGTGGCAGCTCTTCAGCGTCACATGGATCTAAAGATTGACATGTAAGTGTTAAATCAAAATCTCCTGTAGAGCTACTAAATCCATGAACTAAAATATAATATTCTACTCCAGCTGTAGTAGGAATTGTAAGTTCTGAAGTAAAACCACTACATCCAGCACCATCATCATTTCCATCAATACAAGTTAAATCACCACAGACACCGGTAAACACACTTAACTTTGTATCAAAGTTTGCCGTACCACATGTACTTATTGTAGCTTCACCTTCAATACCTGTAAAGCTATACCAAACACCACTAGCTGTATTTGAGGTTCCACAAGTACCAACATCATCAAAAGTAGCATCAGTTGTAGTTCCACTTATAGTATCACCACATGCTATTGGTGTAGCATCTGCACATAAATCATTATCTGGCGCTTCTAAAGGAGAAGTATATTCTATTGTTACCCACTCGCTAAAAATACCATCACCACAAATTGCACGAACCCAAACAAGGAGCGTCTGTCCTGGAGCATGACCAACATTAGCAGTTGGCTCCGTTACAACAGTTGCTGGCTCTGGCTCTGTAGCATCTGGTTGAGATAATGCAAATTCCCAAGACGTTTCACTACCTCCTTGAGCCCAAGTAAATGTGGTTACTGTTGGTGTTTGAGCTGTAGGAACTAAATCTGTTGGTGGTGCACACTCTGGTGGTGCTACACAAGTAATCGCTAATGTGTAGTCTCCTGAGCTAGAACCAAAACCTTCTACCATTATGATATATGTTGTAGATCCATCTGATGTAAAGGTTACTTCAGATTGTAAACCACAAGAATCATCATTTCCATATAATTGTGTACCTCCACAAGCTTCAAAAACTCTGATATATGTATCAAAAGACGATCCACATAAACTTGCTGTGATTTCCTCTCCTGCTGCTGTTCCTGCTAAAGAGTAGTACACATCTGGTGCTGAGTTGTTACCTGAATCAGTAGCATTGGCTGTTGAGCCCATTACTGTATCTCCACATGCTATCGCTGTTGCATTTGCACAGTCATCATTATCTGGTCCTGGTATTGGACAAGTAAACGTAAAGTCTCCTAAGCTTGAGTCACAAGCATCATCAGTAGCATCTACTGTTAATGTTACACTATCGCCACTGTTGTATGGTCCTGCCACTACAGTTCCTGCAACTACTGGGTATGTATTTGTACCATCACTGATTACTGTTCCTGCATCTCCTGCGTCAGATACTACAACCTCTACATTAAAGGTTCCTGTACCATCACCATTACAGCTATCTACTACTGAGATATCATCTATAGTTGGTGACACACACTCTGGTGCCGCCACACAAGTCAGATCTAACGTGAACGCTGCGGTTCCGAAATAATCAAATATTCTTACAGTATATGTTCCTGCTGATGGTGCATCCAAAGTAATTTCCTCTGGACTACCACTATCGCTACATGCCATACTAGTCATATCTTCGCATGGTCCTGAATAAACGAACATTACTCCATCAAAAGCAAAACCTCCTGAGGCATCGTCTAAACTTAACGTATAGCTGCTTGTACCATCTGCAACAAAAGTATAGAATAAGTCGTATGCATCTGAAGATGTAAATCCGCTACACTCTGCATCTAATCCTGATGCTGTTGCCCCTTCTGTACTACCTGTAATTGTTACACCACATTCTAAAGGAAGTGCTCCTGTACAATCATCGTTATCTGGTGCTGGTAATGGTGTAGTAAAAGACAGAGGACCAGCCCATACACTATATTCATTAGTATCACAATTAGATCGCACATAAAAATCATAATCAGTTCCTGGGCTTAATGTCTCTGCAGAAGTCGCAGCAGAACCTATGCCTCCACCAGCAGCAATAAAGCTACCTGTGCCTGGAGTAAAACCAGAAGCACCAAACTCATATTGTACACCCAATGTTGCACTTGGATCATTTGTCCAAGATACAACGGCTTCAGTACTAGTTACTGAATCTAAAGTAAGTGCACTTGGCTCAATACACTCTATTATTTCTGCACATTCTAAAGTAATATCTATAGTTCCTGTAGTTGTACTAGAGCTAGAATAATGAGCTACATATACATAATATGTTGCATCTAGAACAGACTCAAAAGTATGGGTTTCTGTCCCTACTGATTGATCATCACAGTTGATATTGGTTAAATCACCACATACTCCTGTAGATATAGCAACCTCATGATCAAAACTTGCATCTACAGACACAGTCATGTCTCCACCTGTTCCTGTAAATGTGAACCAAATACCATTGACTCCCATTGAACAACCACTACCTTCCTGATTTCCTGTTGAACCTTCCGAAGTAGTATTTATAGTCTCACCACATGATATCATAGTGGCTGTTGCACAATCCATATTTGATGGTGGGCAAGTAAATGTAAAGTCACCTAAACTTGCATCACAAGCATCATCAGTAGCATCTAAAGACAATGCTACAGTATCTCCACTGTTGTATGGTCCTACTACTATAGTTCCTGCAACTACTGGATATGTATTTGTGCCATCACTAATTACTGTTCCTGCAGAACCTGTATCAGATACTACAACCTCTACATTGAAGGTTCCTGTACTATCACCATTACAGCTATCTACTACAGAAATATCATCTATAGTTGGCGACACACACTCTGGTGGTGGCACACAAGTAACTGCTAATGTATAGTCTCCTGAGTTAGAACTAAAACCTTCTACCATTATGATATATGTGGTTGAACCATCTGATGTAAAGGTTACTTCTGATTGTAAACCACATGAATCGTCATTAGAGAACAACTGCGTGCCTTCACAAGCATCAAAAACTCGTATCAACGTATCAAAAGATGATCCACATAAGCTAGCTGTGATTTCCTCACCTGCTGCTGTACCTGCTAAAGAGTAGTATACATCTGGTGCAGAATTGTTTCCTGAATCAGTAGCATTGGCTGTTGAGCCCATTACTGTATCACCACATGCTATCGCTGTTGCATTTGCACAGTCATCATTATCTGGCGCTGGTATTGGACAAGTAAACGTAAAGTCTCCTAAACTTGCATCACAAGCATCATCCGTAGCATCTAAAGACAATGCTACAGTATCTCCACTGTTGTATGGTCCTGCAACTACAGTTCCTGCAACTACTGGATATGTATTTGTGCCATCACTGATTACTGTTCCTGCATCTCCTGCGTCAGATACTACAACCTCTACATTAAAGGTTCCTGTACCGTCACCATTACAGCTATCTACTACAGAAATATCATCTATAGTTGGCGACACACACTCTGGTGGTGGCACACAAGTAACCGCTAATGTATAGTCTCCTGAGGTAGAACTAAAGCCTTCTACCATAATGATATATGTTGTAGATCCATCTGATGTAAACGTTACTTCAGATTGTAAACTACAAGAATCATCATTTCCATATAATTCTGTACCCCCACAGGCATCAAAAACTCTGATATATGTATCAAAAGACGATCCACATAAACTTGCTGTGATTTCCTCACCTGCTGCTGTTCCTGCTAAAGAGTAGTACACATCTGGTGCTGAGTTATTACCTGAATCTGTAGCATTGGCTGTTGAGCCCATTACTGTATCACCACATGCTATGGCTGCGGCATTGGCACAGTCATCATTATCTGGTGCTGGTATTGGACAAGTAAACGTAAAGTCTCCTAAGCTTGCATCACAAGCATCATCAATAGCATCTAAAGACAATGCTACAGTATCTCCACTGTTGTATGGTCCTGCTACTACAGTTCCTGCAACTACTGGATATGTATTTGTACCGTCACTGATTATTGTTCCTGCATCTCCTGCGTCAGATACTACAACCTCTACATTAAAGGTTCCTGTACCATCACCATTACAGCTATCTACCACTGAGATATCATCTATAGTTGGTGACACACACTCTGGTGCTGCCACACAAGTCAGATCCAAAATGAACGCCGCTGTTCCTGAATAGTCAAATATTCTTACCACATATGTTCCTGCTGATGGTGCGTCCAAGGTGATTTCCTCTGGACTGCCACTATCGCTACATGCTATGCTAGTAAGATCAACACATGGTCCTGAATATACAAACATTACGCCATCAAAAGAAAATCCTCCAGAAGCATCGTCCAAACTTAGCGTATAGCTGCTTGTACCATCGGCCTCAAAGGTATAGAATAAATCTAATGCACTTGAAGACGTAAATCCATTACACTCAGCATCCAAACCTGATGCCGTTGCCCCTTCTGTACTGCCCGTTACGGTAACACCGCAATCCAACGGATGTGCTCCTGAACAGTCATCGTTATCTGGTGCCGGTAACGGACAAGTGAACGTGAAGTCCCCTAGACTTGCATCACAGGCGTCATCAGTTGCGTCTATAGTCAATGTTACATTATCCCCACTGTTGTATGGTCCCGCAACAACAGTTCCTGCAACTACTGGATATGTATTCGTACCATCGCTGATTACTGTTCCTGTATCTCCTGCATCCGATACAACAACCTCTACGTTGAAGGTTCCTGTTCCATCACCATTACAGCTATCAACTACCGTTGCGCTATCTATCGTTGGTGGTGTACAATCTGGTGGTGGCACGCAAGTTACAGCTAACGTATAGTCCCCAGAATTAGAACTAAAGCCCTCTACCATTATGATATATGTGGTTGAACCATCTGATGTAAACGTAACTTCTGACTGTAAACTACATGAATCATCATTAGAGAACAGCTGAGTTCCCCCACAAGCATCAAAAACTCTTATCAATGTATCAAAAGAAGATCCGCACAAGCTCGCAGTGATCTCTTCTCCTGCTGACGTACCCGAAAGTGAGTAGTACACATCTGGTGCAGCGTTGTTTCCTGAATCGGTCGCATTGGCCGTTGAGCCCATGACAGTATCCCCACATGCTATCGCTGTTGCATTGGAACAATCATCGTTTGAAATATCATTATATTCAACAACACCATCACAATTTTCATCTACATTGTTATCAAGTATTTCAATAGCTCCTGGGTTAATAGCCGAATTATTATCGTTGCAATCACCTTGAGCTATGGTATAACCATCACCGTCAAGATCAGCGTTTTGATCTAAAAGCAATTGACCAGAAAGATCTCTACAAGTACTTGCTGTATCACAAGCATCACTTAAGTTAACAACTAAATTGTAAGTACCTGCCGAGAGGGTGGCCGTAACAGGGGTCGTTCCAAATGCAACAACTGTATTAGTATTGTCTCTTAAGGTCAGAAAATCTGTAGTAACGGTACTGGCAAACTCATATTCACCATCTGCTGTTATTGTTACAAGTGCAAACTCACCTGCAAAGTGACAAGAGCCGAAACTCCCATCCATCGTGGTAACTGTACCATCTGTGGCAACGGTGCCAAAACCGTATTCATTACCAGTACATTGCGCATTACTTTGCCAACTAAAACAGACAAAGGCAGCTAATAGAATAAATTTGATCAACGGGGCGTTACGAAAAGTAAATTTTTCAGTCATTGATAATGGTTATTTGTTAGTATTAGCCACAACACAATAGACTGAGCAAAATGATATTTAGTATCCATAGGGACACTAAAAAATTGCTTATTTACGGTTAGAATTAGAGCGATTGTTTGCTATTAATCACTTCTAGAACGGTTGGTTAAACCTTCATAAAACTAATCAAAAAAAAATGTTAAAAAAAAATGATTTATATTATTCGATGAAATACAGATAAAATGGTATCAGTAACATTTTTAGAAATAAAATAAATTAATCATAATAATTAATAGGTAAGTTTATTTATTCTTCATTTTTTCTAGTTAAAAACAAACAATAATCAATTAACAACCAACTTCTTAACCATTGTTTTACCTTGAGATTTAAACTCCACAAAGTAAGTACCCTCACTTAGCATATCATCCGTATCAATATTTATTGTACTACCTCCTGTATATCCACTAACAGAATACAACTTAGACCCTAATATGTTGTATATAGAAACATTAAGATCATCCATACCCAATGGAATGTTTATATAAAACTTACCTAGATGAATTGGGTTGGGATATAGCAATATCTCATCTAAATCACTATTACTAATGGATAATGTTTCGACAACAAAAATAATTTTAAAACGATTACTAGCAATCGACTCAGCAATACCAGAATCAATAGAATAGTCGTAATTTATTGTTCCATTTTGTGGAATTTCAGTACTAGCACCCGTGTAATTATCGTAAAGAAATGCAACAGCATCTTGCATAGAAATACCTTCTCCCACTATTGTATAGTTAGTATTTCGGTAGGTATTAACCTCTAACTGAATTTCTTCTTGATCTACTGGAGCTGCTCTACTTTCTATACTCAGTAATACACCATTGTTATTAATAGAAAAATTTTCGTCAAGATTTGTAATATCTGGAGCATCATTGGCATCGACATCATTATTACCATTGGTATCAAACAAAATCAACACTCCATCTGCAGCGGTTTCGTTATTTACTAAAGCACTACTTTCGTAAAGTGATAATCGTAATTGCCCTAGACTTGTTAAATCATTTGCTGGTGAAACTGATGTAATTTCAAAATTCACATTTTCATAGCTCCTCCCTGAGTTTCTCACATGAGGTTTAATATGAATAAATAAAAGTAAAAATGTGAACGTAAAGATGATATAATGTGAATTCTTCATTATGCCAAAATATTAGTTGATTAAAAAAATACCATAACCAACATTTAAAATGAAGAAGTAGAAATTGTAGATAGAGCAAACTTATTAATGTAAACTTAATCAAAATTTGCACATCAACAAAAGTGATTTATTTTATAAAAATTTAGGAAATAAAATTAAAAATATAAATTTGAGTACTAATCTCAATTAAAGATGAAAAAAGTCTCATCCGTTGAAGAATACATAGAAGTGAATGCGCACTTTGCTGAAGAGCTTACTATTCTCCGTGATATCCTTAACTCTACAGAATTAGAAGAAACCCTTAAATGGAGTGCTCCTACTTATACATTAAATAGTAAAAACGTTATTGGCTTAGGCGCTTTTAAACATCATTTTGGCATATGGTTTTTTCAAGGTGTATTTTTAAAAGATGATGCCAACCTACTTATCAACGCTCAAGAAAACAAGACCAAAGCTTTACGGCAAATGCGGTTTGAATCTAAAGCGGATATCAACAAGAGTGCGGTTTTAAATTATGTAAAGGAAGCTATTGAAAATCAACGTTTAGGCAAAGAAATGAAACCCCAACGTAATACGAAGCCAGTAGTAATTCCACAAGAATTAGAAAATGTCTTATCAAAAAATGATGAGCTAAAACAAGCTTTTGAAAAGCTGTCAGCATCATGTAAGCGCGAATATTGTGAACACATATCTGAAGCCAAAAGAGAAGCTACCAAAACTAAACGCTTAGAGAAAATTATTCCTATGATTTTGGAACAAAAAGGCTTGCATGATAAATACAAAAACTGCTAAACTATATACCTTTAATAAAGACAAAATGCCACTCTAAAAAGAGTGGCATTTTGTCTTTATGTATTCCCAGCTTACTTTACTTTGGCTGGTTCGTTTAGCTTTTTACTCATTTCCATTGAAATTGCAGAGCGATCAAATTTAATTTTTCCAGCTAACGTTTCAATAACGCAACTGTTATCCTTATCGTTTAACTCTACAACTTTGCCGTGCATTCCACTTTTGGTAATTATACGATCTCCACGTTTCAATTCGCTAGCAAACTTTTTTTCTTGTTTCTGACGTTTCATTTGTGGTGCAATCATAAAGAAATACATCACAGCGAAAATGGCTATAAATGGTAAAAATGAACCTAATCCTTCCATATTAAATATTAGTCGTGGTTATGCCCTTCGTGACCAGGCTTAGTAGATGTTTTTTTTGCGTTAAGCATTGGATTTGTTGGTGTAGCACTCTGTGCTGCTGCCTTTCTTTCTGCTGCTTTTTTTGCTGCTTCAGGGTTATTTACATTTGCTGTAATTTTAACAACCTCAGTACCTTTTTCTGTATTAGAAGTAATTGTTAAAGACTTAGTTACTTTACCATTTCCTTTACCATTAAACTTCACAGTAAACTCACCTGTTTCTCCTGGTGCAACTTCTCTTGTATAATTAGATGGTACAGTACAACCACATGTACTCTTAATATTACTTACTACAAGCATAGAGTTACCAGTGTTTGTATACTTAAAAATTGTTTCTACTGGAGTACCATTTTCAATTGTACCAAAATCGTGTACAGTTTTATCTAAATTCATTACTGGGAAGTTACCAGCATTGGCATCTCTCTCTGCAGCAACAGCTACATTTTCTGAATTTACTTTACTAGCTGCATCTTCTTTACAAGAAGTAAAAGCTACCATGCATAATGCACTAAATCCTAGGATAATCTTTTTCATTACTTATATTTTAATTAATACTATTGATTTTCTAAGTTGCCAAAGGTAATAATTATTCCCAGCAATTAAAACTTTTAGAATGTCCTTAACAAGTTTACGAAAGAAATATACTACACAACCTATTACATTAAACCTCTTCCTGTTTTAGGATGTAAGGCTTTGGATTGGTATTCTTTTACGATTTTGTCTAGTATACCATTGATGAATAAGCTACTTTTTGGTGTTGAGTATTCTTTAGCTATTTCTAGGTATTCGTTAATGGTTACCTTGTGTGGAATAGACGGGAATTTTTGAAACTCACACAATGCCATTTTCAACAACAAACCATCTAAACTTGCTAGACGCTCCGTATCCCAGTTTGTGGTTTTTTTAGAAATCTCTTCAGCAAATTTTGAGTTATTCAATATTGTTTTTTTGAATAATTCTTTTGCAAATTCTTTATCGTCTTCGTCCTTGTATAAGTCAGGAATTAACTTAGTTTCTGGTGAAGTAAGTTTTATTTTGCCCAACACTTTTAAAAGTACTGTGTTTACCACAGGGAAATCATCTACCCAAGTAAGCTTTTTATCTTCAAAATAATCATAAAGCTTATCGTTAGGTGCTATAATTTCTGTGTAAATATCTATGATGAATTTTTTATCAGTTTTTAAATCTGTTTCAGGATTACTTATGTAATCTTCATAGAGCTTACTGTTTTTAATATCTTTGAAAAGTATATCTACATACTCAAAATCGAGATCCCAAAAGTTTAATTTTCGTTTTGAAATAACCTCTTGCAGCATTTTATTATCACTAATAATATTTAGCAATAAATTATCCTGAAACTTGGTGTTTGGGTTTCTGTCTGAATCTGAACCTAATAACTTTTTCTGGAGTTTTTCATTATAGTTCTTACTCTTTTTGTGCAGCTCTGTTAACAAAGCTAGGATAGAAAAGTATAGATCTAACATGCCGTCTAAACTGTGCATTAAAAATTTTTCGTCTTTTGCCAAATCATCACTTTCATGGCCTTTAAAAGCATACAACGATTGCATTACTTTTATTCTAATGTGTCTTCTGTTAAGCATGTATACAGAACTACTTTATATAGGTTACTAAAAAAGGTGAATCGTGTTCCGATTCACCTTGCAAAAATACTATTATTTAAGTCGTAAAAAAATTATTTAGAATTTTCTCTTTTACGAGTTTCTATACGCTCTCTTGCTATATTTAATGCCGCAGCATGTGTTGTTAGGCTGTTAACTTTAGCATTATCTAAAATCTCTAGCGTAGTATTATAAATATTTTCCGTTTTACGCATTATTTCTTGTCTGTCGTAATTTTCTAACTCTGCATAAACATTAATAATTCCGCCTGCATTAATTAAAAAATCTGGTGCATAAACAATACCTCTATCTTGTAAAATTCTACCGTGTTTATCTTCTTCTGCCAACTGGTTGTTTGCAGCACCTGCAATAATATCAGCTTGTAATCTGTATATCGTATCATCATTTATGGTAGCTCCCAAAGCACAAGGTGCATAAATATCCATAGGCTCACTATAAATATCATTACCACCATATATAGTTGCACCATACTTAGAACGTATTTCTTCTAAACGCTCTTGATTGATATCTGCAATAGTAACTTTTGCACCTTCATTAATAAGATGCTCCACAAGCGCTTCACCAACATGACCAATACCTTGTACGTATACCGACTTGTCTTCTAACACATCAGAACCGTATTTGAATTTTGCTGCAGCTTTCATACCCATAAATACGCCGTAAGCTGTAATTGGCGAAGGGTTACCAGCACCACCTTTACTTTCTGAAATACCTGTAACATATGGAGTTACTTCTCTTACCGTATCCATATCTTCGGTTGCCATACCTACATCTTCAGCGGTAATATATTTACCACTTAAAGAGTGTACAAACTCACCAAAACGACGCATCAACTCTGGTGTTTTTTGCGTTTTTGCATCTCCTATGATAACAGCCTTACCACCACCAAGATTTAATCCTGTTATAGCAGATTTAAAGGTCATTCCACGAGAAAGACGTAGCACATCGTTAAGTGCTTCCCACTCATTGCTATAATTCCACATTCTGGTACCTCCTAAAGCAGGACCTAAAACAGTATTGTGAATACCAATTATAGCTTTTAAACCAGTATCTTTGTCGTTGCAGAAAACGATTTGTTCGTGGTCATCAAATGAAACCTGACCAAATACAGGATCTGCTTTTGAAAGTTCCTTAGAACTTATTAATTCTGAAGTCATTATTGATTAAGATTTAAGGCTGTTTGAAAATTATTTAAAAACAGCGTGCAAAAATAAATTATAATTAGAGGATTAGCAAAATATTAACGTCAAAATAAGATTATCATAATACTTTTGACCGACCAAATGCAGTATGAAAGCACTAAAACATCTAAATAAATACTTTTACAAATACAGATATCGATTAATTATTGGTGTAATCATTACCATAGTTTCTAAAATATTTGTCTTATTTACACCTCGTTTTGTTGGAGATTCTATTAATATCATCTCAGACAGGCTAGACGGTAAAATCACATATGAAGTTTTTAAAACAGACCTCATTACAAATGTTTTATTAATTATTGGAGCTGCTGTTGTTGCTGGTGTATTTACTTTTTTAATGCGACAAACCATTATCAATGTCTCTAGGTACATTGAATATGACTTAAAAAATGAAATCTATCAACACTATCAGGTTCTATCTCTAAATTTTTATAAATCTAACCGAACTGGAGACTTAATGAACCGTATTAGTGAAGATGTTGGTAAGGTACGTATGTATGTAGGTCCTGCTTTAATGTACACCATTAACACTATTACTTTATTTACAGTAGCTATTATTTATATGGTGAATACAGCTCCAAAGCTAACACTATATACGCTATTGCCTTTACCTATTTTATCGGTATCTATTTATAAACTAAGTAGGTTGATTAATAAACGTAGTACCATTGTTCAACAATCGTTATCAACACTGTCTACTTATGCTCAAGAAACCTTTAGTGGGATTTCAGTTATAAAATCTTATGGTATAGAGCCAAAAACTAATTCTGAATTCGAAGGACTTTCTGCTGAAAACCGTCAAAAACAAATTAACCTTACCAAGGTACAGGCACTCTTTTTTCCTTTAATGATTCTATTGATTGGCGTTAGCAACCTCATCGTTATATACGCTGGAGGAATGCAATATATGAATGGTGAAATTGAGAATATTGGTACCATAGCTGAGTTCATCATATATGTGAACATGCTCACTTGGCCTGTTGCTACGGTTGGTTGGGTAACTTCATTAGTACAACAAGCAGAAGCCTCTCAAGAACGTATTAATGAATTTTTAAAAACCGAGCCCGAAATTCAGAATACCGTAAATGAACTTACACCTATTAAAGGTGATATCGAATTTAAGAATGTTTCCTTTGTTTATCCTGACACTAATATCAAAGCTTTAAAAGACGTTAGTTTCACATTAAAATCAGGTAAAACCTTAGCCATATTAGGTAAAACAGGTTCTGGAAAATCTACAATTCTAGACCTCATTGGTAGACTTTATGACATTGATAATGGCAGTATTTTAATAGATAACAAAAAAATCTCAGAGCTTAACCTATACAGTCTAAGAGAAAGCATTGGCTATGTACCACAGGATGCCTTTTTGTTTTCAGACACTATAAAAAACAACATTAAATTTGGTAAAGAAGATGCCACAGACGATGAAGTTATTGAAGCTGCAAAAGATGCTAAAGTTCATAAAAATATCACAGGTTTTAGTAAAGGCTACGATACGGTTTTGGGTGAACGTGGCATAACACTTTCTGGCGGACAGAAACAACGTGTATCAATCGCAAGAGCAATTATTAAAAAGCCAGAAATTCTTCTGTTTGACGATTGTTTATCTGCCGTAGATACAGAAACCGAAGAAAAAATTCTTAAAAATTTAGTACGACTCACTAAAGATAAAACTACAATCATTGTTAGCCATCGTGTATCCTCTGCAAAAAATGCTGATCAAATAATTGTTTTAGAAGATGGTAAGGTGATACAGACCGGAAATCATGAAAATCTTATCAATGTGGATGGCTATTATAAAGAGCTTTATACAAAGCAACTCTCGGAAAAAGAAATGCAATAAATTATTTGTCAGTTTACTTTTTTTTCAGATTTTTGATTTTAAATTAAAAAAAGATTGATTTATGAGCGATTATGAAATGACGGATAAAGAAGAAATTTATTCTAAAGTTTTACGCGCAGGCAGACGAACTTATTTCTTTGATGTAAGAGCTACAAAAGCAGGAGACTACTACCTAACCATTACCGAAAGCAAAAAATTTACTAACGACGACGGGTCTTATCACTACAAGAAGCACAAAATTTATCTATACAAAGAAGATTTTTCTGAGTTTAGAGAAATTTTAGCTGAAATGACAGATTATATCGTCAATGAAAAAGGAGAAGAAGTCATCAGCGAGCGTCACCAAAGAGATTTTAAACGCGAAGATGATTTTGTTGCTCAAGAGGCAAAAACATCACAAGACTTAAACGGAACTGAAAGTTTCACCGACATAAGTTTTGACGATATTTAGAATTAACTTCTATTAAATAAAAAAGCCGTTACACATTGTAACGGTTTTTTTTTGCTTTAAATATTACTTCAAAATAATTTATTAAGACACCTGAGAGCCATTTTTTACCTTATGCTCTGGTTGTAATAAAAAGACGTCATTCTCTTTTACAGCACCAACAACAAGGCACTCACTCATAAAATTGGCGATTTGCTTTTTTGGAAAATTCACAACAGCTATAATCTGACGGTTTTCTAAATCTTCTTTTGTGTACTGTGTAGTAATTTGAGCAGAAGATTTTCTGACACCTAAGTCACCAAAATCTATAGTTAGCTGGTAAGCTGGCTTTCTGGCATTGGGAAAATCGTTAACCTCTATAACAGTTCCTACTCTTAAATCTACCTTTGTAAAGTCTTCAAATGTTATTATATTATCCATGCGATAAAATTAATAATTCTTATTATAAAATAATGGCATTAACACCATCAAATATGTTGCCTTTGGGTACAATAGCTCCAAACTTTAACTTAGTGGATACTAAAGACAATGAAACAAAGTCACTAACCCAACTAAAAGGCAAAGAAGGCACTTTAGTTATGTTTATATGCAACCACTGCCCTTATGTTATTCATATAAATGAAGCATTAGTAAAATTGGCTAATGACTATAAAGCTAAAGGTATTAATTGCATTGCCATTTCGAGTAATGATGTAGAAAATTATCCGCAGGATAGTCCTGATAAAATGAAAATCCATGCTGAAGAAAACCACTACCCTTTTCCGTATTTATATGATGAAACACAAGAAATAGCAAAAGCTTATGATGCTGCATGCACACCAGATTTTTTCTTGTTTGATGAAGATTTAAAACTGGTTTATGCTGGCCAACTAGATGGATCAAGACCCGGAAATGATATTCCTGTTACTGGTAAAGATTTAAGAGCTGCTATTGATGCACTTTTAAATAATGAAACCATAAACCCAAACCAAAAACCTAGTATGGGTTGTAATATTAAATGGAAATGAACCTAAAACTAGAAACCAAACGCCTCTACCTTAGACCTATCAATGAAGACGATGACCAAGACTTTTTTGAGATGGACTCTAACCCTAAAGTGCATGAATTTTTAGGGAACAATCCTGTAACTTCTATTGAGCAATCTCGTGGTTATATAAAAAGTATTTTACAGCAGTATAAAGATAACGGAGTTGGTCGTTTGGCTATAATCAAAAAAGATACTGGTGAGTTTGTAGGTTGGTCTGGACTAAAATTTGAGCGCGAAGTACGTGAAGAATTTGATTATTATGATTTAGGCTACAGACTTAAAGAGAAATTTTGGGGACACGGTTACGCAACTGAAGCTGCAATAGCATCTTTAGATTATGGCTTTAACGATTTAAAACTAAAAGAAATTTGTGCTGCTGCTTATGCCAAGCATACGGTTTCTAATATAATTCTAAAGAAAATAGGCTTGAAACCATCAGGCACATTCACCTTCGACAATGAACTTTGTAATTGGTATGTCTTAGAAAATCCAAATCTATAAATAACAAAACCCCTTATTTCAAAGGGGTTTTGCAATCAATCAAAAACTTGTCTAAACCATATATAATGAATTTAATTTATTATTGTTGTTGTAGTTTAAAGTTGATTGGTATACTATAAGGAACACCTACTGGTTTGTTACGTTGTTTGCCTGGTTCCATTTTTGGCAGTAAGCTTATAATACGTTCTGCTTCGTTTTCTAATAAATCATTAGGTCCACGTGTTTGAATTTTAGCTACTTTACCATTCTTATCTATTAAGAAGAATACAAATACTCTACCTTGAATATTAAGTTCAGCTGCAGCAGCAGGATATCTAAAGTGTTTATGCAAGTGCTCTTGCATTTTTCTTTGGAAACAAGCCTTTAACTCAGCATTATTACCTGTACACCCTGGGAATTGAGGTACTTTTTCGATAACCGCAAATGGTACTTCTATATCTTCCTCTACTTCTTCTACTTCTACGTCTTCAACGCTTACTACACGTTCTTCAATAACATCGTCTTGTCCTATCTCACTACTTTCAATAACTGTTTCTTCTATTTCATCAACGTTTTCTACTACAGTTATAGCTTCAGAAACTATCGTTTTTTGTGGTGGAGGTGGAGGTGGAATATTAATAGTCGTAATAGGAATATCTTCTTCCAACTGCTCTGTCAACATTAAGACATCAACCTTAGTTGTCTCTGTTTCGTAAGTCTTATGTTCTAATCCTAAGTATGTAAGGAGTAACATTACGTTTAAGCCAACAGCAAAATATAAACTGCTGTTTCGACCTACATTGGCTCTTGGGTTCTTCTTTAGTTCCATGACGTTTAATTTTATAGTATAAAGTTACCCATCATAAAGCGTAAAACATATGACATTTATCATGTTTGAAATTAACCCACTATTTTAACATTTTAGAGATTGTCTAACTGGTTGTCATTACCATCTTCACTAATGGTCCAGAAGAAGCCGACAAAAAAGAACTGATCTTGGGCTGGCTTTAAAGCTCTTCTATTAAACTGTCCATTAATATCAGTAGTATTGGCATATTGATAACCGTTTACATTATTAAACCCTAAAACATTATTTACAGAGAAATACAATATCTTTTGCTGATCTAGTAAGTATGCCCAATTAACACTCAAGCTATTAAAGGATTTTGTGCGTTCACCTAAAAATTCGTTTGTATTAGGATTAGTATAAGGCCTTCCTGAAGAAAAGCCATAACTGAGCCCTACCTGACTTTTCCAACTATCTATCCAATATTTACCAACAATAGATAAATTATGATTTGTAGCATATACTGGTTGCGCTGATGTTTCAAAATTTCTATAGTTACGCTCAGTATCTAAATAAGAATAACTCACCCAATAATCCAGATTTTTAATACTTGTGTTATCTCTCCAAAACACATCCAATCCTTGCGCATAACCATCTCCATTATAATTGTAATTGCTATCGAATGACGTCATTTCTGTATCAAACTTCACTAAGTTATCGTAGTCTTTTCTATAAGCTTCTGCTCTAAAAATCTTACCATCATTGACGTATTGGTAGTTTAATATGTAGTGAGACGTTTTTTCAGCCTTTAAATCCTGATTAAACTTTAGTATTGAACTATTAGGATTTTGGTAAAAGTTACCATATGCTAAAGACATTTGTCCGTTTTTAGAAGTTTTGTAAGCCAAGGCAGCTCTTGGTGAAATATCCAGATCACTAAATATTGAACTGTAATCTGCGCGTAATCCTACTTTTAAAGCTAAGTCTTTTGAAAAGATTAAATCTGCTTCAGCAAAGCCTGCTGTTATGTTGTTGTCAAAGCCATAAGTTACGTCTACTGTTTCTTCTTTATAGTCTTCATTAAAATCTGTAATAAACTGCTCTACTCCAAAATTTAACTTAAATCTACTATTAAATCGCTTCTTTAATTTCAGTTTTAAGTGAGCTGAGTTTTCGGCATTTTCAATATCACTTGTCATCACACCCAAATCATTTTTTGCATAGGTATAGCTTAGTCCTGTGCTCAAGGTCCAGTTATTTTCCAAAATTCCTTTATATGATGTATTAAGATAGAAGTTGTTATTGTTCAATTTAAAATCTAAACCTTCCTCTAGATTAATATCCTCTTGAGTTAATTGAAATTTTGCAGTATCAAAAGCGGCATAAAATTTTAGCATACCATTGTTAAGACGATATCTATAAACCATTTCACCTTGAGCTCCTTGGTAAGGAGTTTCCCATTCATTTCTATCTTTAAAAACTGCTAAATAAGGTGCTAGATTAATATAGGTTGCGTTAAAGCTCAATGAAGAACGTTCCCACTTTTGAGTATTTCCTAAAGCAGCACCAACGGTCATTAAACCAATATCTGTTTTTTCCTGAACTGGCTCATCAATAGTATTTAATAGTAAAACACTAGATAATGCCTGACCAAATTCTGAAGAATAACCACCTGTTGAAAACGTAATACCATCAAATAAAAATGGCGAATAGCGTCCTCGAGTCGGAATATTGTTTGCTGTTGGTGAATACGGTGTAAAGACCCTAATACCATCAATAAAAATTTGCGTTTCGTCGGCATTACCACCACGCACAAACAAACGTCCATCCTCAGACACATTAGAAGTTCCTGGCAAGGTTTGCAATGCACCAACAAAATCGCCTAGCGCGCTTGCTGTAGTCACAACGTCCAAAGGTTTTAAAACAGAAACTTTACTATTGTCGTTAGCTTCAAACGTACCTGCACTCAAAACCACAGCATCTAAAGATTCTACATCTTCCCTAAGAATAATGGTAATGTTAGTAAATTTTGAAACATCATCTACAATGGTTTTTGTCTCGTAAGACAAAAATGAAACCACCAAGGCTTGTGTTCCTGTTTCCTCTGTTGTAAAGGAAAATTGCCCTTCAACATTTGATGTTGCTCCATCATAGGTACCATCTAAATAAATATTTGCTCCTTCTATTGGTTGGTTTTTATTGTCCAATACTTTTCCAGAAATTGTGGTTTGAGCATAACTTAGGTTGATGAGACCTAAAACTATTAGCGTAATTAACTTGTTCATTTTTTGATTGATTTGATTTGTTCTGTTTTGACGAGACAAACTTCAATCATTCTTATTGTTAACTAAATTCTATTTTACCGAGCTGTAAATTTTAAAGGACGAATTGAATATTTTTAATTAATTTCAAATCATGAAACTAACCAACACCGAAAAACAATTCAGTATTCTATTTTTTGTAATTGTGCTCTTTGAAATCATTACAGGAAGTACAGAAAGCCTTCAAATAGCACACTATATTGCCAAACCTGCTATAGTTATTAGCTTGGTATTTTTATTTATAAAAACGTCTGAAGGCATTTCAAAATCCATAAAACGTATTACACTTTTGGCTTTAGGATTTTCGGTTTTGGGAGATATTCTTTTAATGTTTGTAGATCAATCACCTCACTTTTTTACGGTTGGGTTGGTCGCTTTCCTTCTAGCTCACATTATGTATATTGTGGTGTTTTTAAAGCATAGAAACAAACAAAAATCTATCCTTAGCTTTGTGATACTACTATTAGTCTATGCTTCAGGATTATTCTATTTATTAAAAGATGGTTTGGGAGAAATGCTTGTGCCTGTAATTATATACATGATTGTGATTTTAAGCATGGCAACTACTGCTTTTATGAGAAAAGGAATTGTAAACAGCAGTAGTTACAATCTGGTTTTTATTGGTGCCATTTTCTTTATGATTTCTGACAGTATTTTAGCTTTAAATAAATTTTACCAGCCAATTCCTTTCTCTAACATCAGTATTATGCTTACCTATGCTTTAGCACAATATTTAATTGTTTTAGGAATTTTAAAACTGAAAAAACACTAAATTTTACTTTTTAAATGGTCTAATTATTAGACGTGCTGCTTTATCAAAGTTAATGTAATTATACGTCCAATTAAAGAACACAATCACCCTGTTTCTAAAACCTACTAAAGACATGAGGTGTACAAACATCCAAATAAACCAAGCGAAGAATCCACCAAACTTATAGGGTTTTAAATCTACAACGGCTTTATTTCTTCCAATGGTAGCCATAGAACCTTTATCAAAATACTTAAAAGACTTCATTGGCTTCTTCTCTATTAATTTCAATAAATTTTTCCCTAAAAGTTTCCCTTGTTGTATGGCTGGTTGCGCCACTTGCGGATGACCTTTTGGATAATCTTCGGAAGTCATAAGCGCAATATCACCGATGGCAAAAATATTGTCATAACCTTCTACCTGATTAAACTCGTTTACCTTATATCTGTTAGCACGCTCTACCAATGCAGAAGCATTTAAACCATCAATTGGAGCACCTGTAACGCCTGCCGCCCAAATTAAGGTTTCGGATTGCATTTTTAAATCTGAGTTAGTAGTAACATCCAAACCATTATAATCCGTAACAAGTGTGTTACAATGTACTTTTACACCTAGAGCTTTTAAGAATTTTGTTGCCTTTTCAGAAGCATGCTCGCTCATAGGAGGCAATACTCTTGGAGATCCTTCTAATAAGTGAATATGCATATCACTTGGATTAAGATCACGATAGTCCCTTGGTAAAATATTATTTTTCAGTTCTGCTATAGCACCAGCCAATTCCACTCCTGTTGGTCCGCCTCCAACAATAACAAAATTAAGGTAAGCTTCACGTTCTGCTTTGGTATTTGCTATGGCAGCCTTTTCAAAATTCTGAAGAATTAAACTCCTAATATTTAGTGCTTGCGGCACTGTTTTCATAGGCATACTGTTTGCTCCAATGTCTTTATTACCAAAAAAGTTGGTTTTGGTCCCTGTGGCTAACACCAAATAGTCGTAAAACAAATCTCCAATGGTGGTTTTTATCGTATTGTTTTCTGGTTGAATTTCGTTAACCTCAGCCAATCTAAAAAACGTAGTTTTATGTTTCTTTATAATTTTTCGTAATGGATAGGCTATAGAATCTGGCTCTAATCCAGAACTAGATACCTGATATAAAAGCGGTTGAAACGTATGATAGTTATGTTTGTCAATTAGTACAACTTGAAGATTTTTATTCGCTAAGGTTTTTGCTAAATTTATGCCAGCAAAACCACCACCAACAATGACAATTCTTGGCAGGTTAGATTCAGGAATATTCATAGAAAATATAGGTTGAATTATGCTTACAAAGATACGATTTAAGGTGTGGAAATGATACTTTATTAATATTTGTGTAACAATAATTAGATAATAGCTACATATAGTTAACTAACCAAATGAGTAATTGAACAAAGAACTTGAACATAGTTTTGTAGAGCAGTTGCAAAAGCATCAAAACATTGTACATAAGGTATGCCGTTTGTATACCAACAATGCTGATGCGCATAACGATTTGTTTCAGGAGATAACCATACAACTGTGGAAAGCCTATCCTAAGTTTAGAGGAGATTCTAAATTTAGTACATGGATGTATCGTGTTGGATTGAATACAGCCATTACACTGTACAGAAAATCGAAACGACGTATCAACACACAGGAGTTTGATAGTGTTCAATTTAAAATTAAGGCAGAACCGTACGATGATACAGAAGAACAACAGCTGAAGCTTATGTACCAAGCCGTACAACAACTAAACGATATTGAAAAAGCCTTAGTCTTTTTGTATTTAGAAGATAAGGACTATAGAGAAATAAGTGAGACATTAGGTATTACCGAAGTCAATGCACGCGTTAAAATGAACCGTGTAAAAAAGAAATTAAAAACAATATTAAATCCGTAAACTTATGGATGAATTAGAATTATTAAAGAGGGACTGGAATAAAGGAACGGATAAGTTTAAGAACTATTCAGATTCTGATATTTATCCAATGTTGCATAAAAAATCATCGTCTATTGTAAAAACCTTGTTTTACATTAGTGTTGCAGAGCTAGTGTTTTGGCTGCTTATTAGTTATGTCCCTTATGCCTTTTCAGATAAAATGCGAGCACGTCTAGATGAAAGCTATGAAAATCCTCTTTTTGTAGCACTTACGGTCTTTGGCTTTTTAATTATTGGCTTGTTTGTGTATTTACTTTATAAATCCCATAAATCTATATCTACCACAGATAATGCAAAAAAACTAATGGAAAGCATCTTAAGAACACGAAAAGTTGTTAAGTATTATGTACTTTATAATCTTATCATGATCTTTATTTCTATACCGCTTTCTCTGTATTTCGAATTCAATCAAAACCTAGAGTTCCATGATCAGGTCGCAGCTTTTGATGCTACCCAAATGACTATTTTAGTAGCTATAACCATATTAGTAACAGCAATATTCCTAGGAGTTATCTGGTTATTTTACAAGCTGCTTTATGGTATCCTTTTGAAGCGTTTGAACAGAAATTATAACGAACTAAAGAAACTAGAAGTTTAGTTAGACTATTAGAGTTTTAGACTAATTAAAATTTTAGACATTAATAAACAGAATCTACTGTCTACTGTCTACTGTCTACTGTCTACTGTCTACTAAAATTACCAATCACGCAGTTTATTTAGCCTTTCTTTTTCTTCTAATTCTTCTTGTGGAATTACCTTTAAAAATGAAGGATGCTGCTCAATTGCATACTCAATTTTTTCAACAATTTCTGCTATCGATTCATTCTCGTAGTCTATGTCTAAAGGTTCTTTTACTTCAAAAGTCTGATAGATATTTTTCTTTTTGATGCGCAATCCTTTTTTATCAAAAGAACGTCTAAAACCATCAATAACAATAGGAACCACCAAAGGCTTATACGTTTTTATAATATGCGCTGTCCCTTTTCTAATTGGTTTAAATGGTGTTGTTGTTCCTTGTGGAAATGTAACCACCCAACCATCATCTAATGCGCGTTTTATGGCTGTAATATCGCTCATTTTTACCTGGCGATTAACATCTTTACCTTGTGAGCGCCATGTACGCTCTATGCTAATAGAACCTGTGTAAGCAAAAATCTTAGGAATTAAACCCGACTTCATGGTTTCCTTAGCCGCTACGTAGTACATGTTTAGCTTAGGATTCCATAAATATCCAACATTTTTTATGTTATCTAATCGTCCGCTAAGGCTGGCATTAAAGACATGAAACATAGCAATAACATCCGCAAAGTATGTTTGATGATTTGAGATAAAAAGTACGTTGGTATCTGGTAAGTTTTTTATGATTTCAGAACCTTCAATCTGTAACTCATTAAAGCCTCTAAAACGTCTGTGCGTTAAAAGACCCAAGATTCTGATTAACCATTTTTTTACCCAAAGTATATGTCCGAAAGGATTTTTTTTAAATAATCCCATTATAAGTTTTCGTATTTATTAATGACAAAAGTAACAAATAAGATAATTTATAAAACTTGTTTTAACAAGTCTTTTATTTCACCGAGCATCATAGCAGTTGCTCCCCAAACAATATGACCATTCAATTTAAAGGCTGGCACATCTACCCTAACATTTAAAGACGTCTGTACATTGGTGGTAATGATATTGTCGTCATTTAAAAAATCCTGAAGGTGAATTTCGAGAATATCCTCTACTTCATCATCTTGTTTTATAAACTCAGGTGTGGTATCCATCAACCCTAAGTAAGGATGCACCATAAAATTACTTGGCGGTATGTATAATGGCGAAATGGTCTTAATAACATTGACCTTATCCATAGGCACACCAACCTCTTCTTCAGTTTCTCGCAATGCTGTAATCATCAAATTATCATCAGCATCTTCATACTTTCCACCAGGAAACCCAACTTGGTTAGAGTGCACACCTTTGTAGGTCTTTCTTAAAATCAACACCAAGTGTGTTTCTGCTTTTTGGTTTGGGTAAAACAATGCCATAACACCAGCCGTTTTAGCTGTTTTAGCTTTCGCTCTCATCTGTTTAGCTAAATCTATTCGGTAAGGTGGAGACATTTTGGCATGCGATTGTTCGCCAAAAAGCTGGAGATGTTTTACTTTTACTACAGATTCAGAAAACGTATTAAAGTACATTTATGAGATTTCAATTAGTGTTTATTATCGTTCTTTTTTTATGGAACTGTGAAGATAAGCAAACTTCAAAAAATTCTAATACAACGATTGTAAAAGATACAATAACTACAACAGAGAAGCCTGCACCCAAAAAGAAAGTAAAAAAGACATCAGAATTCCCTGTACTTACAGATGACAATGCCATGGAGTTCTTTTTGGAATACGACAAAGAACACAAAGAAGATAAAGTAAAACTCACAACCGATTTTGGAGATATAATCATTCAGCTGTACGATAAAACAAAATTCCATAGATCTAACTTCATTTATCTTACCAAACGCAAGTACTTTGATGGTACACAATTTTACAGAGTCGTAAAAGATTTTATAATACAAGGAGGAAGTAGTGATGGCTTAGACCTCTATAAAAAACGACGCAAAATCGGCCAATATCTTTTGCCGCCAGACACCAAACGCGGTTACACTCACCAACGTGGCTCAATATCAATGCCAAGTAGCGAAATTGAAAATGCCTACAAACTCGCCTCTCCATTTCAGTTTTTTATTGTGGTAAACAGAGAAAAAGCTAAACATCTCGATGGAGATTACACTGTTTTTGGTGAAGTTATAAGCGGCATGGATGTGGTAGATAAAATCAACGCTGTAAAGACAGATGAAGGCAATTGGCCTGTTGATAATGTTTACATCCGAAAGGTAGAAATTATAGAATAATTAAGAATTCTGCTGCGCTATTTTCTTTATCTTGTTTGTCTAAAACTAATATAACTAAAACAATGATTTCTAAAGCATTTAAAGCTACCGTTTTAAGTAGCATTATCCTATTTGCAAGTTGTAAAGAAGAACCAAAAACCGAAGACAAATCAATGACCGAAAATATCCTACTACAAGAGTGGACAGGACCTTACCAAGGCGTACCTGCTTTTGATAAAATGAATGTTGCTGATGTAAAAGAAGCTGTTGAAAAAGGTATGGAATTGCAATTAGAAGAAATTGATGCCATTGCCAATAACGATGAAGCACCAACCTTTGAAAACACCATTGTAGCTATGGAAAGTGGAGGCAAAACTTTAGACCGTGTGTTTACCTATTACGGTATTTTGTCTAGCAATATGTCTTCACCAGAATTTAGGGAGATTCAAGCAGAATTAGCTCCAAAACTTTCAGAATTCCGTTCTAAGATTTCTCAAAATGAAAAACTTTTTCAACGTATCAAAGCTGTTTATGAAGCATCGCAGAACAACCCTCTTGAACCACAAGAACAACGTGTTGTAGATTTAACCTACAAACAGTTTGAAATGAATGGTGCCAACCTTGATGCTGAAAAGAAAAAGCGCTATGCTGAAATTAACAAAGAACTATCCTCACTATACACTAAGTTTTCTAACAATGTTTTACACGATGAAGAAAATTATGTTACCTACTTAACCAAAGACCAACTTGGTGGTTTGTCTGATGGTTTTATAAAATCGGCTGCAAAAATAGCTTCCGATAAAGGTAAAGACGGCATGTATGCCATTACCAATACACGCTCTTCAATGGATCCGTTCCTTACCTACTCTACCGAACGTGATTTGCGTAAGCAAGTTTGGAGAAATTATTACTCTAGAGGCGATAATGGAGACGAATACGATAACAACAAAATTATTGCAGAAATTTTAAGACTGCGCAAAGAACGTGTTGGCTTAATGGGTTATGACAATTATGCTGAGTGGAGGTTACAAGACCGAATGGCTAAAAACCCTGAAAACGCTATGGATTTAATGCTAAAAGTTTGGCCAGCAGCAACTGCAAGAGTTAAAGAAGAAGTTGCAGACATGCAAGCTGTTGCTGATGAACTTGGTGATAACATCACAATAGAACCTTGGGATTATCGCTACTATGCCGAAAAAGTACGCAAAAAGAAATACGATTTAGACAGCGATGAAGTAAAGCAATACCTTCAACTCGATAAGTTAACCGAAGCCATGTTCTTTGTAGCTGGTGAGATTTTCAATTATAAATTTACACCTGTTGAAGAAGGTTCTGTTCCTGTATTTCATGAAGATGTTAAGGTATGGGAAGTCACTGACAAAGACTCTGGCAAACATATTGGGCTTTGGTACTTAGATCCTTATGCTCGCGAAGGCAAACGCTCTGGAGCTTGGGCAAACACTTACAGAAGTTCTACCACTTTTGAAGGACAAACCAATGTATTAGCATCTAACAACTCTAACTTTGTAAAACCTGCACCAGGCGAAGCTGTTTTAGTCTCTTGGGATGATGCCACAACATTTTTTCATGAGTTTGGCCATGCCTTACACTTCTTTGCTGCAGATGTAAAGTATCCAACATTACAAGGAGGAGTTAGAGATTATACCGAATTTCAATCACAATTGTTAGAGCGTTGGTTATCTACCGACAAGGTCATTAATCAGTTCTTAGTACATTACAAAACAGGCGAACCGATTCCTGCTAAACTGGTAGAAAAAATTAAGAAAGCAGCAACCTTTAATCAAGGATTTGGCACAACTGAATATTTAGCCTCTGCTTTAATTGATATGAAATTACACTTAGAAGACCCAACCGATATAGACATTGATAAATTTGAGCGCGAAACCTTAGACGAATTAGGGATGCCAAAAGAATTACCAATGCGTCATAGAACTCCACATTTTGGACATGTTTTTTCTGGTGAAGGCTATGCCACAGCTTACTATGGCTACATGTGGGCAGATGTATTAACCAGCGATGCTTCTGAGGATTTTAGTGAAGCACCAGATGGTTTTTATGATAAAGGTGTATCTAAAAAATTAGTGAAATATTTGTTTGCTCCACGCAATGCTATGGATCCTGCAAAAGCGTACCGACTATTTAGAGGACGTGATGCTAATATTGAAGCCTTAATGCGCGATAGAGGATTTCCTGTTCCTAAGAATTAGGATACATTAAATAGAATAAAAGCCATCACTACAAAGTGGTGGCTTTTTTATTTATAGTTATTGACTACAAATGCTATTATTTTTTTTAAATTGTTGCTTATAAACATATAAGTTGGATATAGTTAATACTTATATCCAATTGTTGTGAGTAATTAATTTGACTCTAGTTTAGCAAAACCAACTGTCTTACGATAAATATCAGGTGATACTCCTACCTTCTTTTTAAAAAAACGACTGAAATAGAATTCATCGTCGTAACCTAAAAAAGCAGCAATTTGTTTCACTGGTTTAGAAGTTAGATAAAGTTCTCGTTTCGCCTCAATAATGATCCTATTTGAAATTAAGGATGAAGTCGTTTGATTGAGATATTTCTTGACGATACCGGCTAAAATTTTAGGACTTACACATAGTTCATCTGCGTATTCTTGGGGAGAATGGAATTTGCAATAATTACTCTCAATTGCATCGACTAAATTTTGTAAAATTTCTGTTTTTGAATCTGACAATCTGGGAGTTAATTGTTGATCAAATTGTTTCTTTTGTCTGACCGCTTCTATTAAAAACACTTTTAAAAATGCCACAAGAACTTCATGCTGAGCGATTGAGTCTTTGTCCATCTCTTTCGAAATTTGATCAATTAAATTAAGAAATAGGCTTTGCTCGTTTACAGTAAAATAGGGTAAACCATGGAAATTATTAAAAAGGAATCCCTCGGTCTCTATTTCGTTTTGATGTCTATATGTACAAAAAAAATCGGGATGAAAATTCAATAAATAACCCTGACACTTTTCTTCAGAACGTATCATGAAAGGTTGATACGGAGCCAAACAAATCATTTGATTTCCTTGCAATTTAAAACTTTGAAAATCAACGCTTAGTTCATAGCTAATTCCACATAACAAAACGATAGAATAATAATTTCTTCTTTGTAAATGATCAAACTGGCTTAGATCGTTTAACTCTTCTAATCTAAACGCAAGTTCCCCGTTTTGTTTGTCTATAATTATTTGCGCCATACTAAATTTATTTTTTAGCTCATTCAAATTTAAAAAAAAGGAGTGCCAAAAGCACTCCTCTCCTTTCTTAAATCAAATATTTATTTTGAAGCTAGAATGTTAATTTTTTGAATTGCGGAAGCATCAAAGCCTTCCAAAATTACAGGCGCATTCTCCATCAACGCTGCTGCTACTTTCCCTGTTAAATGAGCATCTCTGCCAGCGTCATCTGCAAACGTATCGAAAATGGCATAGGTTTCTTCATTGATTTTAAAAGCATACCATGATAAAGTTGCAGGCTCAGAACTTACCAATGACTTGCCCGCTTGTAAGAAATCCTCCACTGCAGATGTCTTTCCTTCTTTGGCTTTCATAATCACCAACAATCCGTTATTCTGATTACCCACTTTATGATTACTTGCTTGAACATCAACGGCCTTAATGTCTCTGCTAGCATCAAAACCTTCTAAAAGATCTCCAGCATTGGCCAATAAGGCTTTTGCCACTTCTCCTTTTAAGTGTGCCTGTCTGCCTTCTTCAGCTTCAAATGTGTCATAAATTCCGAAAGTTTGTTCATCTATTTGAAATGCAAACCAAGATTCAGTTTTTGGTTCTGCATTTACCAATGATAAACCACCTAGAAGAAACTCTTTCACTTCTTGCTCCTTACCTTCTTTCGCTTTCATGATTACTAATAATCCGATGTTTTCATTTTTTGTATTGTCCATAATTTTATTTTTTTTAGATTGAGAAAATGTTTGAATTGTTATCCCTAGAATTAGAACTAGGCTACTTAATTTGATTAAACTTTTAAATTTCATTATGACTTATTTTTGTTATACTGCAAATGTAGAACTAAATAAGGGGCCTTGGAATGGAGATAAGAGACTTAAGCATGGACAATTTTCCAGTGACAATGAAAAATGTAAAAAAGCTCATAATCGAGTAGACGGCTTCGTTAGTAAGAAAATAATTAACTTTACCAACAAACCAATACTAAGCCGACAAATCCGCGTCTCTTACTCCGCCAAATGGCGATAAAAGAGACCGTTGCGAGTAATTTAAATGAACATCGAAAATTCAATAATATTAGAAATTTTTAAAGGCATTTCTTTTTCAAAAAAAGAAATAAATCTTATTGAAAGTAAACTTAAAAAACTCAAGTTAAAAAAAGGGACTACAATATTAAAAGCAGATGATAAAGTGAACAGTCAATATTATGTTTACAATGGGTGTTTAAGAACTTACTTTATTGACAAATCTGGTAAAGAACATACCTTGCAATTCGCCATTAATGATTGGTGGATAAGCGATTATACGGCTTTCTTCACAGCATCCAAAGCGATTATGTATATTGAAACTATTCAGGAAGCAACTTTATATGAAATTTCCAAAAAAAGTATGGAAGAATTATTTGTAGAGATTCCACAATTAGAAACTTTTTTCAGAAAAAAAATGGAAAGAGCTTTTGCTAGCTTTCAAAAAAGAATATTAGCAAATTTAGCCCAATCAGCTAAAGAAAGATACGTTTCTTTTATTAGCACTTACCCAAATATTGAACAGGCTGTAAAAAATTACCATATAGCTTCTTATCTAGGAATTACTACCGAAAGCTTAAGTAGAATTAGAAAAGAAATATCTCATAATTGATTTTATTACCATACATCAATTTTCAGTACTTAATTTGACAGTAATTTTGTCTCTAATCAAAAGAATAACAACAATTATAATCGCTTTAGCTTTATTTTCCTCTTGTGGTAAAAACACAAAAGAAAATAATTCAAATGAAAAATAATTAAGTATTAACACAAAAAAAAGCAAAACAATGAAAAAAGTATTATTTGTATTAACTAATCACGAAGATTTAGGAGATACTGGAATGAAAACTGGTTTTTGGATTGAAGAATTTGCAGCACCTTATTACTTATTAAAAGATAAAGGAATTGACATTACTTTAGCATCCCCAAAAGGTGGACAACCGCCAATTGACCCAAAAAGTAATGAACCAGATTTCCAAACTCCAGCAACCATAAGATTTAATGATGATAAAGAAACTCAAGAGATCTTATCTAAAACAATAAAATTGGAAACTGTAAATCAAGCAGATTATGACGCAGTATTTTATCCTGGTGGACACGGTGTTGTATGGGATTTAGCTGAAGATGAAAACTCAATTGCCTTAATAGAAGATTTTTATAACAACAATAAACCTGTTGCTGCTGTTTGTCACGCTCCTGCAATTTTTAAAAACACAAAAAATACGGATGGGACATCTTTGGTTAATGGAAAAAAAGTAACTGGATTTACAAACGGAGAAGAAGAAGCTGTTCAACTAACTTCTGTTGTTCCATTTTTGGTTGAAGAAATGTTAAAGAGTAATGGTGGAATTTACACTAAAAAAGCAGACTGGAGTCCTTATGCGGTCGAAGATGGTTTATTAATAACTGGACAAAATCCTGCATCTTCAGAACCAGTTGCCGAACTATTACTAGAAAAGTTAAAGTAAAAACTACTCACTACAACGTGTATAAGTAATAGCGACTTGGTTTTTTAATTCAAGTCGCTATTCTTTTTTATTTTGTAAATTACTTTCCGAAAGTGATCGCAAAAATTTCGCTACTACTCATACACAAATACGTTGTACATAATTTGAGAAATGAGCAAAGGATTAAAAATAGCCTTTATAATAATTTCAATTTTAATAGTCCTAATTGTTGGTGGAGGATATTTTGCTTTAAAAACAATCGGAGAGGCTTTTGGAGCTGACTGCGAGATAAGTAATACTTGGACAATCAATGAATATGAAATAATTGAAAATAAGTGTCTTGGTTGGGCTGGACCACACTACTACCCTCTTGACTTGAAAAAGAACGGAGAATATATTGCAAGTAGCGGTTATAAATTAGACTCTTGTAACATTCGATTTGAACCTGAAAATGGACAATATTTGATAATTAATATCTGTGATGAAAAAATAACGGAATTAAAATCTCAAAAGACTAAAATTGATATACAAAAGGTAGACTCAATTATTATGGTTTCTGGAATTGACCCAAACAAGACAAAGAAACTCAGCCGAATAAAAACTGAACGATTTATAAAAGACTGGAACAAAAGCAAAGTTTCTGATTATCGAGATGGAATTCTAGACTCAATATTCCACCCGAATTATCAGTATAAATTAAAAGTCTTCGAAAACGGAAACAAGAAAGAATTCGTAACATTTAATTTTTTAATTGCGGACGAATCGAATTGGACATATTTTATAACAAATGATTCTGACAAAGATTATATGAATCGACTATGGAATGAATAAAAAACTATGCACAACACGGTGTATAATTCATTGCTTCTGATTTTCCTTGCAGAAAACCCTCGTGTTAAATTATTCCTAGTTTTATTTGCTAATTTAGTAACCAAATTAGACCATACACAACCACTATAACCAATTAAAAATTTACCAACCGAAGTATTATGACCAAAAAAAACAAAAAACGCATTCTTAGAATTGCATTATTGGTGGGAACAGTAGTGTCGCTATTTTTTGTACCATGGCTATTGGTAAAGGCTTGGATACTTCCGCTGCCAGATACAATTCAGGAACAAGCAGATGAAGCCATTGGTCATGGATTTGACGGAATGATAGTCTATGTAGACCAAACTGGCAAACCACCTCAATATATTGCTTCTGGTTGGCATAATAAAGCATCTAAAATACCTGCAAATCCACATGCATTATTTAAAATCGCCAGTATTAGCAAACTCTATAATGCGGTAGCTGTTACCAAATTGGTAAGTGATGGACGACTTTCTCTAGATAAAACAATCGCTGATTATTTACCAGAACTTGTAAACAGAATCGAAAATGCAGATAAGATTACTTTAAGGTTAATGATACAGCACAGAAGTGGTATTCCTAATTATACAGACGCACCAAATTTTTGGGCAAATCCCTTAGGCTATGAAGAAAGTCTTGCACTAATTCTAGATAAGCCTGCCAATTTTGAGCCTGGTGAAGATTATGAATATTGTAATACAAATTATCTTCTTATTGGTAAAATAATGGATAATGCACTTGGTTATAGCAACTTTCAATTTGTTAAAGAAAAAATATTAGAGCCATTACATCTTAACAATACTTTCGGTTCTATCTCTGAAGTAAATATAGACGATGTAATGAGTGGTTACCACGTAGGACATCCTTTTGACTTAAAGACTGATGACTATGGTATGCTGGCCACTGCTGAAGACGTTGGCACTTTTCTGAGGGCTCTAAATGACGGATCTTTATTTGAACCTGGAGAACAAGACATATACACTTCCATTTACGAATACGAACATGCTGGTTGGGTTCCTGGATACCAAAGTTTTGCAAAATATCATAAAGATATTGATGCGGTTACTATAGAGTTTTACAGCACAACCGATCCTAAATTGTACAATTGGAACTTGTCTGAAATCATTAACAGTAGAATTGTTAAAATCTTGAAAAAACAACAGGAACAATAACTTGAAGATTAGAACAACACTACTATTGCTCTTCAGCATCTTCAGCTTTGTACAAACTCGGCAAACTGATTTTAAAACGTACAGCAATTAATCTGATGATGATAACTACAAGACCAGCAATAATGAAAAGATAATTCTCATCTTTGAGAAAAAAGCGCATTAAAAAATAACTGAGTCCACCTACAATACAAGCCGTAGCGTAGATTTCCTTTCTAAAAATTACAGGAATTTCGTTACATAGAATATCTCTAGTTACACCACCAAAACATGCTGTCATGGTACCAAGTGCTATACAAATTATTGGGTGCAATCCTGCCACCAACCCTGTTTCTATACCTACAACAGTATAAAGCCCAATACCAATAGTATCAAACAAAAACAGAGAACGTCTTAAATGTTTTAGGTAATTTCTAAAGATTACAGCAAATATGGCAGCACCTATAATAACATAAACAAAGGTCATGTTTCGCATCCATGATACTGGCTCTACTCCTACCATGATGTCTCGCAAAGTACCACCACCAACAGCAGTTACAAAGGCAATGATTAAAACGCCAAACGGATCCATGCGTTTGTTCATAGCTACCAATACACCAGAAATGGCGAAAGCTATAGTTCCTAATATATCTAAAGTTTGAAAAAACATATTAATTTCCGTGCTTGACACGGAATCTACTACATTACATTATTATACAAACAAATCTAATCTTTAATTAAGATACTTCGACTACGCTCAGTATAAGCGATTCGCACAAGATTTTCTTCGCTACTGCTTGAAAATCTTGGCTCTCTGCTTACATACTTTGTGTGTAGTAATTATAATCTTTTAAAACGGTATCTATAAATTGTATATCGTTTTGGTTACATTCCTTAAGTTCTATAACTTCCATCACCTTTTGTCGCAACTTACTTAAGGTTTCAAAATCTCTAGATGCTTTAGCCCTTGTATAGGTTTCTTTAATGATACGTGCATCATTGTCTGAAAGCTTTATAACATTAGGATAGCTTGGCTCATAATCGTCCTCTAAATCTTCTAAAATTGTATGGCTTATATTTACATTATTCTTTAAAGTAATCACAGAAGTACCTGCTGTCATGTCACCCAAACGCTGACTTTTTTTACTGGTTGCAATCGTTATAAGTGCCACTACACCAGATGCTATATTCAAATCTACAATCCTAAAAAACCAACGTACCATGTAGTCGTAAATTGAAGCTTGATAGCCATCTATTTTTACCACTTTAATCTTCATGATACGCTTTCCTATAGTTTGTCCCTCAAGAAATGTTTCAAAAACTAACGAGTAAAAAACTACAGGTAAATAAAAGCTAACAATAACAGCAATTATAGACCAATAATCCATACCTCTAAGAAAATCATCAATACCTATTAATTTGAACACTACTTGGTAGGTAACCACAATATAGGCCAACTTAATTATAAGATCTATGAGGTAAGCCAAAATGCGTTCTCCCACACTTGCAGCAACAAAATTTATATTAACGTTTTGTGTAGTATTTATTTGTAACTCTACCATTAATTATGTTAATTTGATTCTCTATGAGAGAAGTCGCATTTATCAAGCAAAATAAGCAAAAATGGCTAAATTTTGAAAAGGCTATTTTTGGAAAACAGCTCAAAAACCCAGACGAACTTGCGTCGCTCTACATTCAGCTTGTAAACGATTTGTCTTATGCTCAAACTTACTATCCCAAAAGTAAGACAATTCTATATTTAAATAATCTTACAGCGAGGGCTTTTCAAAAAATATACAAAACAAAACGCGAAGACACGAATAGATTTGTTCGCTTTTGGAAAACCGAAGTCCCTCTTATTGTCTACGAATACAGACGCTATATTTTTTATGCCTTTGTAATTGCTTTTAGTTTTATAGCCATTGGAGCACTTTCAGCAGCCTATGACGACACTTTTGTTAGGCTAATCTTAGGTGATGCTTATGTTAATGAAACTCTGGTAAATATTGAATCTGGTGATCCTGTTGCCATCTATAAAAGCGGAAGTAATTGGGGAAGTTTTATAGGCATTACTTTAAATAACCTATATGTTGGAATACAAGCATTTCTTTATGGTGTTATTGTTGGTTTAGGCACAGTATATGTAATGCTTCTTAACTTTATAATGGTAGGTTCGTTTCAATATTTTTTCTATCAGGAGGGTGTGCTATGGGAAAGCGTTAGAGGTATCTGGATTCATGGCTCTATGGAAATTTTCGCTATAGTTATAGAAGGTGCGGCAGGACTAATTTTGGGTGCCAGCATTCTTTTTCCAAAAACATATTCTAGGATTATCTCTTTTAAAATGGGAGTTAAAAATGGAGTAAAGATTTTAATAAGCACATTTCCTTTTACAATTGCGGCAGGCTTTTTAGAAGGTTATGTAACACGCTACTCTAACACAATGCCAAATTGGTTGAGTGTAGGCATTATTGTAAGCACACTAAGCCTAATTTCATTTTATTATTTAATATATCCGTTTGTGGTAAACAACAAATTAAAAAAGGCACATGCAATTATATAAATCTAGAGAGTTTGGAGAGTTTTTTCAGGATACGTTTTCTTTTTTAAGACAAAATGGAGGCCATCTCTACAAGAATTTTTTCATCATAAATGGTGTTTTTATACTTATCCTTATGGTATTGGGTTATTTCTTTAGCAAATTTTATGCTGAAATTCTTTTTGGCGACCTTGCTAATGACCAAACTGCCATAGAGAATTACATAAACGAGAACATAGAAACATTTATGCTATTCTTTATTCTGTTCTTTACTGTTGGTTTAGTCTCTGCGGTTATATCCTATTCTTATGTACCTATTTATCTAAAACTTTACTCAAAAAGTGATAGTAAAAGTTTTAGCACTTCAGATATTATTAACGAGTACAAAGCTAATATTGGTAATATTTTTATCTACCTTATTTGTGCCATTATAGTAGCTATACCTGTGTTGATTTTGGCTGGTATTGTAAGTTTTATACTAGCTATTACTATCATCGGTTTTATATTATTACCACTTGTTATAGGTGCTGTTAGTTTGTTTTATCAAGGGACTTTAATGGAATATATAGAAAACAAAAAGAGTATATGGGAAAGTTTTAGTTACTCATGGACACTGATGAGCTCTAAATTTTGGGCAGCAATTGGTTGTGTTGGTTTATTCTTTTTAATGAGTGCTATAGTGCAAAATATTGTATCCATTATTCCATATTTTGTTTTTATTGTAGATATGGTTACCGATTTAGAACCAGGAGTAGCACCAAACCCAGAAGAGATAAGAAAATCTGCCACTATCATGATGGTAATCATATTTGTGCTCTCTTACCTTGTTGGTTTATTATCTAATATTATCGTACAAATTAATCAAGGTGTGGTATTCTATAGCTTAAAAGAAGATATGGAAAACATCAACACCAAAAGCGATATAGACCTTATCGGATCTGGTGAATAAACTTAAGTATTTAAATATCATTTTTTTGTTCTTCGGAATTACTCTGTACGCAAACGCTAGTGCATCCAAAGCTATAAACCAAGTACTACAAGATTCGGTGTATATAGATGTTGATCCTATTGAAAAACGACATTTTGAAGACCTTAAGGACAAATATTCTGGCAATGACTTTATCTATGAACGTACTATAAATAATTCGGGTTGGTGGACACGTTTTAAGCAATGGCTATCAGACTTTATTAAAAATATTTTTGATATTAATTCTGACGCAAAAGCTTCCGACGTTACAGATATTGCTATAAAGGTGTTCTACGTCGTTATTTTCATTTTGGTAGTCTTCTTTATTGTAAAAGCCATTATAAACAAGGAAGGCAAATGGGTTTTTGGTAAATCTTCAGACAAAAGTATTATACCTGTTACAGATATTGAAAGTAATATTTATGAAGCCGATTTTAAATCGCTGATAGCGTCTGCAGAGCGAGACAACAACTACAGGTTGGCTGTGAGATATTACTACTTGTTATTACTAAAAAATCTCTCTCAAGCAGGAATTATTGAATACGATGTTGAAAAAACCAATAGCGATTACCACTACGAAATAAATTCTGAAGCATTAAAAAAAGAATTCTCATACACCTCTTACCTGTACAACTATATTTGGTATGGTGAGTTTGATATTGACAATAATCAGTTTCAGAAAGCAAAAACAGCGTTTAATCAATTTTTAAATTCCGTTAAATAATGAATAAAACGCTGAGAGCATATATCGTTATTTTACTATTGCTTTTTATAGGTATTGTAGTCGTAGAATTTTCTACTCCGCAACCTGTTAACTGGCAAAAAACCTATAACGAAAAGCACAAAATTCCTTTTGGTACTTATATTTTTTATGAAGAACTAGAAGACTTATTTCCGCAAAGTGAAGTCAAAGATATAAAGCGAACTCCGTATGAGTACTTTGACGATTATTACGATTGGGAAGACTCTACATACTACGCAACAGGCACATACATGCTAATAGACGAGCGTCCTAATCTTGATAATACATCTGCCCAAGAACTGTTAGATTTTGCGTCTTTTGGAAATGATATTTTTATCGCTGCCAATGATTTTCCTGACAGATTAAAAGACACCTTAGGTTTTGACACCAAAAACAAGTATAGTTTTTCTGGAAAAGCCGAGTTAACCTACACCAACCCTTCATTAAAAAGCGATAGCATTAGTATACAAAAAGAGCTAAGTAACATCTATTTTTCTAAAATAGATACAGCTTACACAAGGGTTTTGGGTTACCAAAAATTTGGAGATTCACTCTATGCTAATTTTATAAAAACATCTTGGGGAAATGGCTTTTTTTATATTCACCTACAACCCATAGTTTTTACTAATTATCAGCTTCTAAAAAAGGACAACAAAAAATATGCTGAAGCTGCGATGTCTTATCTTGGTGATGATACCATCTATTTTGATTCCAGAAACAAAATAAATTCTGCCAATAGCAGCTCGCCTTTGCGTTTTTTACTTAGTCAGCCTGCATTACGTTGGGCATTGTATATTACATTAATAACAGTATTTATTTTTATGATTTTTAATGCTAAACGAAGACAACGCATAGTTAATGTTATAAAACCGCTTAAGAACACAACTGTAGATTTTGCTAAAACTATAGGTAATCTGTACTACGAAACTAAGGACCATGACAATCTCATAGATAAAAAGATTACATATTTCCTAGAATATATAAGGCGTGTCTATCATTTAGACACCCAAATTTTAGATGATAAGTTTATTAAGAACTTATCTTTAAAATCTGGAAAAAACGAAACAGACATAAAAAAATTAGTAAATAAAATTGCGTATTTAAAATCTAAATCTAATTGTAACGAAGCCGATTTACTAGAATTAAACAAAGCAATAGAAGACTTTTATAAATAAACCACTATGGAAGAACATTTAAATAATGAGCTAAATGAAGAATCTGGTCAGAATACTTCTGAAGAGCAAACAAATGCAACAGAAAATAATGCTGAGGATATTAGTTTTAAAAGCAGAATAGACCTTTCTGAACTTAAAGATGGCATAACCTTAATTAAAAACGAAGTAGAAAAAGTCATTGTTGGTCAAAAAGAAATGATCGATATGCTTATTGCTTCAATTTTAGCAAACGGCCACTCACTTATAGAAGGTGTTCCTGGTGTAGCAAAGACAATTTCTGCAAAGCTATTAGCAAAATCTTTAGATATTGGCTTTAGTCGTATTCAATTTACGCCAGATTTAATGCCGAGTGATATTCTGGGTACGTCTGTCTTCAATATGAAAAACTCTGAATTTGAGTTCAAAGAAGGCCCTATTTTTTCTAATATGATTCTTATTGACGAAATCAACAGAGCACCTGCAAAAACACAAGCGGCTTTGTTTGAGGTTATGGAAGAACGCCAAATCACCATTGATGGTAATAAATTTAAAATGGAATTACCTTTTATTGTTCTCGCTACCCAAAACCCTGTAGAACAAGAAGGAACTTATAGATTGCCAGAAGCACAGTTAGACCGTTTTCTATTTAAAATTGATGTTGATTATCCAAATCTCGATGAAGAAATTGAAATTTTAAACAGAGAGCAAAACCTAAAAGGTGGTGCTAAAACAGAACAAGTTACGTCGCATCTAACCAAGGCACAAATCAATAAATTTCAAGGTTTAGTTGAACAAATACTCATAGAGTCTCATCTATTAAAATACATTGCTGACATTATTGTAAGCACACGCAACAACCCATTTTTATATTTAGGAGCATCACCAAGAGCTTCTATTGCCATTTTAAGAGCCAGTAAGGCTTTTGCTGCTATGGATGCCAGAGATTTTGTTACACCAGAGGATATAAAACGTGCTGCAATTCCGGTGCTACAACATCGTGTTATTGTAACACCAGAGCGCGAAATGGAAGGTATAACCACCAAACAAATTATTAAGCAGATTATCGAAGCTGTAGAAATTCCGAGGTAAACAAAAAAACTTTAACTATAGTGTTAAAACGTATTAAGCCATTTTATTTACAAAACAGATTCTTTTATGCCTGTATAGGCATCATCATTCTGTTTGTGTTTAGTTTCCTTTTTCCTAGGCTTTTTAACATTGTAAAAATCGTTTTATTACTTCTTGTTACGCTTACAATTTTGGACACCATCATATTATTTGCTGCAAAAAATGGTGTAAAAGGTGAACGCATACTCCCAGAAAAATTTTCAAATGGTGATGAAAATTCCGTTAGAATTGTCCTTCAAAATTTCTACACTTTTAATGTTTATATCAATATCATAGATGAAATTCCTGAACAATTCCAAGTCAGAGACTTTGGCATAAGTAGAAAGTTAAACGCTTCTAGTACTTCAGAAATTGAATACAAATTAAGACCAACAGAACGAGGCGAATACCACTTTGGTAAGTTAAACATCTATGTCACCTCTATTTTTGGCTTAGTCTCAAGACGCTTTATGTATAGCGATACGGCAATGGTACCAACCTACCCGAGCTTTATGCAGGTACGCAAGTACGATTTATTAGCCATAAGCAATAATCTACAACAATATGGTATAAAGAAAATTAGAAAGATTGGTCATACCATGGAGTTTGAGCAAATTAAGGACTACGTTCTTGGTGACGATTTAAGAACCATTAACTGGAAAGCCACTGCTAAACGCAACCAATTAATGGTTAATCAGTTTCAGGATGAAAAATCTCAACCTATTTACTCTATCATAGATAAAGGTAGAGTTATGAAAATGCCTTTTGAAGGTTTAACCCTCTTAGATTATGCCATTAATGCAGCTCTGGTAATTTCTAATGTGGCTTTAAAAAAACATGACAAAGCAGGTATTTTAGCCTTTTCCAAAAAAGTTGAAAACATTGTTGTGGCTGAGAAGAGAACCTCTCAGATGAATTTAATTTTAGAGACCTTATACAATGTTGGGACAGACTTTTTTGAAAGCGATTTTGGTCGTTTATACGCAGATGTAAAGCGAAATATAACACACCGAAGTTTAATGTTGCTCTACACCAATTTTGAAACTTTAGATAGCTTACATAGGCAGTTACCGTATTTAAAAGGTATTGCCAAAAACCATCTTTTAGTGGTTATCTTCTTTAAAAACACGGAGTTAAATTCTCTCATTTCTGAACCAGCAGAAACTGTACAAGAAGCTTACGATAAAGTGATTGCAGAAAAATTTGCGTTTGAAAAGCGATTGATTGTAAATGAACTTCAGAAATACGGAATTCAGTCTATTTTAACCGAGCCCGAAGATTTAACCATCAACACCATAAACAAGTATTTGGAAATTAAAGCGAGAGGACTTTTGTAATTTGTAGTTTGTAGTTTGTAGTTTATCAAGTGTGTAAACATTCCAACAGATAAGCCAATAAACTTTTTTAAGAAATAAACAATTCATCCTCATAAAATTACAGTTCGGTAACTACAATTATTCTATCTTTAAGTAATGTTAGATATTTGAATCATCAAAAAAGGAACAAATAACCATTAATCAAATACAACATGAAGAATTTAGTTTTAACCTTAGCATTAGCCTTCACATCATTATTCAGTTTTGCTCAAGATGAAGGTATCACCATCACTGTAACCGTAGATAATGTAACCAGTGACAAAGGAAAAGTATTAATGTCTTTACACACCTCAGAAACCTTTATGAAAGGTAAAGGCATTAAAGATGCAGAAACTTCAATCGAAGACGGAAAAGTAACCATTACGTTTGAAAATGTGTTACCTGGAGAATACGCTATCTTAGCATTACACGACGAAAACGACAACAAGCGTATGGACTTTGAAGACAACGGAATGCCAAAAGAATCTTTTGGAATGTCTAACAATGTTATGGCAATGGGACCTCCTCAATATGACGATGCCAAGTTTACAGTTGCAGATAAAGACTTAGACCTTAACATTAGATTTTAGGTAAAGGCACATCATCAATCAAAAAATCAATCAAAAAAAAGACTGCTCATCGCAGTCTTTTTTTATCTAACTAAATCTATTTTATACGGTTTCACCCAACCAAGCTTTCATCATCCAAACGGTTTTTTCTTGTTCGGTTATAAAATCACTCATCATTGAGTTAGTACCTTCATCATTTGCATCGCCTGCAGCCTCAAGAATGTTTCTTTCAATTTTCAGCAATTCGGTTAAAGAATCTACAATCAGTTTAACTGCTTTTTCATCTTTTGAGATGTTTTTACCAACAGGCACTTTAGCTGCTTTTGTATAATCTTCAAAGGTATGTAATGGTGTTGCTCCTAGAGTTAATATACGCTCTGCGATTTCATCAACCTTTAAATTTGCATCAGTATAAAGCTCTTCAAACTTCTCATGCAGATTAAAAAAAGCTCTTCCTTGTATATTCCAATGTATACCTCTTAAATTTTGGTAATACAACTGAAAGTTAGCTAAAAGTTGATTTAACTCGTTAGCTAAATCTTTTGTTTTTTTGGTATCTAAACCTATGCTATTTAGTGTCATTTTGATGTAATTTTTTGTTTTAACAAATTTACCATTAAACAAAACCATATTTACTATAGTTTTTATAAATAGTTTTTATATTTTTATAGCCTAAACGAATAGTTATGACGATTACACAACTTAAATATGCTTTAGCGATTGCTGAGCACAAAAATTTTACAAAAGCAGCAGAAAAGTGTTTTGTAACGCAACCCACTTTAAGTACTCAAATTCAGAAACTTGAAGATGAATTAGATATCGTAATTTTCGATAGAGGCAAAAAACCTATTGAACTCACTGAAGTGGGCAGAAAAATAGTATTTCAGGCCAGGAATATTGTTAACGAAGCTGATCGTATACAGGATATTGTGGATCAGCAAAAAGGATTTATCGGAGGTGAATTTAGGCTTGGTATTATCCCAACAATAATGCCAACACTTTTACCGATGTTTTTAAATAATTTTATAAAAAAGTATCCTAAAGTAAAACTTAAAATTGAAGAGCTTACCACAGAGGAAATTATTACCAGAATTAATGATGGGCATATTGACGCTGCTATTGCTGCCACTCCTTTAGAAAGCGATAATATTAAAGAGCGACCGTTGTATTATGAGCCTTTTGTAGCCTATGTTCCTACAAATCATAGACTAAGAGACAAAAAGAAAATTGAAGTTTCAGATCTTGAAATTGAAGATATGTTACTGCTTGAAGATGGTCATTGTTTTAGAGAAGGTGTTCTTAATCTGTGTAAAGCTTTTAAAGACCAAGACGATGAGCACTTTCAACTCGAAAGTGGCAGTATTGAAACTTTAATAAAACTCTCTAATGAAGGTATGGGAATGACGCTCTTACCTTATTTACACACGCAAGATATTAGTGACAAATACAATAGCAACTTAAAACATTTTGTTGAGCCGTCACCTGCAAGAGAGGTAAGCTTAATTTACCATAAGAGTGAACTAAAAATGCAAATTATTAACGCTATGCACGATTTGATTTCTTCTGTTATAAGAGGTGCTATTGCCTTTAGTAATGTTGAAATTATCAGCCCTTTAGCGAAATAAAAAAAGCGACTCGTGAGTCGCTTTTTTTTATGCTTTTAAATAAATTAAACATTGATTTAAATCTGGGTTCTGATTGATTAGGGACTGAATAAATATTCGTAATTCTTCTAGTTCGTGAGGCAGTAATCGTTTAACTGCTTTTTCCACTTCCTTACAGAATAATGTCGCATCAAAACTAACCTTTTTAAGTACAGTTTTGGTGTACTCAAACATTGCTCTCGCCATAGGTAATTTTAAGTTTTAGGTTTAACAAAAAAGTAGTTTTTCTCTATAGGCTATTGTTTCAATTCATTCCCTAAGATAGAAAAAAATCGTGTTTACTAAAACCAAATTCGTAAAGTTTAACAGCTTATTATGTTAAAAGTTGAAATTTCTCGTTGAAAGTTTAATTCATTAAAAGGAATTTCTTACGACATAAAATACTGACTAACAACAAATAACACTATTTATTTATAAATCTAAGAACCTCTTTTTGTCCGTTTGAATATACTTCTACAAAGTAAATACCAGGTTTTAGGGCTGAGACAGACACTTTGTTTTGAGTATTTGAATAACTCATTGTTTTATAAAGATAAATAAATACTGAATAAAAAATCCGCAAGAGTTTCCCGAAGTATGCGAGAACTAGTAATTACTTACCACCATTGCCTTTAGCAATTTTATGAGCAGCAAGTTTCCATTTCAAACATTTCTGTTACTTGTAATTGATTTAGAGAAATATTGAATATAGCTATGTCATCTATTTTTCCTGTATACTCATTTCCTATAATAAGATCAGCTATTTGAATTGAATTTGAGTTATTAGGCGCATTTATCGTTTCTTGAAGAACTCCATTTCTATATAACGCTAAACTACTTGTAGAATAGTTATATGTAGCTACCAAATGATGCCATTCATTATTAATATCTGAAACACCACAATCAAAATTCGTATCATTGTCCCATACGTAACTTATACAACCGAATACAGCTTTGCGACAATCATAGAGTCCTAAATTCCATTGTTGAAAATCAATACCTCTACCTATAAGTAATTCATAATCTCCAGCATCTCTCTCTTGTAATGGTTGGTACCATAATGATATTGAAAAATCAGTTAATACATCTAATGACGAAGTGTTAGAGGTATATAAGTTTTCATTTGTTCCTGATAAAAAATCGAACTCAAAAGCACAATTTTCATTACCATTCCTATCAGATGTTGATGAAGCATTATTATTTACCAAATTTTGACTATTCCCAGAAAAATCATTGATAGATCCATTTGTAAAAGGATAATAAGCCACAACTGAATTTTGTAGATTGATAGGAATACATTCAGTTAATTGAATGTTTAATTCGTCATTATTTGCGCTTTCATCATTTGAGCATGAAAAAAGTAGATTGATTAAAATTAATGTAATTAGAGTCTTTTTCATAATTGTTTTTTTAAGTATCTGAAAAAAATTTCAAAGGGTTGCGCTAAATTACCTACAATAAGTAATAAAACGATTTTTTTCATAGCAATTGACTGTTAGTTTTGTGTTTATTAATAGATGTATAAAACCAAAAAAGGTTGCATTAATAACATTTAAAAAACTTATAAGAACATCTATCAAAAACACCCTGTAAGCAACCTGATATACAACTGCTTATATTAATATTTTATTATGTAAATTTAACTTTTTAATATGCAAAAACATATAACATATTCATGGTAATTTTACTACAGAAACGATTAAAGATAATTCTCTACTGCTTATTTGTATTTAGCCTTCAGCATGTACTATACTCTCAGAACTCAGCTCATATAGATAGCATATTTAATAGGTTTGATCTAAAAATTAAAAGCAATTTAATTGAAGTAGAAAATTATCAAAGAAATTAACAAATAAAGACCGAATAGAAAATCCGTGAGAATTTCCAGAAGTATGCGAGAACTAGTAATTTCTTGCCACCATTGCCGTTAGCAATTTTATAAGCAACAGGTTTCCATTTCAAACATTTCAGTTACTTGTGATTGATTTAGAGAAATATTGAATATAGCTATCTCATCTATTTTACCATCATAAAATTTCCCGATAAATAAATCGCCTATATCTTGATAAGTTGGCATGTTTGGGTTATTAGAAATACCTGTATTAGAATCACGAAGTATTCCATCTCTATAAATTTCAAGTTCATGATTTGCTACTTTAAAAGTAACTATTAAATGATGCCATTCATTGAAATCTATAATAGTATTACCAGGAAAATTATATGCATCCCATACTGACGAACCATGTAAACCAAAAACAGGAAAATCACTATCATACAAACCAAGTGACCATTGTCCAAAAACGTCATAAACTATTAAAGTACTTTCATCTCTGCTTATTAGCACACTATAGTCAGAAGGCTCAATATCCATTTTAAACCATAGCGAAATTGAAAATTCTGAAAGGTTATCTAAAAAAGAGGTGTTTGTTGTAGTTAGATATTCATTATTATTAGACTCAAATTTATATGCACAATCAATATTTCCATTTCTGTCCATAGTTGGTGAAGCTGAAGTTAGATTTGTTAAATCATTTGAATTAGATACATCATCGAGACTTCCACCATTAAAGGGATAAAAGGCAATTAAATTTCCTTGTAGTCCAGATGGAATACATTCAGTTAATTGAATGTTTAATTCGTCATTATTTGCGCTTTCATCATTTGAGCATGAAAAAAGTAGATTGATTAAAATTAATGTAATTAGAGTCTTTTGCATAATTGTTTTTTTTTAGTATCTGAAAAAATTTCCAAAGGGTTGCGCTAAATTACCTACAATAAGTAATAAAACGATTTTTTTCACAGCAATTGACTGTTAGTTTTGTGTTTATTTATAGATGTATAAAACCAAAAAAGGTTACATTAAAAACATTTAAAAAACTTATAAGAATACCTGTCAAAAACACCTTGCAAGTGATCTGATATACAACTACTTATATTAATATTTTATTATGTAAATTTAACTTTTTAATAGGCAAAAACATATAACATATTCATGGTAATTTTACTACAGAAACGATTAAAGATAATTCTCTACTGCTTATTAGTATTTAGCCTTCAGCATCTACTATACTCCCAAAACTCAGCTCATATAGATAGCATATTTAATAGGTTTGATATAAAAATTAAAAGCAATTTAATTGAAGCAGAAAAATTAGCAATAAAAGGAGTTTCTGTAGCAGAAAAAGGCAATGATAAAAATGATTTATTTAAAGCTTACGTAAATAGTATTAAAATAAATAGAGTATTAATCAACGATGACGACACACAATTATTTATAGAAAAAGCATTAAAAATTGAGAAGTTTGTTACTGACGAGACCTTAAAAATTGACTTATACTATGAAATTGCACAAAAAGAACTTAGAGAAACAAATACGGTAAAGGCTTTTGCTTCAATTGAAAAATCCATTCAATTGGCTTTAAAGCTTAATGATTCATTACGGTTAAGTGAAGGTCTCATATGCAAAGGAGGAATTTTTATTAGCGACCAAAATCTTGATACAGCAAAGACTCACTTTTTTAAAGCAATAAATATTGCTAAACACAATCATTATTACGATGCATTGTCTTACAGTTACCATGCACTGGCAGAAATAAACTATTCTAAATACAAGGATAGTGCAATCTATTATTATGATAGAGCTTTAAAATTTGCATTAAAAGCTAATAACAAGTATAGAGAGGCTTCTCTCTACTCAGATTTTGCGTTTCTTTATATTTATCATGAAGAGCCTGATAAAGTTTTACCATTAATAAATAAGGCAGAAAAATTATCCAAAGAAATTGGTAGCAAGCGATTATTGCATAATATATATTATACACTAGGTTACTATTACGATCTTGCACAAAACTATAGTTTATCTATTGCCTATCACCGTAAAGCAATTGATGAATATGGTGACTTTGTGAGTCCAATACAATTACGCAACACTTACATAATGTTATCTGGGGCATTATGGCATAATGGAAATTATAAAGAAGCCTATGACTATCAGGACAAGTTTATAGTACTTAATGATAGTATTTTTAATTTACAAAAGGCTAAAGAATTTGATAATATTAGAACAAAATATGAAGTTGAGAAAAAAGATACAGCTATTGCTTTACTAGAAAAAGAAAACAAAATTGTAGAGACACGCCAAAGGTGGTTGAGTATAAGCATCGTTTTTTTATGTATTACTTTGTCTAGCATTTACTTTTTTTTCAAACAAAAAATAAGAAGTAAAAACACTATTCTATCTAAAGAAAAGGAACTAAATAATAAAGAAAGAGAAAGGTTAGAAAAAGAAAATGAATTGACTGAAATTAAGGCATACTACAATGGGCAAGAAAAAGAAAGAAGCAGATTGGCTAAAGAATTACATGATGGTATAGGAGGCCAATTAGCAAGTATCAACTTAACCTTAACTCATATTAATGCCGAGTTAAAAAACGACTCTTTAAAGAAAGTTTCTAAAGATTTAGTTAATACATTTAAAGAATTAAGATTAATATCCCACAACCTCAATAATAAGACGCTAAATAAGAAATCTCTTAAAGATTCTTTACAAGAATTAAAGACTCTACATGAGCAAAGAAAAGATTTAAAAGTAGAAATTTCGATATTTCCTGATAATATCCTTGAAAATTTAGAGCCAAAAACAAGCCACAACTTATATAGAATATTGCAAGAGATATTAACTAATATAGCTATGCATTCTAAAGCTACGCTAGTTGAAATTTCTTTTAATAAACATAATGATATATTAGTTGTTATTGCAGAAGATAATGGTTGTGGTTTTAAAGTTGAAGACAAAAATTATGGAATGGGTTTAAAAAACATAGAAGAAAGAATAATTTCTCTTAAAGGACAATTTAACATCGACTCTCAAATAAGTAAAGGAACACAAGTGATTATTGAAATCCCTCTAAACAACAAATATATATGCATAAAATAAGGTTAGTAATTGTTGATGACCACAAAATGTTCTTAGATGGAATTAAAACTATTTTGTCTAAAGAAAATGAGTTTGAAATAGTGGCTACTTTCAATAATCCTAAAGATGCTATTCCGTTTTTAAAAACTAATCATGAAATAGATTTGTTAATTACAGATATTTCCATGCCTGAAATAAACGGACTTGAGTTTATCAAGATCATTACGGAAGAAGCTTCAAGTTTAAAAATACTTGTTATTAGTATGTTTGAGCAAATCCAAGCTTTTAAGGGTATAAATGGGTATTTACTAAAGGAATCAGGTTTTGAGGAACTAAAAAAAGCCATAAAAACAATAGTCATTAATGGTAAAGATTATTTTTACTCAAATCATGAAAATGACAAAAAAGAGAATTTAGAATTTAAAAAAAGTATTCTTACTAGAAGAGAAAAAGAAATCATTGTCTTAATTGCTAAACAAAATTCTGTCGATGAAATAGCAGAAGAATTGTTTCTGAGTAGACACACAGTAGAAACTCATAAAAAAAACATTTTTCAAAAATTACAAGTCAATAATGCTGCAGGTTTAATAAAAAAAGCTGTCTACTTAGGGTATATTTAATCTTAGAAAAGTCTATATATTATTGTTTCCTAATGGGAATCTAAATTATTAGAATCAGACTCGTTAAAACATAATAAAAGGTTGCGTTAAAAACACAACCTTTTGTCAAATTTTCTTACTTATTACAATTTAAAACCGATTATCACCATCTAACAAATCACCCAATCCACCAAGGATACTTCCTTCGCCTCTGCTCTTACCTCCTGCTTTTGGTGCAGAGGCTATAACTCTATCTGCTAATCGGCTAAATGGTAACGATTGTATGTATACTTTTCCTGGCCCTGTTAGTTTGGCAAAGAATAAACCTTCTCCTCCAAAAATAGAATTCTTAATACCACCTACAAACTCAATATCGTAATCTACATCTTGTGTAAAACCAACAATACAGCCTGTATCTACACGTAAAGTTTCACCTGGCTGTAAAGTTTTTTCTGCCATGGTTCCACCAGCATGTACAAATGCCATACCATCACCTTCTAGTTTTTGCATAATGAAACCTTCACCTCCAAATAAACCTCTACCAAGCTTTTTAGAAAACTCAATACCAACACTTACTCCTTTAGCAGCACATAGAAAAGCATCTTTTTGGCAAATGAACTTCCCTCGATATTCTGTTAAGTCTATGGGTATAATTTTTCCTGGATATGGTGATGCAAACGATACATTGCGCTTTCCTGTTAGGTCATTGTAAAAAGCAGTCATAAATAAGCTTTCGCCTGTAAGGATTCGTTTTCCTGCTCCTAATATTTTACCTAAAAAACCTTTGTCATTTTGTGAACCATCACCAAAAATAGTATCCATTTTAATACCATCATCCATCATCATAAAACTTCCTGATTCAGCAATAACAGCTTCCTGAGGGTCTAATTCTATTTCTACATATTGCATTTCTTCTCCATAGATACGATAATCTATTTCATGAGCATTTCTGTCTGTAAAATCTGGTAATCTTTCCATAATGTTTTTTTGTTTTTGGTTGACAGTTATATGTTGTTTAAAATAACATTTTGTTACATTTTAATGAGATTGTTTCACTGTGTTCACATTGACACTATGATTTCACTTTTAGCGTCCACTCAAAATTAAACGAAGACACTTCTACTCCATCTGAATTAACTCCATTAGCACTAAGCCAAACGGTTTGTCCTTCACCTGTTTCAATAGTTTTTGCAATAGCATCGTCTATTTTATGACCTTCCTTACATGTAAAGGTAATTCTTCCTGTAGCCTTTTTTGTAAACGTGGCATTATTATTAGCCACTAACATAGATATCTTCTTACCACTTCCTTTAATTTTTGTCATTACTAATGCACCTGTGGTTAACTCAGCAGCCATTCCTTGCACAGCCCAAAACATTGAATTAAAAGGATTTTGATTTATCCAACGGTGTTTTACCGTTACTACGCAAGTGGTATCATCTAAAGATTTTGTTCTTACTCCTGTAAAATAAGCTGCAGGTAGTTTAAACATTAAAAAGGTATTGAGTTTAGAAGGCGATATATTCATATTTTAATAAGTGAAATTGATCTACTATTCTTTATTCTTTTTTAATTCTTGAAGAAAAAACAATATGCTAATTATTAAACTAGCCATTACCATATAAGGCTTCATGTTAACAAATTCTCCTGTCATGTTTATCTTGTTTGTAGGCACAAAAACTATAAACAGAAAGAAAAGAAAGAACACTATTGACTTATAATGATTTCTATAGTCCATAAACTTTAATTTCTTCAAAATTAGCCAAAAATAAATTAGCATTTATTGTTAAAAAAATGTTAATTTTAAGTACTATGCGTAACATAATACCTTCTTTTAGACATATATTTGTATAAGAAACTATTATATACTTTTTAAAATGGTAGACAATCATCATAAAAATTTAGCCACATTTATACATCTTTCAACCTTTTCAAGATTTATAATTCCGTTTGGAAACTTTATTGGGCCAGTAGTACTCTGGGCTGCTAACAAGGATAAATCAGAGTTTGTAGATAAACACGGAAAGCAGGCTATTAACTTTCAAATTAGTGTTTTACTATACGCTATAATTATAGGTACTATTAGTGTTCCGTTTTTCATCTTTAAGCTTTTTAGAGGACTAGATGTTATCGATTTTCATGGATTCCATGATTTTCATATCAGTTTAGGAGAACCTTCTCCTCTACTATATATAGGAGGTGGACTTGGTGCTTTGGCCATTATAGGTTTTATAGTTGAATTGGCTTTAATCGTTAAAGCAAGCTTATCAGCCAGAGATGGTTTGGAATACAAATACCCTTTGACTATCAATTTTTTAAAATAAATCATCATCAATAATCAATCAAAAAATGAACAGTTTAATCAAATTTAAGAACCTCATCACATGAAGATAGAAAACACAAAAGCACAAATGCGTAAAGGTGTTCTAGAGTATTGCATCTTATCCATCTTAAAAGATGAAGATGCCTACGTTGCAGAGATTCTGGCAACACTAAAAGACGCAAAAATGCTTGTTGTAGAAGGAACTATATATCCACTATTAACAAGATTGAAAAATGCTGGATTGCTTAACTATCGTTGGGAAGAATCCACATCTGGACCACCAAGAAAATATTATGGTCTTACAGAAACAGGCAAGTTGTTTCTGAACGAATTAAACACGACTTGGAGTGAATTACAAAATGCAGTAAACCTAGTAACCAGTACAAAAACAACAAAAAAATGAATAAAACAGTCAATATAAATTTAGCAGGTATATTCTTCCACATAGACGAAGATGCATATCTTAAGTTATCGCGCTATCTTGAGGCTATAAAACGTTCATTTACAGACTCTCAAGGTCGTTCTGAAATTATCGCTGATATCGAGGCTCGTATCGCTGAGCTTTTCGCAGAGCGTATACAAAATGAAAAGCAAGTTGTAGGTATTAAACTCGTAGACGAAGTTATTACCATAATGGGACAACCAGAAGATTATTTGGTAGACGACGAAATCTTTGAAGACGAACCTCAACAAAAAAAATCTTACAACTCTGGTCCTACCAAAAAACTATTTAGAGATACAGATAACTCATACATTGGTGGTGTTGCAGCAGGTTTAGGACACTACTTTGGTATAGAGTCTATCTGGATGCGACTCATATGGTTGTTACTAGCCATAGGTTCTGGTGGTACATTCATATTCATCTATCTTATCTTTTGGGCATTAGTCCCAGAAGCTAGGACTACAGCCGAAAAGCTCATGATGACTGGTGACCCTGTGAACATCAGTAACATTGAAAAAAAAATTAAAGACAGCATTGATTCGGTCTCAGAAACTGTAAAAAATGTTGATTTTAAAAAACATGGCGAAAAATTAAAGGAAGGATTAGACGATCTTACCGATAATATTTCAGAAACTGTAAAAAGTGTCGATTTTCAGAAGCAAGGCAATCGGTTAAAATCGAGTTCGCAAACCTTTTTTGATTCTATCGGAAGCATTGTAATGTTTTTCTTAAAAATCATGGCAAAGTTCATTGGCATTATTCTAATCGTTACAGGTATAGGAGCATTAATCACATTAATAGTAGCTTTATTTACTGTAGGAATTACTGATGCTATACATTTTCCAGGCTTAGATTTATTGTATGTAGCAAACGCAGCTAACATTCCTATGTGGCTTATGTCTATGCTATTATTTTTTGCCATTGGTATACCGTTCTTCTTTGTCTTTTATTTAGGATTAAAGATTTTGGTAAACAATTTAAAGTCTATCGGAAATGTGGCTAAGTTTTCTCTACTTGGTATATGGCTAATGGCAATCATAGGCCTTGTGATTACAGGAGTAAAGCAAGCAACAGAGCATGCCTTTGACGCTAAAGTTGTTTCTAAAAACGAATTAACCATAAAATCTGGTGACACTATAAGTTTAAATAATTCCGAATTTGACGAATACAGCAGCTATCGTTACCGCCACAACAACGAGTTTAATATCATTGAAAATAATGAAGGACAGAGCTTAGTCTCATCTAATGTAAGATATATCGTAAAATCAACCACAGATTCTGTAGCTTCAATGACTATTGAAAAAGAAGCCACAGGAAGCGATTACAACAGAGCTAAAAAACGTGCCGAAAATATTGACTATGGCTATAGATTAGATGGTAATAGACTTGTTTTAGACAAATATCTAAAAACTGACATAGAGAATAAGTTTAGCGAACAAGAAGTAAGAGTTATTATCTATTTACCAGAAGGTACAATTCTATTTACTGATAAGAGTTTCTCAAGATCTTGGAGGTATAGTTATTCAAGATATGGTACTAATATCTTAAGCGATATAGAATTTGGTAAGTATTATAAAATAACAAAAGATGATGCTGAATGTTTAAACTGCATCAAAGATGAGGATATTGAAGATGCTGTAACCTCTGAAGAAATATCGTCGTCTAAACAAGAGAAGTCAATAATTAGTCAGAAAATAGATGAAGATGGTGTTGACCTTGAAGTCAATAACAACTGATACTAAGAAAATGACAGTTCGGTCATATTAAGTTTAAATCAATCAAAATAACACAGACATTTGTTCTGTAATCATCAATCAAAAAATGAACAACCAATCAAAATTAAATCAATCAATCAAATCTCTTTTGCTGAGCAGTCTCGGATTCCTTTTGGTTTCTGGTATTGCCACAGCACAAGTAGATCATAACTCTGAACTTTATAAAACGCTTAAAGAAAAAGATAGTGTTTTATTCGAATTAGGATTTAATAAATGTGAAATCGAAAAGAGTGAAAAAATAATATGTGATGACTTAGAATTTTATCACGACAAAGCTGGTGTTACAAATTCAAAAGAAGAATTTGTTTCAATCATGAAAAATGGGATCTGTGGTGATAATAACACAGAAAAGGTCTATCGGTTTCTAGTTGAGGAGAGCTTAGAAGTTTTTCCTATGTACAACAACGGTGAGCTATACGGAGCACTACAAATTGGAAAACACTTCTTTTCTACCGATAAAAGCATGACTTATAAAAAAACAGACAACTATGCTTTGTTTTCACATTTATGGATTATTGAGGAGAATGAATGGAAACTAAAGCGTGTTTTAAGCTATAATCATACATCAAAAGAAAAATCTGAAAATTAAATTTTCAACAAATCATCAATCAAAATAAAATCAAAAAATCATGAGCACATTAGTAAGAATAGTAGTTACCAGTATTTTAAGTATTGTAATGCTGTCCTGTAATTTTTCAATGAATTTAGGACCAGGAGTAGATGGAAATAGACACGTTGTTTCTCAAGAACGTTCCATTTCCAATGACTTTGAATCCATTAAAGTGAGCCAAGGCCTAGACTTATACATTACACAAAGTAATGACGTTTCTTTAAGTTTAGAAGCCGACGAAAACCTTCACGACTTAATAATGACGGAAGTTGAAAATGGCACGCTTCGCATTTACACAACCAAAAATATCAGAAGAGCAGCATCAAAAAAAATCAATCTTAACGTTGCCGATATTTCTGCAATTAAAGCTACAAGCGGTAGCACTGTGTATTCTACAAACACAATTACAGCTAACGATTTAGAGCTTAACTGTACCAGTGGAGCAGATATAACCTTAGATGTAAAAACAGAAACCCTAAATTGTCATTCTACAAGTGGTAGCGATATTAGACTTAGCGGTTCTACAACATTGCTAATTGCCGAAGCAACAAGCGGAAGTGATATTAAAGCCTCTGACCTTAAAGCTGAAACATCTAAAGTAAAAGCCACTAGTGGAGCTGATATTTCGGTAAACACTTCAAAAGAACTTACCGCTAGAGCAACCAGTGGTGGAGATATTAGGTACTCTGGTAACCCAGAAAAAGTTGAAAAATCAGATAGTTCTGCCGGAAGTGTTAGAACAAATTAATAGTGTTTACACACTAACAATCTATTTGTTTTAAAATCTCAAAAAACCTTATAACCAAACAATTACAAACCGTTTTAAATTCTTTATAGAGTTTGGGACGGTTTTTGTATATCTTTGTTTAATAGCCCGTAAAGTGACATTATTTTTGAAATGTGTCATATTATTAGCGAAACAAAGATTATAGATGAAAAAATTTTTACTCATTCTGGTTATAATAATGGTGTCAACACCTATTATTAATGCCCAAGAAAAAATTAAAGGTGACAGAAATGTTACCATAAAACAAACCTACATTGACGACTTTCATACGATTGTTGTTAATGGTGATTTTTCTATTGAAATTGTATACAATAGTAAACCATCAGTAAACGTAGAAACAGATGATAATCTACATGATGTTATTCAGTTTGATGTTGTTGATGGAGTTTTATCATTTGCTGAGACCATGCGAATTACATCGAAAAAGCAACTTAATATTACCGTAAACTACGGAGATGCTCTTCAAAATATAGAAATAAAAGGTGATGGAGAAATTAGATCGCTAACCTCAATGGAACTAGGTGATGCCAGTTTAATAACCAGTGATAACTCTAGAGCTTATCTAAATATAAAAGCTAATAATTTCACCTATAAAAGTTCAGGTAAATCTAAAACAAGGTTAAACCTTACAGCAGATTCCACTAAAATGGAACTTAGTGATAATAGTAAGCTTGATGCTTTAGTAAACACCAAAACATCTCATTTTGATTTATATCAACGTGCAGATATATCAATAGAAGGGTCTGCCAATAATGCAACCATTAGGTTAATCAATTCTTCTAACTTTAACGGAAGTAAATACGATGTTAACGATATTGATGCCAATTTAGAAGACAATAGCGACTTAACCGTTGCAGCAAACAAAACCATAACACTAGCATCTTCAGGAGATAGCGAGACTTATTTATATGGTAGTCCTGCAATAACCATCATAAAATTTGAAGGCACTTCAAAACTTCAAAAGAAAGAAAAATAGTAGTTCTTAAGATTTTAAGATTTCAAGAGAAAAATCTATTTCTATCTGAGGGGAAACTTTAACTATTCCCAGCATTTTTGTTGGGGCTTTTAGTTTAAAATCATTAATGTTTATAGGCAACAATCCTCTTACATACAATCCATTTTCACTGTCTACAGAAACAGGAACTTTATAGGTTTTAGAGATTTTACAAATTATAATTTCTACAGTTGCTGTTATAGAATCTAGATCTTCTTCTATCTTTGAAATCTCTTTTAGATTCAAAACAATTTTTGGGTGTTCTTCTGTATTAAGTAACTTATTAAAGTCTTTGTTTATAGCTTTACCTCCACAATCAAACTCTATATTAGAAAGGCTCAATGTTGCATTACTAAACTTAATTGAGCTATCATACTCTTTAAAGTTTACCTTTATTGCATCTGAAAATGCATTAATATTAAATGCACAACCAAAGGTACTTACATTTGTTTTACCATTGATTTTTAAATAACTATCAGAAGAAAAATTTATAGTAGTCTCTTTAACTTCCGCATCACTATCAATAAATACACTAAATGTTGAGCTTAAAAAAAATAAAACGACTATTGAAATTGTTCTAATCATCTTTAAAAAAATAAGGCCTTTAGCTTTTACAAGCTAAAGGCCTAAAGTTAATTATTTTTAGAAACTTATCACAGCTTCAACCATTAAGCCATTGAATTTACCATCATAAAGAACGTTATCTTCAGCATAGCCATCATAACTTTGAGATACATACTCAACTTTAGCTAATATGTTCTTTGTTAAGAAATAACCAGCAGATAGTTGTACTCTATCAATATCAACATCACCAAATGATTGTTCTGAACTAACAGTATTGTAACGACCACCTATGTAGAAGTTTTCAGCACTACCAAAACGATAGATTACTTCACCTGCTAACTGAGTTGTACTACGGTCATCGGCTTCAGAAGAAGCTCCACCATTAGCAAATTCTAAAGTTCCGAAGAATTCTAAACCACCATACTTAACAAATGGATTAAACATTATAGCAGTAATTCTATTGCTAAACCCTGGGTCAAAACGTCCTGTTCTAAATGTATTAGTAGCTGTTGTATTTTGCATCGATTGTGTTCTCCAGTCATAATAAGTTGGGGTTGTCATAACTGAGTAATATCTAGATCCTGCTCTATCAGCAGTATATAAATAAACGCTAGGTGCATATCCTGTGTTGTACAGAGAACCTGTTAATCTAAAACGTAAATCATCATTTATTTGTTTGTCATAACCTAATTTAGCTATAAAAGCTGCACCACCAGTATTGCTACCATTGTTTATTTCAACATCTTGGTTTAACTTTCCATTAGAAAAACCTATCATACCAAGAAAACCGTTACGTTGATAGTAAATCTCAGCTCCTACTTCAGTGGTAAACGAATCCATGATTAAGTTTCCTACAAACGGGTTGTAAATAGCTTGCGCGTTATCAGTTCTTCTAAAGTGTGCGTCACCATAGTTGTTTTCCATATGCCCTACTTTAATAGTAGTATATTTCATAACATTTTCCAATAAGCCCGGAGAAATGAAATCTAAATTGTCTATTTGGAAATATCCACCTTTTACATAAGGTTCTGGGTGATGACGAGAAGACAGATAGGTTCTCAAATGCATTCTCACACCTTTTGCTAAAGCTACATCCAAATCAAGGTTTGCAGTGGCCAAATTAAAGTTACTTCCTATTTCTTGTAAAGGTTGTACTGTTCCTCCATCAATTAAAGCTTGGTCTACCCCATTTTCATGGTCTAAAGCTTGGAATTGCAATGTTGACGACCCTCCTATTCTTACTTTTATATTCTCAAAAGTAGAAACGGTATCTTTTGGCGCTTCAAAAACGTTAATACCTCTTTTGTCTGGTTGTCTGTAATTATCTAAGTCTCTTTTACTTTTATCTTGCGCGTATAGAGAACTTGCAAGCGTGAATACAAGAATAAAACTTGTAATTTTTAAAATTGATTTCATGGTTTACTATTTTTTTAGTTAATTATTATTATGATTTTTTATCGAAAACAGATTTAAAAACTATTTTTATAGCATCTCCTGTTTTTATTGTTCCTAGTAGTGCCTTTGGTGGTTTAACACCGTAGTCTGTCATTTTTAGAGATTTTTCTCCCTCTATTAATAACTTAGCCCCTTCTAATTTTATATTCAGTGTGAGCGAAATAGATTTTTTGACTCCTGATATTGTCAAATCCCCTTTTACTGTAGCTTTAAAATGATTTTCTGAAATTTTTTCCATTTGGCTTACAGATGAGAGATTGAAATCTATTGTTTTGTGCTTGTCTGTATTAAGTGCCTTATAAGTGTTTTTATCCATTCCAGACTTACCACTTTTAAGACTCTCAGCTTTAACAGAGAAACTAAGAGTTTTAATTGCAAAATCTTCTGTGTTCTCAATTTCTGCATCTCCTGATTGTTCTTCTGCAGTTATCTCCCAATCATGTAAAGAAGAAGTTCCCTGCACCTCTAATTCAGAAGAGCTATTATTTAACTTAAATGTTTGAGAGGTTGCTACTTGAAAGGAAAACAGACCAACAAATAGCGTTGTAATGTAAAATACCGACGGTTTAATTATAAAGTTCATAGTTTTTTTGGTTTTAATGTTTGGCAAAGGTTTAAATAATATTCAAAGTATTATATGATAAAAGTCATACCCTAGTATTTTTAAATTAGAGCACAAAAAAAGCCGAAGTCAATGACTTCGGCTTTTTTTGTGCTCTAATTTAACTTAATTACTAGTTATAAGTAGAAGTTGCCACTTCAAAATCAGCTTCTTTAGCGGCTAGATAACGTTCAGCATCTAATGCTGCCATACAACCTGTACCAGCTGCGGTAATAGCCTGTCTATAAACATGGTCGGCTGCATCACCACTAACAAACACACCTTCTATATTGGTTTTACTTGTTCCTGGTTGCGCATTAATAATGTATCCTGTTTCATCTAAGTCTATCTGACCTTTAAAAATATCTGTGTTAGGCTTATGACCAATTGCCACAAAGAATCCTGTTGCAGGAATATCGCGTTTTTCGTTTGTTTGGTTATTAAATACTCTAACACCTGTTACCACTTGTCCATCACCTAAAACTTCTTCAGTTTCAGTATTGAATAAGATTTCTATATTTTCTGTTTTCTTTACACGCTCTGCCATAATTTTAGAAGCTCTAAACTCATCGCGACGCACTAGCATTGTTACTTTTTTACAAAGTTTAGATAGATAGTGTGCTTCTTCGCAAGCCGAATCTCCTGCTCCAACAATAACTACTTCCTGATTTCTATAAAAGAAACCATCACAAACAGCACAAGCCGAAACTCCACCACCTAATTGCAGGTATTTTTGTTCAGAGGGTAATCCTAAATATTTTGCCGAAGCACCAGTAGAGATAATAACTGTAGAAGCATGTATTTCCTTTTCATCATTAATCCAAACTTTATGTACATCTCCTAAAAAATCTACTTTAGTTACCCATCCATGACGCACATCTGTACCAAAGCGTTCTGCTTGTTTTTGTAATTGTATCATCATTTCAGGTCCTGTTATACCATCAGGATATCCTGGAAAGTTTTCAACATCATTAGTAGTAGTTAACTGACCACCTGGTTGCTCTCCTTGGTATAAAACTGGTTCCATATTTGCTCTTGACGCATAAATAGCCGCAGTATATCCTGCAGGGCCAGAACCTATTATTAAACATTTTACTTTTTCAATTGTATCAGACATATCTTGTGTTTATTACAAGACAAAAGTAGGATTTTTGCATAAAACCTTACACAGAAGTTATCAACACTAACTATAGTGTCATAAAGTTTTCAAATTACTTTAATTTCTCAGATTAATTTATTAATTTTTAAGTGTTTTAATAGCTAAATCTAACCTGTCATGAAAGCAAAAATTTTAATTTTAAGCATGCTATTGTTATTAGCTTTATCGTGTAAAAATGAAGCTAATAGCACAGAGGAGACCCATAGTTCATCTAAAGCAGAACCAAAAGACAAGCTTGGAGACCTAAAAGGCACTTGGGAGCTCACAGGATTCTATAACTACAAGAATAATGTTGTTGTTGATTCTTTTAAAATGAACCCTGACTTTAGACAACTAAAAATGTATACCGATACTAAGGTAATGTGGTGTAAACACAGACCTGCAGATTCTTCTGAATGGTTTGGCTATGGTACTTACAAATATGATGGAGACCAACTTACAGAAGTATTAGATTTTGGATCTGCTGTTATGAATGAAGTCATTGAGGAGAAAAAGCAATTTATTTTTGAACTGGATTTATATCCTAATAAATTTCAACAAATAGAACTAGACGACGAAGGCAACAGAATATATTCTGAAAACTATGTTAGAGTGGAATAGTCTTAACTATAAAAGCTAAATTCTCTTCTAATAGTTTTAGTAATAAATCGAAAACGATAATTTCTAAGTTTTGCAACAATACGCTTCAATCCTTCAGAAGATAGCCATCCTTTGTGATTGTTAAACTTTTTTATGTTTGATACATGCATCAAGTGGTTTTCACCATTTGCCATGCTGTAAATACCACCATAAAATGGCAATGGCCTAAGCTTTATATGATTATCTAAAACAGTTAAGCGATGATCGAAAAATAAAATAGGGTCCACTTCAAAAAAATACTGTAATAATTTTGGTTTAACTATCACCGAGCTTCCACATAAATAACTAAACTTAAAAGTTGCAAACAAAAAAGACTTGCCTTCAAAATGCAGATAGCCATTTTTAGTGTACCAACCAGGCACATTACCTTTTGAGCTATTAACATGTGCAGCAACTCTATTGCTAACATAATCATCAGAGTCTACGGTCATCACGTAATCTGTATTAAAATTATCTTCAGCATATTTTGCTCCAAGTTTTAATTTTTCTCCTTTATCAATCTCCCGTCGCTTGTTGATACTTTCATCGCTTTCGCTTTGTCTGCGAACAGGCGGCTCAAAATCAACTTGTAAGTAGTGAATATTTTTATGAGTAAATTTTATTTGTGGAATTTCATGACATACCGCTACCAACTTAAAGTTTTGATCGGTCTGATTACATATAGATTTAAAAGTACGTTCTACCAGATTACAAAACTCCAGCCAATTACCTGAAACGCGTTCACTTTTTATTGGAACAATGAAAGTTAACATAGTAAAGATTCATTTTAGATGAGTGAAACTAAACAAACCCTTAATACCATTAAAAAATAATCGACGAATCTTAGATATTACCCACAGAATATATATTACTGTATGAAAAATTACCAAAACCTATAAAAGACTACTTTATATAAATGCAAAAAAGCTCAACAAATGCTGAGCTTTTTTAATCTAAAGTCGGGGTGGCAGGATTCGAACCTGCGACCTCCGCGTCCCAAACGCGGCGCGATAACCGGGCTACGCTACACCCCGAAATTTGGTTATCAATTTTAGGACTGCAAATATAGAGTTTTTTTTATAATCCAATAACATTTTTCTAACTTTAAAAACTGATATTCAATTTTCGTTTTTTAATTATGAAATTAAGATTTCCCATTATAGGTTTAATTCTAATAAGCATACTTACCTGTGCCCAAGATAAAAACTCTACCAATACCAAAAATACTCACGAAATTATTGTTCCAGACCTTGATATTCCATGGGGTTTTACATTTTTACCTGATGGAGCTATACTAATTACCGAAAAAGCTGGACAACTAATTCATTTTAAAAATGGAAAAAAAACAGAAATCTCTGGATTGCCAGAAATATATGTAAGAGGTCAAGGCGGATTTATGGATATCATACTTCATCCTGATTACAAAAACAATAATCTTATATATTTTTCTTATGCATCATCTGATGGCGAAGGAGATGGTGGCAATACAACAATCGCTTCTGCAAAGTATAGTGATATGACACTTACAAATTGGAAAGTGCTGTATAAAGCAGAACCTAACTCAACAAGAGGACAGCATTTTGGCTCTCGACTTCAGTTTGATAAAAATGGACATCTATTTTTCTCTATTGGTGATCGAGGAAATCGTGACGAAAACCCTCAAGACATTACCAGAGACTGTGGTAAAATTTATCGCATTAATGACAATGGTTCAATACCAAAGGATAACCCTTTTTACAAACATGATAATGCCAAAAAAGCAATCTATTCTTTCGGTCACAGAAATCCACAAGGTATGACCATACATCCCAAAACTGGTGAAATATGGACACACGAACATGGACCAAAAGGCGGTGACGAAATCAATATAATTAAAGCAGGTAAAAACTATGGTTGGCCTGTAATTAGTTATGGTATTAATTACAGCGGAACAAAATTTACCGAAATAACTGAAAAAGAAGGCATGGAACAACCCTTGCACTATTGGGTTCCATCTATAGCACCAAGCGGAATGACTTTTATTAATAGTGATAAATATGGAGATTGGAACGGAAATTTATTGGTAGGCTCATTAAAATTTCAGTATTTAGACATGTGTACTTTAAAAGACGATAAAGTCATTAAAGAAGAGCGCTTATTAGACGGCATAGGTAGAGTAAGATCTGTAGAACAAGGACCAGATGGCTATATTTATGTCGGAGTAGAAAATTTGGGGATTGTAAAATTAATAAGGCAATGATTAAAACCTATAAACTATTATTCTTACTTGTATTCTTGGTTTCTTGTAATTCTAACAACAAGAAAAACAGCCAAGCAGATTATTCAATAAATAAAGAAACTACAGCTTTAGAGCCGCAACTAAAAGACAGCTACAATAGAGGCAAGCTAGTTTATGATAACATGTGTATCACTTGCCACATGAGTAATGGAGAAGGTGCACCTAAAGTGTTTCCTCCTTTAGCACAATCAGATTATCTAAAGGATAATCAAGAATCAAGTATCAAAGGGGTAAAAAATGGGATATCAGGCAAAATAATTGTCAATGGCATTAGCTACAATAGTGTAATGACACCTTTAGGCTTGAGTGATGAAGAAGTTGCAGATGTTATAAATTACATCAACAATAGTTGGGGAAATAAATTCGGTAAATTTGTAACAGCAGAAGATGTGACAAAAGTCATTAAAAACTAGGCTCAATTAACTAACTTTGCAGAACTAACTAAATCTAAACATTTATAATGCTTATAATCGGAATTGGCGGAGGAACAGGATGTGGAAAAACCACAGTTGTAAATACAATTCTAAAGGAACTTCCAGAAGGTGAAGTTGGTGTCATCTCTCAAGATTCTTATTACAAAGACACATCTCATTTAAGTTTTGAAGAACGTGTGAAAATTAATTTTGATCATCCTCGTTCTATTGATTTTGAGTTATTAGAAAAACACCTAAAAGATCTTAAGGAAGGTAAATCCATTGACCAACCTGTATATTCATTTGTTAAACACAACCGAACAGGAGATGTTATAGTAACGCAGCCAAGAAAAGTAATGATTGTTGAGGGCATTCTTATTTTATCTCATCCAGAAATAAGAGAATTGTTCGATATAAAAATCTTTGTACATGCAGACTCTGACGAAAGATTAATACGTCGCCTAAAAAGAGACATAACCGAACGTGGGCGCGATATCAACGAAGTTTTAACCAGATATCAAACCACCTTAAAACCAATGCATCAGCAGTTTATAGAACCAATGAAAGAGTATGCTGATTTAATAATCCCAAACAACAAATACAACACAGTAGCTGTAGATATCGTTAAAACTATTATAAACGAACGTTTATGATAAACTATTTTAAAAACATATTTATCATTGTACTCACTGTATTTATTATATGGATGTTATTTTTTGATGCGCATTCCTGGCTATTCCATCGTGAATTAAACAAAGAGATCGAAGAACTAGAATATCAAAAAGAGCATTACAAAAACGAAATCGCAAAAGACAATAAAGCTATAAAAGAACTAAGTACCGAAGAAGGTATTGAACGTGCGGCACGAGAGAATTACTATATGAAAAAAGCCGACGAAGACATCTTCATTATAGAGTACCAAGACAGTATAGCAAAACAAGATAACGATGAGTAAATCCTTATTTAATGATTTTGAAGCTGTTTCCTCAAAAGCTTGGAAACAAAAAATACAAGTAGACCTTAAAGGTGCTGATTATAACGACACCTTAATTTGGCACACCAACGAAGGTATAGATGTTAAACCGTTTTATCATTCTGATGAATTTGAAAGTTTACCAGAAACTTCTGCAAGTAAAGCTACACAATGGAAAATATCTCAGGTTATTGAAGTTAAAAACGCCAACGAAGCCAATGCTAAAGCTATTGATGCCATAGATAGAGGTGCTGAGAGCATTATTTTCAACATTACTTCAGACACAATTTCGATTGATGACTTACTTCAAAATATCGATTTAAAATCAATTCCAGTCGAAATAAAATGCGATTTTCTTTCAGAAGAGTTTTTAAACAAATTAAGTTCAAGCACCAATACATCCTTAGTAACCTTCCATACGGATATCATAGGACATCTTGCTAAAACAGGCAATTGGTATACAAACTTAAAAGATGATCACGAAAAATTTGATGCTATTGTAAAATCCTCAAATCAATTTTCGATTGATGCTGGTTTATACCAAAATGCAGGTGCCAATATCGTTCAGCAATTAGCTTACAGTTTAGCACATGCTAATGAATATTTAAATCATTTTGATGATCTCTCAGCAGAAGCAAAAGAAGCTATAGAAGTAACTTTTAACACAGCTGTTGGCTCAAGTTACTTCTTCGAGATTGCCAAACTCAGAGCACTTAGACAGTTATGGCAAACTCTGGCTTCAGAATATGGTTTTAATACCAACTGCAGAATTATAGCCTTACCTAGCAAGCGCAATAAAACTATTTACGATTACAACGTTAATATGCTACGCACCACAACAGAATGCATGAGTGCTGTATTAGGAGGCGCAAATGTTGTGGCCAACCTACCATATGACAGTTTGTATCACCACTCAAATGAATTTGGTGATCGTATTGCTCGCAATCAACTCTTAGTGCTTAAAAATGAAAGCTATTTCGATAAGGTTAATAATCCAGCTGATGGCGCTTATTATATTGAAAGTTTAACCGAACAATTAGCAGAAAAAGCTTTAGCTCTTTTTAAAGATATTGAAGCTAACGGAGGGTTCTTAAGTCAATTAAAAGAAGGCACAATCCAACGAAAAATAAAAGAAAGTGCTGATAAAGAACAAGCCGATTTTGATGCTGAAAAATTAATCCTTTTAGGAACAAATAAGCATCCAAATCCTGAAGATAAAATGAAAAATGATCTAGAAGTGAGTCCTTTTTTAAAGATTGAAAAACGAAAAGCGCTTATTGAACCAATAATTGAGAAAAGATTATCTGAAAATTTGGAAATCAATAGATTAAAAGAGGAATAGAACTCAATATAGACAAAATCTATAGTAGTTATTATTAATAAAAAACAAGGTTATGAGCAGAAAAAACCTTCAACATATAGAATTAAAATCTTCAGCAGAAAAAGAAAACACCTCAACAGATTTTCTAACCGCTGAAGACATTAAAGTAAAATCTAAGTATTCAAAAGAAGACCTAAAAGATTTAGAACACTTAAATTTTGTAGCTGGCATTGCTCCTAACCTTCGTGGTCCATACTCTACCATGTATGTTCGTAGACCTTGGACTATTAGACAATATGCAGGTTTTTCTACCGCAGAAGAAAGCAACGCCTTCTACAGAAGAAATTTAGCAGCAGGACAAAAAGGACTTTCTGTTGCTTTTGATTTAGCCACACACAGAGGTTACGACTCAGATCACGAACGTGTTGTTGGCGATGTTGGTAAAGCTGGTGTAGCTATAGATTCGGTTGAAGACATGAAAATTCTCTTCGATCAGATTCCATTAGATAAAATGTCGGTTTCTATGACTATGAATGGTGCTGTTCTGCCAATCATGGCATTCTATATAGTTGCCGCAGAAGAACAAGGAGTTAAACCAGAACAATTGGCAGGAACAATTCAAAATGATATTCTAAAAGAGTTTATGGTGCGTAACACATACATTTACCCACCAACTCCATCGATGAAAATCATTTCTGATATTTTTGAATATACAAGTCAAAATATGCCAAAATTCAACAGTATTAGTATTTCTGGTTACCATATGCAAGAAGCTGGTGCAACCTGCGATATTGAGTTGGCATATACTTTAGCTGATGGTTTAGAGTACATAAGAAAAGGATTAGAAGCAGGGATGGACATAGACACTTTTGCTCCGCGCTTATCATTCTTTTGGGCTATCGGCATGAATCATTTTATGGAGATCGCCAAAATGAGAGCTGCACGTATGCTTTGGGCAAAACTCGTGAAGCAGTTCAATCCAAAAAACTCAAAATCCTTAGCACTACGAACGCATTGCCAAACTTCGGGTTGGAGTTTAACTGAGCAAGATCCTTTTAACAATGTTGCCAGAACTTGTATCGAAGCTGCTGCTGCTGCTTTTGGTGGCACACAGAGTTTACACACCAATGCGCTTGATGAAGCTATTGCTTTACCAACAGATTTCTCAGCTCGTATTGCACGTAACACACAAATATATCTTCAACAAGAAACACATATTACCAAAACTGTAGACCCTTGGGCTGGTAGTTATTATGTTGAAAGTTTAACCAACGAGATTGCCGAAAAAGCATGGCAACTTATTGAAGAGGTTGAAGAATTAGGCGGAATGACAAAAGCCATTGAAGCCGGAATTCCAAAATTACGTATTGAAGAAGCGGCTGCACGCAAGCAAGCTCGTATTGACTCCGGACAAGATATTATTGTTGGAGTTAATAAATACCAATTGAAGGAAGAAGACCCACTTCATATTTTAGAAGTAGATAACCAAACGGTCAGAAACCAACAAATAGAACGTCTTAATCATATAAAAAGCACCAGAGACACTAAAGCGGTAACTGATGCTTTAGCTAAATTAACAGCTACTGCTAAATCTGGTGAAGAAAATTTATTAGCTTTAGCTGTAGATGCAGCAAGAAAACGCGCAACTTTAGGTGAAATCAGTGATGCTCTTGAAGCTGAATTTGGACGTTACAAAGCACAGATAAAATCATTTAGCGGAGTGTATAGCAAAGAAATAAAAGACGACGAAAGCTTTAAAAAAGCCAGAGAACTAGCAGACCAATTTGCAGAACAAGATGGTCGTAGACCTCGTATAATGATTGCAAAAATGGGACAAGATGGTCACGACAGAGGTGCTAAAGTAGTAGCCACTGGTTATGCTGACGTTGGTTTTGATGTGGATATTGGGCCATTATTTCAAACACCAAAAGAAGCTGCTAAGCAAGCGGTTGAAAATGATGTGCATATTTTAGGTGTATCTTCATTGGCCGCTGGACATAAAACTCTAGTTCCACAAGTTATCGAAGAGCTTAAAAACTATGGCAGAGAAGATATTATGGTTATTGTAGGTGGTGTTATCCCAAAACAAGATTACCAATACTTATTTGATGCTGGTGCAGTTGCAGTCTTTGGACCTGGAACTAAAATTAGTGATGCTGCGATTCAGATTTTAGAAATTTTGATTGATTAGTTTTTCAACAAGATTTCATGTTGCAATTAAGTAATGAAACATTTATTATTTCTAATACTAGTTCTAAAATTCTGCTATGTGTCTAGTCAAGAAGATTACTTAGTAATCGAGTACACGAAGTGTAATGAAAAATACATTGTGGAAAAAATAAAAGGGTTTGATGGCGAATTTGATATCGAAACTATTTCAAAAGAATACATAGAATATAAACTATCTCCTTTTTTTCATGCAGATGAACGCTACAGCTTAATTCACGAAGGAATAAATAAAGATTCTATTGAAATCAACTTTAACTACAATAAAGTCAACAAAGTAGAGCTAATAAATTTTGAAAATTCTGATATAAAATATTTAGATTTATCAATACCAGATTTATCTGTTTTTCCTGCTAGTGTTTTTAAAATTAAACATCTAGAAGAATTGGATTTAACTAATGACAGTTATGACAATTTACCTATTGGTATATCAAAATTAAAAAAACTCAAAAGGCTATCTTTTGGTCACACACCAATAAAAAAATTACCCAAAGACTTTAAAAAACTAAGAAAACTAGAATATTTAAATATAAATTTCTCTAGTATTGAAGACAAAGAAACTTTTTTTGAAACACTAGCTCTGCTTCCCAACCTTAAGAGTTTAGAATTGTGGTCTGTAGATTCGGAAACCAAACTTCCAGAATCCTTTTTAAAACTAAAAAGATTAAAACGATTTAGTCTAGTAGGCTCTGAATTTGATTTCACATTAGTTTATCAACTGAAAAATTTAGAAGAGTTAGACTTATCGCTTTCTTCATTTCAAGATTTTTCACCTGAAATAAAAAAACTAAAAAATCTTAAATGGTTATCTATAACCAACAGTCATTATCTTAAAAATTTACCATCAGAATTAGCCCTATTAAAAAAGCTGAAATACTTAAAGATAGATTATTTTGGCTCTGTAATTGGTTATGGATACAAGATTAAAACGAATGACACTTATAATCTTATTAGCAAGCTTGAAAACTTAGAAGATTTGCACTTGGGAGATTATTTTGAAGGTTTATATCCATTTTGGAAGAATCCTAAATTAAAGTATTTCCGATTTGATGAGAATTATACTTTCCCCAAACCTGAAGATCTTAAAAAAATCAAAAATAAAATAAATGTTGATTTGGGTTGGCAATGTGGAAAAATGAATAAAATAAACCCTAATATAATTTGCAATTATTAAACAAAAAGCCCTTCAAATGAAGGGCTTTTATTTATCATGATTTTATTTATTAATCATCAACTTTATCATCTTTCTTAATTTCATATTCTTTAAAATCTCCTCCATTTACAACAGACCATTCTTTCATTTCTTTAAAATAGGTTTTAATCGCCTTGTTAACATCTTCAACGGTTAGACTTTTCACCTTTTCTTCAATGTTTTTCTGAAACATCATATCTCTTTCATAATACAAGTTGTTATTAATTGTACTTGCCAATTCATTATCTTTTGCTCTAGATACACTTTGAGCTTGCACCCAACCTGCAACTGCATCATCAAGTTCTTGTTGTGTAATTCCGTCTTTAATAAAACGCGCTATCTCCTCTTCAAATCCTTTTTGAACTTTAGCTTCGTTCTCTGGCGCATAAATAGCATAAATGTACATTCCAGAATTTTTATCATTCTTATTGCTATCTACATTAACTCCACCTCCAGCTCCGTAGCTTACACCATCTTGCTGACGTAATCTCGTTGCTATACGAGAGTTTAAGAAACCACCACCAAATACAGATCCAGCTACTTGTAGTGCTGCATAATCTTCATCATATTGACTACACTCAAAGTTTAAGAATCCTAAAGTAAATGCATTCTTTTTGTCTGGAGTTTTTATTTGTTCGTTTGCAGGATTATTTGCTTTGTAAGGATCTTTAATTTCAGAATATGGTAAATCCGATTTAAAATCAGCGTACTCTTTTTCAAAATACTCTTTTAAAGCTGCTTCATCAATATTACCAATAGCTACTAAAGTTGCATTGTTTGAAATTCCGTAGAAATCATCATAATAGGCTTGCATTGACTCTACGGTAACATCATTGATAGCTGCTAATTCTTCTTCCATAGACATGTTGTACAACGGATGTCCTTTAGGATACGTTTGGTTAATTTCACCCAAACGTTTTTGCACTAAGTACTGTGGCTCTGTTTTATTACGTTCGATATTTGCAATATCTTGAGTTTTTAATTTATCTAATTCCTCTTGGCTAAATGCTGGTGTTTTTAACATTTCGGTCATTAAATCTAATGTTTCCATTAAATGATCTTTGGTAGAGGTTACATAAGCGTATGTTCTACCGTTACTTCCACTAAAATAAACACTAGATTTAAGTTCGCTTAACTTATCTTCAATATCTTGTCTAGACTTCGTTTTAGTACCTTTATTCAACATTCTTGCTGTATAATTTGCAACTCTGCCCTTATTCATTAAATCATCTACACCACCATTTCTAAACGTGAAATTGACGTTTACCGTTTCACCTCGATTATCTTTTTTAATGAATCCATATTCAATTCCAGTTTCACCAATCGTCCCTGAATCTAAACGCGCTTGAATATTAGCATAAGACACATCAAAAGCCTCACCTGTACTTAAAGCTTCTTTTCCTTTATAATTAGTCACTAAGTCTTCTAAACCTTCAGTATGAGGAATCTCTATACGCATTGGCTGCTTTGTTGGAATAAAATTACCAACCGTTCTGTTTGTTTTAATAAAATAGTTACTTAAAACTTCATTAACCTGCTCTAATGTTGCAGCTTCGACACGATCTCTATGAATAAACATCAACCTCCAATCGCCAGCACCTATAAACTCACTTGTATATGTTCCTAAGTATGAAGAGTTGCGCAACATCTGATCCATTTGTTTACCAAGATTAGCTTTAGCACGTTTTAATTCTTCTTCTGTAATTGGATTATCTCTTAAGCCATCAAAAATTGTTAATAAAGTTGCTTCAGCATCAGCCAATGACTTATCTGATGGTACATCTACATTAAAATACATAAAACCTGGCTCCTTTGTAAATGGTGAAAAACTCCAAATAGAAGATGCTTTATTACTCTCTACCAATGCCTTATACAAACGTCCTGATGGCTGATCTGTTAAAATATTTTCAACAAGCGCCAATGATGCATAATCTACATGAGAACCTGCAGGTGTGTGGAATAATGCAGAAACTAACTGTAAATCTCCTACTCTACTTAACTCTACTCTCTTCTCACCATCTTGTGCTGGCTCTATAGTTGGCACATCATTCAGAGCTGTTTCTGGATTTTTAATACCTCCAAATTTCTTTTCTATTAAGGCAAGCGTTTTATCAGTATCAAATTTTCCTGTTACCATCAAAACTGCATTATCAGGTCGGTAATATTTTTTATAGAATGCTTTTAGGTTTTCAATTGGCACACGCTCTATATCAGACTTGTTCCCAATCGTGGATTGTCCGTAATTGTGCCATAAAAATGCAGAGCTGATTACTTTTTGCATTAATACACTTGTTGGTGAGTTTTCACCAGATTCAAACTCATTTCTAACTACTGAAAATTCTGAATCCAAATCTTTTTTAGCGATATAAGAATTTACCATACGATCGGCTTCTAAATCTAAGGCCCAATCAAGGTTTTCGTCTGTAGCGTTAAAAGTTTCAAAATAATTAGTACGATCGTACCAAGTAGTACCATTAGGTCTTGCACCATGAGAGGTTAATTCTTTTGGGATGTCTGGATGATTAGGTGTGCCCTTAAACACCAAATGCTCTAATAAGTGAGCCATTCCTTTTTCACCATAACCCTCATGTCTCGATCCAACTTTGTAAGTTATATTGACTGTAATTGTTTGAGATGAATTGTCCGGAAACAACAACACTTTAAGTCCGTTGTCCATTTTGTACTCTGTGATGCCCTCTACCGAGGCTGTTTGCTCTGGCTGAGCTTCTACTATCATAGAAAATAGCAGAGCAATTGCCAACACTAATGTAGTGCGAAAATTAGTTTTCATGTTTTTGATTAATTTATTGGTTAGGCTAAAGTTAAATATTAAGATTCTAAAATTGTGTTAAAAAACTGACAATTAAAGCTTCACAATAATTTAACTCTAATTAAGCTGATTCAAAATATAACGTAAAAAAGTTTAAAAATATTACCTATAAATAAAAAGCTAAACTGTTAACAACTTCAATTTTCAAAACCCATAATAAATTGTATTTTTAAACCCTTAATAAACCAAATCATTTAATGGGTAAAATCATTGCAATTGCTAATCAAAAAGGTGGTGTCGGAAAAACGACAACCTCAGTAAATTTAGCAGCTTCTTTAGGTGCGCTAGAGAAGAAAGTCCTACTTATAGACGCAGATCCACAAGCTAATGCAAGTTCCGGATTAGGTATTGATGTTGACACTGTTGAACTTGGGTCATATCAGGTTTTAGAACATACCAAAACAGCTAAGGAAGCTATTATGGCATCTAACGCTCCTAACGTAGATGTTATTCCTGCACATATAGACCTAGTTGCGATTGAGATAGAACTTGTTGATAAAGATGAGCGTGAGTATATGCTTAAGCAAGCAATTTCAGATTTAAAATCTGAATATGACTATATTTTAATTGATTGTGCTCCATCATTAGGATTATTAACCTTAAATGCTTTAACTGCTTCGGATTCTGTAATTATCCCTATTCAATGCGAGTATTTTGCGCTTGAAGGTTTAGGAAAACTGTTAAATACTATTAAAAGTGTACAAAAAATACACAACCAAGCGTTAGACATTGAAGGTATGCTGCTTACTATGTTCGATTCGCGTTTGCGTTTATCGAATCAGGTTGTAGAAGAAGTTCAAAAACACTTCAGTGATATGGTATTTGAAACCATTATACAACGTAATGTTAAACTTGGTGAAGCACCTAGCTATGGTGAAAGTATTATTAACTACGACGTAAGTAGTAGAGGCGCTGCCAATTATTTGAATTTGGCAAAAGAGCTTATAAAGAAAAACGAATTGTAATGGCTAAGGCAACAAAAAAACAGGCTTTAGGACGTGGATTATCTGCTTTACTAAAAGATCCTGAAAATGATATAAAATCTGCAGAAGACAAAAATGCGGACAAAGTTGTTGGTAATATTGTTGAACTAGATATTGACAGTATTGAGGTTAACCCTTTCCAACCAAGAACTAATTTTAATGAAGAATCTCTAAGAGAATTAGCTTCATCAATAAGAGAGTTAGGCGTTATTCAACCTATTACGGTTAGAAAATTAGCATTTAACAAGTATCAGCTAGTTTCTGGAGAACGCCGTTTTAGAGCCTCTAAACTTATTGGCTTAGAAACAATTCCAGCATATATAAGAATTGCTAACGACCAAGAATCTTTAGAGATGGCTTTGGTCGAAAATATCCAAAGACAGGATTTAGACCCAATTGAAATTGCATTATCATACCAACGTTTAATTGATGAAATTAACCTTACACAGGAACAAATGAGTGAACGTGTGGGCAAAAAACGTTCTACTATTGCAAATTACTTAAGGTTGTTAAAACTAGACCCTATCATTCAAACCGGAATGCGAGATGGATTTATTTCTATGGGTCATGGTAGAGCAATGGTAAATATTGAAAGTCCAGTAGACCAACTTGAAGTTTATGAAAAAATCATCAGCAATAAACTCTCTGTAAGAGCTACAGAACAATTGGTAAAAAACCTCAACAATCAAGAAGAGGATACTAAGGAAGATAAAATTCCTACCGAAATTCCTAAATATGTAAAAAAGGGAATTAAAGATTTTTCAGATTACTTTGGCCACAAAATTGATGTGAAATTAGGTAAAAATGGTAGTGGCAGAATTACAATTCCTTTTCACTCTGAGGAAGATTTCAATAGAATTAAAAAACTAGTACAGCGTGCTAAATAAAAAGCTTTTCTTTGGCATTCTCTGCTTTATTTCTATATCATTTTCATTTGCCCAAAAAGAAAATGACAGTACCAGCATTGGTTTAGATAAAGAAACAGTTTTAATAGATAATGCATTTATAGAAAAAAAGGAAATAGATCCTTTAAGGCCTTCTAAAGCTGCATTCTACTCTGCTATTTTACCTGGAGCAGGACAATTTTACAACAAAAAATATTGGAAAATCCCAATCGTTTGGGGAGCTATAGGTACTGGAATATATTTTTACATTAGAAACGACAAACAGTTTGACCGTTATAGAGATGCTTATAAAAGACGATTAGCAGGTTTTACTGATGATGAATTTTCCGATGCTAACGGCAATCCGCTTATCTCTAATGATGGATTAATACGAGCACAACAACAGTTTAGGCGAAATAAAGAAGTTTCGCTCCTAGTTACCATTGGTTTGTATGCACTTAATATCATAGATGCCAATGTAGATGCACATTTACTTCAGTTTAATGTAGATGAAAATTTGAGTTTAAGTCCACATTATCAATACAACCAAATGGAAAACTCAGGCGATTTAGGCTTAACTCTTAACTTCAAATTCTAATGAATATAGCTTTACTCGGTTATGGCAGAATGGGAAAAAGCATTGAAGCGATTGCTTTAAACCGAAACCATAATATTACAATAAAAACAACAAGTTCTACAACAACTTTCGATTTTTCTGAAACCGATGTCGCTATTGATTTTAGTATACCTTCAACGGCAGTGAACAACATCAAAAGAGCTATAGATGCAGGTATTCCTGTTATATCCGGAACCACAGGTTGGTTAGAGCATTATGATGAAGTTTTGGAGTACTGCAAATCTAATAATGGTACGTTTTTATATGCATCTAATTTTAGTTTGGGTGTGAATATCTTTTTTGAAATTAATGCAAGGTTAAGTCAACTTATGGCTTCAGTTGAAGGTTATAGTACTGAAATTGAAGAAATTCATCACACGCAAAAGTTAGATGCACCAAGTGGAACCGCAATAACTTTAGCTGAGCAAATTATTGAAAATACAAATTACAAAGGCTGGACATTAGACAAACCGAACTCTGATGAGCTTCATATTGAAGCCAAACGCATACCCGAAGTTCCTGGCACTCACGAAATAATATATAATTCTGAAATAGATTCTATAAGTATTAAGCACACAGCGCACAGCAGGCATGGCTTCGCTTTAGGAGCTGTAATTGCTGCGGAATGGATAAAAGATAAAAAAGGCATCTTTAGCATGAAAGATGTGTTAAACATTGGTTAATTTGCCAATCAATTGAAACAAATTAAAATATTTTTCAACCTACTAGACTAAACATAACATCATGACTTGGACAGAGTGGTTTATTTTTTTACTGATATTACAAATTATTCATGGCTTAGGAACATGGAAACTTTATGTTAAAGCTGGCAGACAAGCTTGGGAAGCATTTGTACCTGTTTATAATGCAGTAATCTTAATGAAGATTATTTCGCGTCCTTGGTGGTGGGTAATTCTCATGTTTTTACCTATTGTAAATCTTATTATGATTCCTGCTGCTTGGGTAGAAACAGCGAGAGCTTTTGGCAAAGACAGTAAATTAGATGCTTTAATTTGTATTGTAACTCTCGGTTTTTATCTCTATTACTTAAACTACGTTGAAGATGTTAAATACATTGAAAACAGACAACTAAAACCAAAAACCTCTACAGGTGAATGGATTACTTCTATTCTATTCGCTATTGTTGCAGCAACCATTGTACACACATACTTTTTTCAACCGTTTGTTATACCATCATCATCTTTAGAGAAATCGTTGTTAGTTGGTGATTTTCTTATTGTGAGTAAGATACATTATGGTGCCAGAGCTCCAATGACTACTATCGCTGCACCAATGGTACATGATACTATTCCAAAATTAGGAACCAAATCATACTTATTTAGTGATAACTATGATGAAAGAAACACGTCTTGGAAAAACAAACTTCAACTACCCTATTTTAGATTACCTGGTTTTGAAAATGTAGAACGAAATGACATTGTTGTTTTTAACCAACCTGCGGATACGCTTTTGGATATGAACGATTTTAATCCAGATCGTAATTACTACAAGCCAATAGACAAAAAGACCAATCTGGTAAAACGCTGTGTGGCTACTCCTGGTGACACATTAGAAATAAGAGATGGTTATGTTTTTATAAACGGCAAACAAAATGTTTTACCACCAAGATCTCATTTACAGTTTTCGTATAAATTAACATTAAAAAAGCCTATAAGTTCAGCAAGTGAAGAACGTATGTTTTATAACATGCTAGATAAAGCTGATATTGATGATGGATTTAGATATAACCCACAAGATGGTTCATTCATAATTAATGCTGCATCAGATGAAGCAGTTAAAAAACTTAAAGTACAGCCTAACGTTGCAGATGTAGTTCGCGAGGTTCAAGAAAAAGGAATTTCTGGAAATGTATTTCCTAGAGATGCCTATCATAACGATTGGAATACCGATTATTTTGGTCCATTATGGATACCAAAAGCTGGAGAGACCATACAGTTAGACAAAACAAATATCGCCTTATATAAACGTGCTATTGGTGAGTACGAAGGCAACAAAGTGGTTACTCGTGGAGATGAGATTTTTATTAATGACCAACCTGCAACCTCATATACCTTTAAACAAGATTACTATTGGATGATGGGAGACAATAGAAACAATTCTATTGACAGTAGATATTGGGGATTTGTGCCTTATAATCATATTTTTGGCAAGCCTGTATTTATCTGGATGAGTATTGATGGTATAATGAATGGCGGTATTAAAAATTGGAAGTTCCGTTGGGACAGAATATTTACGACCGTAAGCGGTTCTGGTGAACGCACCTCTTACTTTATTCCATTTTTAGTTATTGTATTAGGTATTTTTGGGTTTAATAAATGGCGTAAGAAAAAGAAAGCTTCAGCATCTTAAATCCTAAATAAATGGATTGTCTTATACACCCAACATACTTCCCTAACATAGCACATTTTGTGGCTATGGTAAAGTCAGATTCGATATGTTTTGAGGTCTGCGACAATTACCAAAAACAATCGTATAGAAATCGTACAGAAATCTATGGTGCTAATGGTAAGTTAGCATTATCTGTTCCTGTTAGTTATTCTCAAAAAAATAGGCAATTATACAAAGATGTAAAAATTGCCAATGAAGACGATTGGCAATTACAACATTTAAAATCGTTGCAATCGGCTTACAGTATGTCTCCGTTTTTTGAGTTTTATATTGATGATTTAATGTCGCTTTTTGAAACTAAATTTGACTTCATCTTAGATTTAAATCTGAAGTGTTTTGAAATTCTTCAAGACAGTCTTCAATTAGAATTAAACGTTTCTGAAAGTACAGTCTTTGAAAAAGATGCTCTAAACAAAACAGACTTTAGACCTTTGGCAAAACGAAACTACCAAGCCAGCAACTTAGAATATTATACTCAGGTTTTTACTGAGAAACATGGTTTTATTCCTAATCTAAGCATTTTAGATTTGATCTTTAACGAAGGTCCTAATACAGAGTTATATCTTACTCGTCAAAGTTTAGACTAATGCTAAAGTTTACCATTCATTATGGATTACATTTTGGCCTGCCTTTAGCAATTGCACTAGTATTCTACAGAAAGCAATGGCTGAAAATGTACTTAATTATGTTATCGGCATTTGTGATAGATTTAGACCACTTATTTGCAAATCCTATTTTTGATTCTAATCGATGTAGTATTAATTTTCACCCACTTCATAGCTATTATGCTATCGCTGTGTATGTATTATTACTATTACCAAAAACAACTCGTGTATTTGCTATAGGGCTTTTGGCTCACATCGTTTCAGATGGTGTAGACTGCTTACTTATTTAAGTTTAAAGTAGCTTTTATTGGATAATGGTCTGAAAGATTAACATCGCTATAGGTCTTAAAGCCATTGACTTTAAAACGTTCATCTGCTAAAATAAAATCGATACGGAGCGGAAAAAATTTAATATCAAACGATTTACCAAAACCATTACCTGCCTCTTCAAATGTATCTACCAAGTCATCCCCTAAAATTTTCTTATAACTATAGGAATATGCAGTATTATTAAAATCGCCAGCTACGATGGTTTTATAAGGATTTTTAGATTTATGCTTTAGAAACTTTTCTACTTGAGATTGTTGCTTTTGAAAAGCCCATTTAACACGTTTTACAAACACATCTCTTGAATACTGACTGTTTATATAATCTATCTCGGTATTAATCTTTGCAGATTGTAAGTGTACATTATAAACTCTAATGGTATCCTTTCCCTTAACTACATCTACAAAAACAGCATTGTTATTGGTATCTTCAAACTCTAAAGAACCAGAATTTATAATAGGAAGTTTGGTAAAAATAGTATGTCCGCCTTTTACATCTTTAGTATAACGGCCATTGTAACTGGTATAACCCTCTAGCGTTATTGGAGTTCCTCTTGTATACTCTTGTATGCAGATAATATCTGGAGATTCCTTTATAAATAAATCTACAATATCTTCTCGTGTTGTTTTATTGGGTTTCCAGTTATACTTATTAAACAACCTTACATTAAAAGACATTACAGATAGATTGCCTGGTTCTTCTATTTTTTTTGAAGATGAAAATTTGTACAATGCTCCTAAATAACTCCATCCTAAAAGTAATACCACAAGCGACAACAGCATTTGCTTTTTGACCTGAAGCAACCAATAGATAAAAAATATAATATTTAATGAAATTAATAATGGCACACCTAAACTCAGAACCGATAAAGTAGCAAAACTTTTAGGCGGTACGTAAGGTAATAAATAAGAAATGAGCAATAAGAATGCTGCCAGTGAATTGACAACGAAGATAATCTTATTAAAAAAGCTCAATTTTTTCATATTCTTTAGCCTTAAAAGTAATAACCTTTAGTTCTTTCCAGCTTTGAACAAAAATTCCTTTTCTTCTGCTGTTAGACTTTCATAGCCGCTTTTACTTATCTTATCTAAAATCAGGTCTATCTTCTTCTGATCGTTATAGGTATGAAACTCTTCTTTGGTTTTACCTGCGTAAGACTTCTTTTTTGAGGATCTATGTACTGTTTTTAAATTAGATTTAGGTTTAAACCAACTTACAATCGAGTCCATCATTCGCTCAAAACCAAGTCCTATATCCTTTCCTTTTACTAACTGTGTGGCATAAAAATAACCTAAAATATAACCTCCTATATGAGCTACATAACCTCCTTGGTTAACTCCAGACATTAATCTAAAAACATCCATAACCACAAAGAAAATGGCAATATGTATCCACTTTACATTGAACGTGTTAAACAATCTAATTTCTGACTTAGGCATGTAAATAGCTATAAACATTAGCAATGCACTAACACCTGCCGATGCACCGACCATGATACTATTTTTAGGGCCGAAAAAATCAAAGTGAATTACATTAAAAACAGCCAAATAAGCCAGACCTCCAGCAATGATACCTAATAGATAAATATTTAAAACCATTTTGGTTCTAAACAAATTAGATGCTGCTCTAGACAAATAGAACAAAAACAACATGTTGAATAATAAGTGAAAAGGTCCATTGTGTAGAAAACCATAAGATATCAAAGACCAAGGTTGCAAAATAAAGCTCCCAAAAAGAGATGGCAGCTTAAAATATTCAACAACACCTAGTTTTAAAAGATTTGTCAATATAGCATCTACTATAAATACAATGATGTTTATGGTTATTATTTTACCAAAAACATCAAGGTTTTTATAACGATATTTTAAATCCTCAATAGTGCTCATTCTTAATTCCAACGGTATTTATCACGTTCATTTTTCTTCCAGAAATACATTAGTAAAAAACCTGTAAGAGCACCTCCAACGTGAGCCATGTATGCTGTATTACTTGGACTGAATATAGATTGACCTGTTAATCCTGAAAAAAGATCTAAGGCAATTATAGCAGGTATGAAGTACTTAGCCTTAATAGGTATTGGCAAGAAAATCAACATCAACTTAGAATTTGGAAACAACATCCCAAATGCTACCAGAACACCCATTATTGCACCAGAAGCTCCGACCATAGTTGAATTAAAAGCACTTAAAAATCCTTGAAAATTATCACCCAAAGCAGGTATCCATCTCTTATCATACTGACCTTCACTAAGTACATTCATAATATCTGTTTGAGAAAAACCAGACTCTAATAACGCTTGTAAACCTGTATTAAATTGAAAGTACAAAAATGCAACTTGAATAATCGCAGCACCAAAACCTGAAAGCAGATAAAAAATAATAAATTTTTGCATTCCAAAAACCTGCTCTACTGCTGTACCAAACATCCAAAGCGCAAACATATTAAATAAAATATGTGTAAAATTACCATGCATAAACATATGCGTTAACACCTGCCATGGTTCAAACATTGGGTTTTTAGGAAAATATAAAGCAAACCATTGATAAAAGGACTGTCCATTACCAATAACCATAGTACCAATAAACATTAGCACATTAATAATCAATAAATGCTTTACAGCATCTGTTATTCCTTGTCTCATACTACATAAATTTCTTTTCAATGTCGTCGGTAGACATTGTTATAAACGTTGGTCTGTTGGTTGGTGACACATTTGGTTCTTTACAAGCAAATAAACTATTCACCAAATGTTCTTGTTCAGTATTATTAAGTGTTTGTCCGTTTTTAATTGCTAAACTCTTAGCCATAGACTTAGCTAATAAATCTGCAGCACTAAAGTTAGCATCTGGCACATCATTCTCAACATCACTAATAAGTTGCTCTAAAATTATAGAGACTTCACTTTCTGGCACTCCAACAGGAACTCCAGTAATTGTTATTGTTTCTTCTTTAACGTCGGAAAACACAAATCCTGTATGTTCCAAATCTTCTTGTAACCCTGAAATGATATTCACTTCATTGGGAGTAAAACTCAACTGCAGTGGAAATAACAGTTGTTGACTTGTAGCTTCTTTAATAGTAATATGCTTTAAAAAACCTTCGTACAACACACGTTGGTGCGCTCTATTTTGGTCTATAATAAGCATACCAGATTTTAGCGTACTTACAATATATTTTTGTTGAAGTTGAAATGTAGTTTTACTCGTTTCTACAGAAGCATCACTAAAAATTGTTTCAGTTTTAACTTCTTTTTCAAAACTTACGCTAGCATCATCTCCTTGACTTCCGTTGCCCTTAGATTCTAAGCCTACATATAAACTCTCCCAGTTTGCTGCTGGTGCAGACTTAAAACTCGTTCTGGTAGAAGTAGATTTAGAAGACATGCTACGTGAAGTATTTCCTTCATCTGCAAATGGATTAAAACTTCGGTCTACCTCTATCGTTGGAGCTTTACCTGCTTTATCTTTGTAGCTGTAAGGTGTATCAAAGCTACTTTGTTGTTCAAAATCTAGAACTGGTGCTATATTAAATTGCCCTAAACTATGCTTTACAGCTGATCTTAAAATAGCGTAAAGCGTATGCTCATCATCAAACTTAATTTCGGTTTTTGTAGGATGAATATTAATATCTATAGTTTTTGGATCTACTGTAAGATTCAAAAAATAACTAGCGTGGTATCCATCTTTTAATAAACCTTCAAATGCTGCACTTATAGCATGATTTAGATACGGACTTTTTATAAACCGTTGGTTTACAAAAAAGAACTGCTCTGATCGTGTTTTCTTAGAATACTCTGGCTTACCTACAAATCCTGAAATCTTCAAAACCTCTGTATCTTCTTCAACAGGCACTAATCTTTCATTGGTTTTGTTACCAAAAATATGAACAACACGTTGCCTGTAATTTTCATTCGGAATATTAAAAAGCTCGCTTCCATTGTGGTAAAAAGCAAACGCAATATTAGGATGTGCCAAAGCTACACGATGAAACTCATCTGTTATATGTCTTAACTCTACTGTATCAGATTTTAAAAAGTTTCGTCTTGCAGGAATATTAAAAAACAAGTTTTTTACAGCAACAGAAGTTCCTGTTGGAGTTACTGTAACCTCTTGAGATTTTACTGTACTGCCTTCTATCTCTATGGCTGTGCCCAATTCATCATTTGGTCGTTTGGTTTTTAGCTCTACATGTGCAATAGCCGCAATACTTGCTAAAGCTTCACCTCTGAATCCTTTGGTATTAAGCTGAAATAAATCTTCAGCAGATTTTATTTTTGATGTGGCATGACGCTCAAAGCTTAAACGTGCATCAGTAACACTCATGCCTTTGCCATTATCTATAACTTGCACTAGTGTTTTACCAGCATCTTTTACAATAAGTTTTATGTCGTCTGCACCAGCATCAATTGCATTTTCTAAAAGCTCTTTAACTACAGAAGCAGGACGTTGTACCACTTCACCAGCTGCAATTTGGTTGGCAACATGGTCTGGTAAAAGTTGAATGATATCTGTCATTAGCTTTGGGAAGAAAAAATAGATAAATCAAAACCAAATAAAAACAAAAACAACAGAATTAAAATACCTGCAATGATGAAGACACGCTTGTTTACGTTTTCGTCTCTATTATTTTTATATTCATCCATTGCTGCGTTCCATTTCCCTTTAATTCCTTTTGGCGGATTTATGGTTTTACGATAGTCATCAAACTTATGTTTTAATTCATAAGGATTGCCATCACCTTTATAATAACGTGGTTTATAATTGTACTTTTTATTTTTTTTCAATTTCATTAATCCCATAATATCCTTATTTAATATATCCTTCTAGGACATACATTAAAACAAAAAGCGCTATGAGCATTATGATTAAAGCTGGTAAGGAAAATAACTTGTTAGATTTTCGCTTGGTATTACCCTTCATTGCACTCCACTTACGCTCCAAGTCGTCTTTCGACTCTTCCCGATAATTATCGGTTTCAGAATCCTGAAAGCGTGGCTTATAATTAAACTGTTTATTTTTTCTTTGATTAAACAAGTTGTCTTATATATTAAAACCTTGATAGTCTCAAAAGTACTTAAAATACTAGGAAAAAACGTTTAAGGATTCCTTAAAATTATCAACAAAAAGGATGCCACTTTAAATTGGAAGATAAATTTGAAGTCGAAGTTTGAAACTTTATTTTAACTGAATACTGAAAACTACTTCGTCTCCTTTCTAAGCTGTGCCATTTTAATTGCCGCTATGGCAGCTTCTGTACCTTTGTTACCATGTTTTCCGCCAGAACGATCTATAGATTGTTGCATGTTATTATCTGTTAGTACACAGAAAATTACTGGAATATCACCAGACAAATTCAGGTCTTTTATTCCTTGAGTAACACCTTCGCAAACAAAATCGAAATGTTTGGTTTCACCTTGTATAACACAACCTATAACAATAATAGCATCTAACATACCAGATTCGGCATAAATGCTTTTAGACATTCTGGCAGCTCCATAGGTAAGCTCAAAAGCACCTGGCACATTCCAACGTACTATGTTTTCTTTTAATGCACCACAATCTGTCAACGCATCAAATGCACCTTGCCAAAGCCCTTCTGTTATAGTGTCATTCCATTCTGAAACAACAATCCCAAACCGAAAGTCTTTCGCGTTTGGGATTGTTGCTTTATCGTAATTAGATAAATTATGATTTGCGGTAGCCATTTATTGCATTTTAGCTTCAACCATACCTATTAAAACATCAACTTGTGCAGCTTCTGTAGAGCTGTCAAATTCATTATCAATACGCTTTAAGTAATCTAAAGCTTTTTGGTTTTCTCCTAACCTAATGGCTATACGAGCAGCTTTCATTAAAAACATTGGTGTTGTATAATTATTTACGTCAGCCTTAAACGCTTTCTCGTAATAATCTAAACCATCTTTATATTGCTCTAACTGAACAAAAGCATCACCTATTGCTCCTTTAACAATTGGATCTGGAATTGAAGCATCGCTAGTAAATTCTTGAAGATGACTTATTGCTTTTTCGTAATCCTTTAGATTTAAATAAGATATACCAGCATAATAGTTTGCTAGATTTCCAGCAGGTGTACCACTGTATTCTTTAGCTATATCTACCATTCCAAATTTACCGTTACCACCATTTAAAGCCATATTATAAAGCGAATCTGATGAAACACCATTTACAGCCTCCTCAAAGTAGGTTCTAGCCTGGTACATATCGTTCATTGCCTCTTTTTGGTGTGGTTCTGCAATAAATTTGTTATAACCCATGTAGCCTAAAACTACAACTGCTATTGCTGCTATTGCTCCTACAATATATTTTTGATTTCTTAAAAACCACTCTTCTGTCTTAGAAGCTCCCTCATCTAAAGTGTTAAATACTTCTGCTGTTGTTGAATGTTCATCAACAATAACTTCCTTTTCTTTTTTAGTTTTCGGTTTATAGCCTCTTTTCTTATACGTTGCCATATCTTTCTATTAATGCGTGCGCAAAAATAAAATTTTTATTGGGATTTAAAAGCTTAATTATTTGTTATTTTTCAATAATTTGCGAGAATATTCATGTGTTGATATTTATTGTTTTTTAAAGGACACATGGAACATCTTATTATCATTTTTGCTGTGTTATTTATGATTAATCATGGATGTTTCATTACATTAAAACACCACTAAATTCAAGCAAAGGACATCTGTTTTTTATGGTTCTAAACGCATTATCTTTAGTTAATTACAAAAATTTTGAAAGTCAGGTTTTTGATTTCGATAGCAAAATAAACTGCTTTGTTGGTGCTAATGGTATTGGTAAAACAAACGCTCTAGACGCTATTTACCATTTGGCTTTTGGCAAAAGTTATTTTAATCCTGTTGCCCTACAAAACATAAAACATGGCACCGAATTTTTTGTAGTTGATGGCAATTTTAGCAAAAATGAACGCACCGAAAAAATTATTGTTTCGCTTAAAAAGGGCCAGAAAAAAATTATAAAACGCAACGGAAAAGCTTATGAAAAGTTTAGCGACCATATAGGTTTTATTCCCTTGGTTATTATATCTCCTGCTGATAGAGATTTAATTATTGAAGGTAGCGATACCAGACGAAAATTTATAGATAGTGTAATTTCGCAAAGTGACAAAGCGTATTTATCCGCACTTATCTCCTATAACAAAGTACTTTCGCAACGCAATGCACTTTTAAAATATTTTGCGCTTAACAACACCTTTAATGCAGACACACTTGCTATTTACAATGAGCAATTAAATACTTACAGCACTGAAATATTTAAAAAACGAGATGAGTTCTTAAATGTTTTTATCCCAATTTTTAAAGAACGTTACGAAGCTATAAGTCAAAGCAAGGAAGCTATAGACTTAAAATACAAAAGCGATTTGTTTGATGGTGATTTGATTGATTTACTACGAAGCAACCTCAACAAAGATAAGGCTCTGCAATACACAAGTGTTGGCACACACAAAGACGATTTGGTCTTTACAATTGATGACTTTCCGATTAAAAAATTTGGAAGTCAAGGACAACAAAAATCTTTTTTGATTGCTCTAAAATTAGCACAATTCGATTTTATAAAACAACAAAGTGGTGTCTCTCCTATTTTACTGCTCGATGATATTTTTGACAAATTGGATGAGAACAGAGTTTCACAGATTATCAGTTTAGTAGATAACGATCATTTTGGTCAGATTTTCATTAGCGATACACATGCAGACCGAACAGAAAATGTGGTTAAGCAGATTCATCAATCTTACAAAATTTTTAAACTATGAGAAAGTATAGTCTTATCCTACTAATTCTAATCTTTAGTTGTTCTAAAAATCCTGAACCATACATAGAACATCTTAACGGTTACTGGGAAATTGAAGAAGTCTCTTTAGAAAATGGTACTAAAAAGCAATATCAGTTTAACGAAACTATAGATTACATTAGTATTAATGATAGCTTACAAGGATTTAGAAAAAAACTAAAACCTGGTATTAATGACACCTATTTTGCATCAGGTGATGCTGAGAAGTTAATTGTAAAAATTGAAAATGACAGTTTAAATCTCTATTACAGAACACCTTACGCAAAGTGGAAAGAAACTGTTTTAGAAGCTTCTGAAACACATCTGAAAGTAAGTAACTCTGACAATAACATATATTTGTACAAACGTTATACTCCAATACATTTGGATGTTGAGTAAATAATGAAGCAAGACAAATGGCAAAACGAAACAACGATAACCGTCCAATAGAAGAAATCCTTAAAGAATTTGTACAAACCAACAATTTAGAAGCTGGTTTAGATAAGGTAAATATACGTGAGGCATGGGCAAATCTTATGGGAAACGGTGTTAACAACTACACAACCGCCATTGAGCTTAAACATGAAACGTTATATGTGCAGCTCAGCTCAAGCGTATTACGCGAAGAGTTAAGTTACGGAAACGAAAAAATTGTAAAAATGCTTAACGAATCTGTTGGCAAAGAGATTGTAAAGAAGTTAGTTCTTCGTTAAGAAAAATCCTTTTTAGCCTTCAGAATTATTTTGTACTTTCATAAGCAATTATACTCGCTTTATGAAATACGCTAAACTCATCATTTCCTTTATACTTACTATAGGAATTTTTTTTGTTCTCAACACCAAACTTGGCACTATTCCTCCAATAGGTAAATTCTTAAATCCCTATTCTGGTATTTGGCAAAATGAAACAACAGAAGCCACTTCAGGAAATGCTTACATTCCCGGATTAAAAGGTAAGGTAACCGTACACTATGACGAACAATTAATTCCACATGTGTTTGCGCAAAACGAAAGTGACCTATACAAAGCACAAGGTTACATAACCGCAAAACATAGATTGTGGCAAATAGAGTTTCAGACCTTTGCTGCAGCTGGACGCTTATCTGAATTTGTTGGGGAAAAAGCATTAGATTACGATCGCAGAGAACGTCGTAGAGGCATGGGTTATGGAGCAGACCAAGCCATAGCCTATATGGAAAAATACGACAAAGAAACTTTAGGTTATATACAAGATTATGCAGATGGTGTTAATGCTTACATCAGTCAATTAAAGCCAGAAGATTTTCCTGTAGAATACAAACTACTAGACTACAAACCAGAAGCTTGGACACCAAAAAAAACAGCATTATTATTAATGTATATGACCAAAATGTTGGCTGGTTATGACGTCGACCTAGAATACACCAATGCATTACGTTTACTCGGCAAAGACAATTTCGATTTATTATTTCCTGATTTCTTTGACGTTACAGATCCAATTATACCAAAAGAAACCGATTGGAGTTTTATAGATGTACCACAAACCCCTTTACCAGAGAGCCAGGCTGTTTTAGATACTATTGTAGAGACAATTGCTAAACCCAATCCAGATAATGGCAGTAATAACTGGGCGGTTTCTGGAGCTAAATCGGTAACTGGAAATCCTATATTGGCAAACGATCCACATTTAGGTCTTAACCTACCATCCATTTGGTTTGTAATGCAGCTTAGCACACCAAATCATAATGCATTCGGCGCTACAATTCCTGGAGCACTAGGTGTAATATCAGGATTTAACCAAAATATCGCTTGGGGAGAAACCAATGCAACAAGAGATGTTATTGATTGGTACAAGGTTGAATTCAACAAAGACCGAACAAAATACAAATATGACAACGAATGGAAGGATGTTTCAATTCGAGTGGAAGACATTAAAATAAAGGGAAAAGAAAACTATAAAGACACAGTACTTTACACACATCATGGTCCTGTGGTGTATGACATCAACTTTAAATCGGATAAAGAATTAGCAGGTTACGCCATGAAATGGATTGGGCACGAAGGCGGAAATAATCAAAAAACCTTTATAGAGCTTAATAAAGCAAAAAATTACGACGAATACGTACAAGCATTGCAATATTGGAATGCACCTGCTCAAAACTTTGTTTTTGCTTCAACCGAAGGAGATATTGCCTTATGGATACAAGGTAAATTTCCGAATAAATGGGAAGGACAAGGTAAATTTTTAATGGATGGCAGTAATCCTGAAAATGATTGGCAAAGCTACATACCTCAGCAATTTAATGCACATACCAAAAATCCTGATCGTGGTTTTGTAAGTTCTGCCAACCAGCATCCTGTAGATGAAAGTTATCCTTATTATGTTTTTAATGATGGTTACGAAACCTACAGAAACAGAGTTATTAATGATTACTTTAATTCAAAAGATAAATTTAGTGTTGCTGATTTTAAAAATTTACACAACAATAATTACAATCTAAAAGCTGCAGAGATTGTACCGTACATGATAGAGCACATGGACACCTCTTCACTTACAGAAGAAGAAATATCTATTTATAATGAAATAAAAGCCTGGAAATTTAATAATGATATTGATGAAGTTGGGCCAAGTATTTTTAGGCAGTGGTATGGCAAACTTTATAAGTTGGTTTGGGACGAATTTGATGTTGAAGATACTGCTTTAGACCCTCCATTCACCTATCAAACTATTTATCTTTTAAAGAATAATGGTGACAATGAGTTTATGGATATTGTTGAAACCAAAGATAAAACCGAAACCGCTAAAGATTTATTTTTAATTGCTTTTAAGGATGCTGCATCTCAATTAATTAAGATTAAAAAAGAAAAAGGTGACTACAAATGGGCTAATTATAAAGGCACCTATGTAGGCCACTTATTACAACCGTTACCTGCATTTTCAAGACTTAACATTCCAATTGGTGGAGATCGTAATATTGTTAATGCTACATCTGAAAATCATGGTCCTTCATGGCGCATGATTGTTGAAATGAGCTCACCTCCTACCGCTATTGGTATTTATCCTGGTGGACAATCTGGAAATCCAGGAAGCAAATACTACGACAACTTTATAGACGACTGGGCTTCAGGAAAATATCATCAGCTTAACTTTTTACAATCTAACCAAGCTACAGATGCTATAATTAGCACTCAAACTTTAACACCTAAAAACTAATGAAAAATAATCTCATAAACTTTTTTGCAACAATACTACTAGCATTTCTTTTATCATTTGTTTTACCTTGGTGGTCAATAATGACTGCTGCTTTAGCAACTTCATTATTTATTCCTCTTAAAAAAGCTGCTGTGTTTTTTGTGCCTTTTTTGGCCATTCTTGTGTTTTGGGGAACTTATAGTTTTATACTTAGTAGCGGAAATGATTATACACTAGCAAAACGTATTGCCGCGTTATTACCTCTTGGAGGAAACCCTTTTGTTTTAATGTTGGTTACAGGAATTGTTGGTGGTCTAGCCGCTGGTATTACTGCTGTATTTGGCAAGCAGATTGCCTTATCCTCAAAAAAATAGCAAAAAAACACCCACACTTTCGTGCAGGTGTTTCAACTAACAAAAAAACTCAAAAAAGTATCAAAATTTCTCATGATACCGATTAACTGTAATCAGCAGTTAATCTTTCTTGTTAGCAACCAATCAACCAACCTTAATTTGCTTCCCCACAAATTAAGTGTCGACCCCTAAAAATTATACGTTATAATTCCTTTTATAAAAAATGGTGTACCAGGTGTGAAATGAATCTCTTCTACTGAATCTACTTCATTTTGTAAGCGCGACTCTGTAGCAAATTGGGTTTCATTCCAGTCTACATCAAACAGATTTTCTACCATCATACCTAGTGTTATATTCTTCATTCTATAGTTAAGATTAAAATCTGTAACTGTATAACCTTCTGCCACAATAGAATTATCTTCGTTTGCTGGCCTATCATTCAAATATCTAAATCGTAATCCGCCAGAAAATCCGTTTAAATTATCTATTGATAAGCCACCTGTAAATGTAAAATCTGGTGCTAGAGGTATATAATCTTCTCCATTTGGCTCATCTATACTTCTTGCATGCGTATACGTTGCATCAGAATCTAAAAACAACCAATCATTAATCTGATATCTCAATCCTAAATCTAATCCGTAACGTCTTGTTTTACCACTTGGCTCTACAATACCTGCATCTCCTACATAAACAAATTCTTGTTCTAGGAACAAATACCAAAGTGCAGAATTAACTACTAGTTTTGGAAACGGTTTCCATATGGTTCCTATATCTGCGCCATAAGAGCGTGGTAAGATATCTTTCCCATTATTTGCAACAACTACTCTGGCATCGTTAGAGTGAAAACCTAGACCTGATTTTAAATAAAGTTGTAGATTATCTTTTGCATTATAATAGAAGTTCAACTTAGGACTAACTATTGTTTTTGTCTCAGACTTTGTTTCATAATTGGTTTGTAACGCATCGTTATACATAAACTTAAAATAGTCTAAACGTAAAGCAGGTGCTATTCTGAATTTACCAAACTCAAAATCTGCTTTTACAAAGGCATCAATATTAGTTTGATTTATATCTCCTAATTGAATATTTTCTAAAGTTGTGGTTCGGTTTAACGTTCTAGATAATTCTACATCATCAATAATATCATGTCGTAAGCCAAAACCTGATGTTAAATTTAACTCTGTACTTCCTAAAAACGTTGTGTAGTTCAATGCAGCATTTGCTCCAAAAATCTGTCTGTCTTCTTTCTGCTTTATTTGGTCACCATTTACAGGGTCTTCTAGGAAAAATGTAAAATTAGAATACAATTCAAAAGCATATTGAGAGTAGTAAGCGTTAGCTTTTAATGTTGTATTGTCTGTAATGTATTTATCATACGTCACATTTAAATTTGTTCGAGATGTTTCTCCACCTTCGGTATCATCAATAGCACCAAATCTTGTAATGTTTCCGTTATCAACTTCGCGCTGTGGTATTTGCCCAGAAGCATCCCAACGACTTGTAAAATGTGATGCTGTAAGTGTTAACTTATCGTTTTCTGGAGAGTACATTACATACTTTCCAAATAAGTTAAGACGATTAAAATTTTGAGGAGAATCAAACGGTCCATCTGTGGCTATATACTCCATTGCCATGTAGGCATTTTGATTTTTGGTGTTCCCTAACAAATCAAACAAACCTACTGTTCTTAACGTATTAAATTGACCCAGAGCCAACGACACACTGCTTTCATCTATATAATCTTTGGTTTTAAAGTTTACATAACCTGCAGTATTAAAATCTCCTTCTGAAGCATAGTAAGCTCCTTTACCAAAGTCTATTTTGTTTACCGTTTCTGGTATTACAAAGTGCAAATCACTATACCCTTGTCCGTGCGCATGAGACACAATATTTACAGGCATACCATCTACACCAATAGCTACATCTGTACCATGGTCTACATCAAACCCTCGAAGAAAAATTTGCTCTGCTTTACCTCCACCAGCATGCTGACCAATAAATAAACCTGGCACTTTTCTTAGCACTTCTTGTGAAGAATTTACTGGAGTAACATTAAGATCTAATCTGGTAATTGTGCTTACAGGATTGAGTTCTTCACGAATTACCATCTCATCCAACTGAAATACTTTTTCTTCTAAAATGATACTTAAATCGTCTGTACTTGTTACTTGTACTATAGCTGTCTTATAGCCCAAAAGTCCAACTTTTAATGAGTCTCCAGACTTAGTTTGGCTTATATAAAACACACCATTTTCTGATGTGTGTGCATGAGCTTCTGAATTTAAGTTATATACATAAGCTGCTTCGAGTGGTTGGTTAAGTTCATTTAAAACAACTCCTTTTATATTTTGTGCTTGTATACCGTAAAGACAGAAGCCTAGAAAAACGAGTACTAATTTTAAATTTTTCATAATTATAATTGGTTGATTTTAGATTCCATTGTAGGACCAAGTTCATAGAGACTGGCAACCAACTCATTCTTTAAACTTGATACAGCATCTACTTTTCCCATTGCTTTATAAATTTCTGCGATGTGATACAAAACTGTTGGTTCAAAAGTTTGTCCTTCTACATGCATCTCAATAATTTCATTTGCCTTTTCTACATTCCCTTTTTTAAAATAACCCCAAGCCAATAAATCGTATGATTGTGGTGTAGGTCTGTTTTCCACCTCAAGTTCTGCTATCTCTATAGCTCTCTCTGGCAACAACATTTCCTCCGCATATACTATAACATTATATGCATTATACATATCTCCATAATTTTTATTTCTCACCATGTCATTATAACGACCAATAGCGGCACTTTTCTTCAATTCATCCTCATTGTACTCTGCTATTTCTGCCATAAACAACTCATAATCTGGAGTGGTATAATACGTAGTTACTGAGTCTATAATTTTTTGCGCAATGATAGGATTATTTTCATAAGAAAAAGCTATCCATGCAATGCCTTTTTTGGCATAAGCATCTGTAGGGTCTAACTCTAAAGCTTTCAAGTAAAGATTATAGGATTTTTCTATATCACCTGCATGACCATAAAAGTCTGCGAGATTTGTATATGACCATTTTTTAAGACTTTTTAGATTGGAAGCTTCAGCTATAGCTTTTGCTTTTTCCATATTGATTATAGCTCCCTCCAAATTTCCTTTATGGTCTTCCCATTTAGCCAAACGAATTAAATAATCAAAATCTGAGGTGTTCTTAAAACTTTTTAAATAAGATTCCGCAGCTAAATAATTTCCTAATTCAAGATGTACATCAAAAAGCATTTTTCTTGTACCATTTAACTTATCACTATTATCTTCGGCTTGCTCCAGTAACTGTAGTGCTTCTTTAAATCGATGTTGAGAAATGTAGTTTGAAGCTAAACTTTTTAAGTATGAAGTGGTTTTTCCATTGGTAACTTCAACTGCTTGCTTTAAATCGTCTTCTGCTTTTACCAAATAATCAATATCACCTGTAGCTTCAAAAATTGAAGTATATGCTGCAGCACGTTTTACTAAATATGGATATTGATTTGGGTTTTCGCTAAGCTTATCTGTCCATTGTTCTGCGTTTGCCACAAGTGCAGATTTATCAGCTTTTTTTGAAAGGTATTCTGAATAGTGATTACTATTGGTTACTTCATTTTTACAGCTAAACATTAGTAACACTATAATGAGGGGAAGGTATTTTTTGAGTATCATGGTTTGCGAGTTTTTGTTGTTAAAAATATTCCTGAAGCAGACAAATAAACTACCTCAGGAATTGTATTCAGTATCTTACCAAGGCGAAGCCAAGTAAGGAAAAGACGTTAAAAACGCTTTGTCATTTGCATCTACATTATCATTAGATAATCCTGGATTTTCAGAGAAATCTTCACCACCAAAAATCAGTAGTAACTCAACGGTTATAACATCATCTGCTAAAGCTCTTCCTGTTAACACATTTGTACCGTCATAAAATGTTGTTGTACCATCTAAAGACACATTAAGTACATCTGTTGCTAATAAGCCCGTAAATGTGGCCGAGTCTAGACCCAAAGCATTTGTATCACCGGGATTTGCATAAGCAGGACTTAATCCTTCTAAGTTGTTTTGAAACATTGCTTGGAAAGCGGCTCCTTGATTTGAAGGCACTGTCGTGTTAAAAGCGTCCTTCATACCTGAGGATACAAATACTGTATTTACAGCTGGTCTACCCATTTGGTCTTGCTGCGCATAAGTTCCTGAGAAATCAGGACCCATTGGCTGAGAAACACCGTCATCATCATTATTACAATTAAATGCCACTAAAGACATTAGCATTGCAATAGCATAAAGTTTTATATTATTAGTTTTCATCATTGTAAATTTTAAGTTTGTTATTGTCTTCTTTTAGATTCTACCCAAGTATTTATTGTACCTGAACCACCTATCATAGATTTAGGCACCTCAACCACAACAGAAAGTACATTAGTACCTGCAAAAGTGTCTGCACCAGGATTGTTAAAACTTGTAGCATTACCTGCTATAATTTGGCTGTACTGTGCAAAATCCATAAAAAACGGATCATCTCTTGGGCCAGCAAAAGCCATCATTCCACCAGAACTTTCAACAATTGCAGATTGTCCATAAGGTGTAATGTCTACGGAAAACTGATTGGCTGCATTAGTTGCAATTGTACTGTTTAAACCTGTTTGAGAAGGAGCAGTTGGTCCAAATACATACATTTTACCATCTCTGGCAATGGCTTGGATTACCAAATCTTCTACATTGTCTCCTGTATTATCGATATTAAATTCAACTAATACGTTTTCATCAAAAGCTGCATTTTGCGAATCGCTACCAGAACCCAAAAGTCCCTGAACATTCGCTACAAAAGCTATGTTTGATGTGTTCTCACCCTGAAAGGCATAAAAATCTGTGATATCACTTGTACCACCTTGTACAGCAGGAGCATCTATATGATCTGCCGCAATAGCAACTAACGTAGCCATTCCTACAATTGCTGCTGCCATTAAAAATTTTGTTTTCTTCATAATTTGAGATTTTGTTAATTATTGCGTCTCTGTTCTACCTACGGAAAAATGAAGAAGGTGGTTTTATATTTTTTCAAAAAGCTTGAAATGTGGTTGTTTTTTGAAGATAAAAAGTATCTTTATATCATAATTGCATTGCCATGAATCCATCAGCAAAAGGCTGGATAAAAAAACTACTAAAAGACATATCAGATAACAATCTGGCAGATATAGACACCTTAGAGTTTTATAACAAACTAAGGGATACAGGTTTTATTTATGGCAGCAATATTTCCGCTTTATCGTTTGTTGACCAATCTTTTGATTTTTCTGAAGAAGAACGAAGCAAGATAAATCTGCTTTTATGTTTTTACCATACACATTTAAGTGAAGGACACAGCGAAGATACTTTTATAGACAAGCTGGTTTCCTACTATAAAAATGTTGGTGAAAATGAACGCTCTTTTTTTGAAGAACTTTTTGGCGAATCTTCTGGAGACAAGTTGTTAGAAAAGATAATTCATAAGCGTATTCATATAGATGATAATTTTATTGCTAAAAGCTTCAACTACTTCTTGGTTAATGCCTTACTTTTTATTGATGTCTTAGGGTACATTCATTTTTTAAATGGTAAAAAAGACATTGAAAATTATGTAAACAATTTAGAATCTGCCTTAGAGTCTGTGGTTATTTCTGTGATGGAAACCAAGCCAAATAAATCTGACTACGACGAAAATTTAATGAAGCTTTTTGAAAGCTCTATGCGCCAAAAAGACACAGACATTAACACTTATGATGATGTTATTAAAGCCATTAGTCATCCTTTAGAAAAGCAATATCTAGTTGACTTAGTTTGTATGGCGTCATGGAGTGATAAGGTGATAGATACCGCTGAACAAAATTTTCTGGAAAAAATGAAAAATGACCTTAATTTAGAACAGGAGGTCATTGACAAATCTATTGAATCTATAAATACATTTTATGATGAGCATAAGGAAGAAGTTGCTTTTTTAAGCTCTAAAAACCTAGCTCAAAGTTTTTACGACAATAGCAGCAAACTGGTATCTAAACTTGTTAACCGCAATAAAAAACGTCTTTTAAAGGAGCTATCGGAGAGTAAAGAAGCTATGAAATTACTCACAGCTTCAACCTATAGAACACTTAATGATGAAGAACAAAAAAAGATACAGCAACAACTACTAGATATTTTTAAATCCATACCAAGTTTAGCAATTTTTATGCTACCTGGAGGTGCTATTTTATTACCACTTTTTGTGAAAATCATTCCAAAATTATTGCCCTCTGCTTTTGATGATAATAGAATTGAAGAGGAAGACTAACCGATTACTCTAACCAGTTTTTAAAATCCTTTACACGCTCTCTAGCAACAATTATTTCTTGCTCATCAAAGTGACTGAGTTTAACCTGTAATCTAGAATTGGTATAGCTTATGATATCTTTTATAGCATTGATGTTGATGTAAAACTTTCTACTAACTCTAAAAAACACGTGTGGCTCCAATTCTTCTTCAAGCTGGTCTAAAGTTAAGTCCAACAGGTAATTTCTACCTTCGTTAGTATAAGCATAAGTACCTTTATTTTCACTATAAATACATTCAATATCTTCAATATTGATGAGCTTTAAATGTTGACCTACTTTTACCGAAAAACGCTTTTTATACTCACGTTCTATCGGATTAACTAACAGCTTTTTAATATCGTTAAAGTCTAACGTAACGGATTGCTTTTGTGGTGTTCTGCCTTTAAACTTGTTTACCGCAATTCTTAAATCGTCATCGTCAATTGGTTTTAATAAGTAGTCTATACTATTCAACTTAAAAGCTTGAAGCGCATACTCATCATAAGCCGTAGTAAAAATAACAGCTGAATTTATATCCAAGGTTTCAAAAATTTCAAAAGACAAGCCATCACTCAATTGAATATCTAAAAAGATTAAATCTGGATGTTTGTTATTTTGAAACCAACCTAAAGATTCTTCAACCGAATGCAACATGGTTTCTGCTTCTACTTCCAAAGCTTTTAGCATACGTTGCAATCTTCTTGCTGATGGTTTTTCGTCTTCTATGATGATTACATTCATTTTGTTTGGTTATTTTTTTTTGATTAGTTCGTTTTTATTCCCACATTTTGGTTTCTTCCGTCTCGTCTTTCTCTAAATAAGAAGCTATCTTTTTGTCTTCCCAGCTTTCTTTAAAAACTTTTTTTTCTCTAAAAACTTTCCATGCATGCAATACAATAGCAACGGTCCACAGAACTAAAATTGAAAGGTTGAGACTGATAATATTATTCTTATAAGCACCTTCAACAATGTAGAGATTGTACAACAACAGTGCTACAACAACTAAGTAGCCAGCAAAGTGAATGTAAAACAGTTTTAACTGTCTTACACGCTTTTTAGCGCTTAGTAATTTTTGTTCTTTAGCATTATGAGATTCCATTAACTTCTATCTTTAATTAGTAATTACTCCCAATTACGATCTTCTTTATCCATAAACTCTTGAATCTTTCGCTTTTCCCAGTCTTTACCAAAAAAGAAATCTGGCCCAAAGACTCCTATAAAGTGAAACACTAATCCTATGCCCCAAAAAACGGCTGTAGCATAAGGACCAAAACCTCTAAAACCTTGCTCTGAGTTAAGTCCTATTAACAATATTAAAAACACGTTAACAACAACATACACCGCAAAATGCCAGTAAAACCCTATTAATGAATCTACCTTTTTCTTTGCTCTTAAATATGCTTCTTCTTTTCTAAAATCTGACACCTCGTCTTTATCTTTATAAGGCTCTAAACTATATTTTTCCATCTCTTTAATTTTTTAATTTGAATCGTTAGACAATTCCTTTTTCATGTATTCTTCAATCTTGCGTTCTTCCCATTTTGCACCAAATTTATAGGACACAAAATGTAAGATTAAAAACACTCCCCAAACAGTCCAGGAACTTAATACGTCAATGGTTAAAAACTCATCAACAAAACTGTCCCAGCTATTAAAATCTCCCCAAACTTTTACTACCGTAAGTATTGTGTTTACCAAAAAGTATATTATAAGGTGTGTGTAAAACCCTTTCTCTTTTTCAACGCGACGTTTGGCTTTTATATAATTTAAATTCTGATCTTTCATAACTTTCAATTTTAATTCCAACGATCTTTTTCATCCTCTTCACGCATGTATTCTTCAATTTTGCGTTGTTCCCACTTAGACCCTAAGGCTCCGTTATCTATATATACGCGATAGGCTTGAAACACTAAACTAATTCCCCATCCAAATACCGGAAACCAGAACCATTGAATGGTATGTTGCGAATATTTATACCAAATGAAGATTAAAAATGGTATAACAAAAACATACGATATTAAACTATAGTAGAAAGCTTTAAGCTCATCTACACGCTTGCGAGCTCTCACATAGTCGTCATTAAGACGCTCTTTTGATTTTTGTGCTGTTCTCATGATTGATACTTGTTTTGTGAGCATCGGAATTGCAACTGCAAAATCCTTCTCTCTTTGATTGATGTAAACTTTTCGTTCTGTAAGAAGCTGATAACGTTGTTTTATGTTTTCTAAACCAACACCACTACTCTTCTTTACAATTTGTTTTGGCTGAAGATTATTCATCACTACTAAGTGATTTCCGTCTTCATAAATTTTTATATGCAATGGCTTACTCGAGGTTACCATATTGTGTTTTACAGCATTTTCTAACAATAATTGTAGCGATAATGGCACAACTTTACTTTCAGGATTTGAAGCCTTGTCTGGTATTTCAAAAATGATGCTGTCCTCAAATCGCATTTTTAAAAGCGACATGTATGTTCGAGCAAAATTCAATTCCTCATCTACTGTTACTAATTCTTTATTTTTTTGCTCTAAAACATAGCGATACACTTTAGATAATGCTGTTGTAAACTTCTGTGCACTATCTGGGTTCTCTTCAATTAAACTGGTTAATACATTAAGACTATTAAACAGAAAATGTGGATCTAACTGATTTTTTAAGGCATCAAACTTGGCACTGGCTGCACCTGCAATAACCTTTTGTTCTTTTATTTTATTTTTCTGAAAACGGTTGTAGAAGTATATAACATAAAACACTGTTACAATAGTTAGTGTAATCCACAACCCAAAAGAATAGCCATACCAGGTTTCGGTTTCCAAAAAGTGGTCTAGCGTATCACCAAAGATTATTACTTCAACTAATACCCTAAGCACAAAAATGGTTATCAACGTTACAACTGTGCTGCTAAATATGCCTATCACAAAGCGTTTGATACTATCGTAGGTTTTGTAGCTGCGTTTCTTTAAATATTCAAAAACCAGAGTATTTACATAGCTAATTACAAAAGTATAGAGCTGGTATATGCCAAAGTAGATTAAAAACTGATTAACATTTTTAAAATCAAACCCTGTAGTCATGTAAGATCCAATAACGAAAACTATACATCCAATAAAAAAGGTGGTTAAAATATTTTTAATTGACGTTGACATAAATATTAAAATAATTTACTCTTTACACTCAGCTAATACTTGCTCTGCACGCTCTCTTCCCCAATTAGGATGAAAATCGCTCTCTGGCTTAAAGGTATCAAAAAGTTCTATTGAAGCTTCAATTTCTTTGCAGAATGGTTCTGTATCCTGACCAAAATATTTAGCGCTTCCCATTCCCCAATCTGCCTTACATAATGCTGCTCTCGGATTCGTTGGGTCTAACTTCACTGCTTTAGCATACAGTTCGGCAACCTTGCCAGCATACTTCATACCATAAGTTGCACCATCGTAAGCTACCCAATTGGTATATACTTGGGCTTGCATTACCAACAATTCTGCATTGTCTTCGCTTCTAGCCATTGCAATGTCTAAATGCTCTTGCGCTTTGTCTAACTGTGCTTTTAAAACGGTTTCGTCTTTTTCATTCCAGCTTTTTAGGCTGTTCATTTGTGCAATGTAGTAGTTTGGTAGCCATTCTTTGTCTTCCGCTTTCGAAATACGTTCAAACATATTTTCGGCTTCATCCCATTTACCTGATTCCCAAAGTTCAAAAGCTTTGGTCATTCCTTTTTCAAAATTGGTTTGTGCTGTAGACTGATGTCCTATTAAACTTAAAACCAATATTACTGCGATTTTTACTAACGTGTTCATGATGTTTTGATTGATGTTTTATGATTACGGTACAAATATCCTTCGCAACACTAGCTTTTGAAAAGAAGATTTACCGAATTGTAGAAATTTGAAGATGAAATGTATTTTTCTGTATTTCATGGGAGAAAAGTTTATCTGTCAAATACTTTTTATAACTTGATAGCTAACAAGTTAAACCATAATTAATAGATTAAGTCATCATAAATAACATATATTATTATGGCAGATGAAATTAAAAATATGTTGCTTATAGAATATCAAGAACTTTCTACAAGCATGAGAAGCCTTATGGGTTATAGATTAACCATTTTAGGCTTTTGTTTTACCATAATCGGTGTTCTTTTTCCTCATATCATTAGCTCTGAGTTTTATGAGAGGTTTATTTTTGAAGCCTGCCTTTTATTTATAGTATTGGCTCTTATAAAAACCATGTCTTCTATTACAAGACATTTAATTGTATACGGTATAAGGCTAAAAGAAATTGAGAGTTCTTTTATTAGTGGTGGGTTTTGGTGTAAATGGGGAAGTTATTTAAGGAAAAGCCCTGAAGATAGTAAGACAAAGACTATATCCATAATCTTGTATATCCTAAACTCTATAATTTTAGTTTTTATTCTATTTTTTAATATTATAATTTGTTTCAATATAGGTGATGTAGAGAAGGAATTTACAATCTTAATCTTTACATTAATTTATACAGCAGGTTTTATCTACAATTTCTTTGAAATATACAGAAAACTAAGTCTTACAACACAATGGGATGACGTTAAAAAAAAGTGGGATGCTCTGAATGATAAACAACCTGAAAACATAGTATCAGACAAAAAATAAATTCCCTTTAAAATTCAGTAACTTAGAGAGCAGTTTTACTACTAACTAAATAGTTAACAACAAAACCAATCAAAAAATGAAAACCAGATTTCTCGTCGTTGCCCTAATCACATTCCTATCTTTTGTCTCAGCACAAACCGACAAACGCCTTAAGGGCATTGAAAAGCAGTTCAATTCCGTATTAGAATCTACAAAAGCTCCTGGATTTGCAGTTGCCATTGTAGAAGGAGATAAAGTTATTTATGCCAAAGGCTTTGGCTATGCAGACTATGAAAATAAAATTCCTGCTGATGCCAATACCTTGTTTGCCATTGGCTCATCTACAAAAGCCTTTACCTCTGCGCTTCTCGGAATGTTACAAGAGGACGGAAAATTATCCTTAGATGACAGTCCTATAAAACACGTACCAGAATTACGATTTTATAATGACGAGATGAACAATAACATCATTATAAAAGACCTAATGCGCCATAGTACAGGTTTGCCAAGACACGATGGTTCTTGGTATTTTTTCCCTTCGGATAGTAAAGACTCGTTAGTAGCTCGTATACAGTATCACGAACCGTTTACTGGTGTACGCCAACAATGGTATTACAACAATTTTGGGTTTTTATTACAAGGTGTTATTACCGAAAGAATTACAGGCGAAAGCTGGGAAAAAAATATTGAAGACAAATTCTTTAAACCCTTAGGCATGAACCGTTCTAAGACCATGATTGATGGTATGAAAAACGGTACAAACACAGCCTTCGGTTACCGATTAGATGACGATAGAAACATTGAAAAGATGGACTACTTTGATATTGCAGGTATGTCTCCAGCAGGTAGTATTAACAGCAGTGTTAATGATATGAGCCAATGGCTAAAGACTTGGATCAACAAAGGTAAATATGGTGAAACCCAAATTATACCAGAAGCTTATGTAAAAGAAGCCATGAGCTCTAAAATGGTAGTCTCTGGTGGCATGCCAAAAGACGAAATGCCAGATGTGCAGTTTTCTAATTATGGTTATGGATGGTTTTTACATTCTTACAAAGGGCACTACATGGTAGAGCATGGTGGTAATATCGATGGCTTTTCTGCAAGTGTAGCATTGTACCCAACCGATAGTTTAGGCATTGTGGTATTAACCAACCAAAATGGCTCTGCAGTGCCAAGGCTTGTTAGAAACATCGCTGCAGATTATATGCTAGGTGTTAATAAGACCGAATGGGCAAAAGAACATAAAGAAGCTATTGAAAAAGCACTCGAAAAAAAGGAAGAAGCAAAAGAGAACACTAGTGTTTCTAATGTAAAAGGCACCAGACCATCGCATACCTTATTAGATTACACAGGTTTTTATGAAAACAAAGGCTATGGTAAGTTTGAAATTGTAGTAGAAAATGATTCTTTGTTTACCGAGTTTAATGGCCACAAACAATATCTTAACCATTTTCATTACGACACTTTTGAAGTTTTAGATTATGAAGAAGGCAAAGCAGACACCACAGCTATCGGCAATTCTATTAAAGTAACTTTTACCACAAACACTACAGGCGATATAGATTATCTTAAAACCGATATTGAACAGATGACAGATGCTATTGCCTTTAAGCGTACGCCAAACACTTTAGATGTAGATGCCAAAACCTTAGAGCAGTATGTTGGCACTTACGATTTAATGGGTACAGAAATTAAAGCGTATATAAAAGACGAAAACGTACTCTATGTATTTGTGCCAGGACAACCCGAATATGAGTTGATACCAACAGCATTGCACAAGTTTAATTTTAAGGTCTTAGAAGGTTTTAAAATAGAGTTTGTAGAAACCGATGGTACCATAGACCAAGTAAAGTTTATACAACCTAATGGTACGTTTGTAGCGAAGAAGAAAGTGGATTAAGATTAAAAATATAATTTACTGATAAACAAAAAGGTAACTGTAGTTTAGTAAGAAAATTATAGTTACCTTTCTGGTGCAAATATAATGTGGATATACGTAATACGAATATTCGATTGTTGTATGTAATTAAAAACTATAATTAATAAATAATAGTGTCTATGCAAAAAACAATTAATTTCTTTGGTCTCATAGTCGGACTAATAGGATTAGCTATTGGGATTGTATCTTATTTCAATACTGTAAAGGATAAGGAAATCAGTTATAACGTCTTAGGACCATCCTATAAAGTTTTTGACAAAGAAGCTATTGAAGGTGAATCAAGTCTAAAAATCTTTGCTAAAGATAGTTCTAAAATTAATCAAAACATATATTTAACTACCATTTCTATTTGGAATTCAGGCGATTTAACAATTAATAAATCTGATGTTAGAAAACAAATTGCAATTGAATTAAAAGGTATAAATAAAATTATTGATTTTAAGGTCATAAAAGAGATTGAGTCTGGGGTTTCTAAATTTACCTATGAGGTAAGTAAGGATAGTATATATAATTTTGATTGGAATTATTTTGATCCAAAACATGGTCTAAAATTTCAAGTTCTTTATGTGGGTGAAGAAAACATAACAGGAAAATTAAAAGGGAATATTTTAGAAACTGATTTAGTAGAGTTCGTTCCTGCAGAAATTAATGAAGATGGAATAGAAAACTCAAGCAAAATAACCAAGATTGTTGTATTTTCTATTTTTATCTTTATCGGAATTACTACAATTATTTTGTCTTATGCAAGAATTAGAAAAAAGAAGAAAACCGGTGAATTGAGAAATTTCGATTTCATCATGTATGTTATTTATCCAATAATACTATGTATTGGAATTTTATATACGGGTTATATTCTATTCTTTAAAATTACAGAAGTTCCATTCTAAAAAACTACATACAACAATGAACTAAGCTAAATTCTAAGCTTTTTTCAATTTAATTTCTCGCCCACTTTTGAAACCACAAAACAAAAAAGACCATCCTTACAGATGGTCTTTTCAATTTTATATAAAGTGTCTGTTCTTAGAACATCTCTCTACCAGCAAAGTGAAACGCACCTTCTATAGCAGCGTTGTCATCACTATCACTACCATGTACAGCGTTTTCGCCAATAGAAGCTGCATATAACTTACGGATAGTACCTTCTGCAGCATCCGCAGGATTTGTAGCACCAATTAATGTTCTAAAATCTTCAACAGCGTTGTCTTTTTCTAAGATTGCTGCAACGATTGGGCCACGTGTCATGTACTCAACTAATTCACCAAAGAATGGACGCTCTTTGTGGATTCCATAAAACTCCTCAGCATCTGCCTTAGTCATTTGAGTTAACTTCATTGCTACGATTCTAAATCCTGAAGCTGTAATTTTTTCTAATATTGCGCCAATGTGTCCTTTTTCAACAGCATCTGGCTTTAACATTGTAAATGTTCTGTTAGTTGCCATGTGTAATTTTTTAATTGGGTGCAAAAGTAATGCATTTCTTTAATTTATCAAGCCATGCCATAATTAAAGGTTAATGTTTAATGATAAATTAACAAAGTCTTTCGTCAGTTCGAGTGAATTTTATGACGATAGGAATAAAATTAGTATCGAGAACAGGCTTGGTAACAAAACTTCTCGATACAGTTTAGCTACGCTGAACCTAAAGGTTTCTCATGCTTCGGAATCACTCGAAGTGACGCAAAGTATAAAAAGAAGCCTCTATCGTCAGTTCGAGTGATTTGTGAGTGTACGAGCAAATAGTATCGAGAACCAATTAACCATAAAATCACTCGAAGTGACGAGACCTATCATTCTCAAGCAGGCAGGAATAAGAACGATTCTTAATTTCATATTAAAAACGTTTTCAAAAACACTAAAAATTGTAAATTCGCTTCCTATGATTAAAACACAAATTTCAGAACTAAAAACACTACTCAGCACACCACAAGACATTGTGATTGTGCCACATAAAAACCCTGATGGTGATGCCATAGGCTCTACTTTAGGTCTTTATCATTATTTAAAAGCTTATAATCACCATGTGACGGTTATTGCACCAAACGATTACCCAGATTTTTTAAAGTGGTTACCAGGAAATGACAGTGTTTTAATCTTTGAGTCCAATCAAGATCAAAGCGAAGCGTTAATCAACAAGGCGCAGCTTATTTTTACCCTAGACTTTAATGCCTTGCATCGTACTGGTGATATGGAAACACCATTAGAACAGTCGTCTGCAACCAAAATTATGATAGACCATCATCAGCAACCCGATGATTATGCTAAATTTACTTACTCTGATGTGAGTATGTCTTCTACCTGCGAAATGGTTTATAATTTCATTGAAATGCTAGATGACTTAGACAAAATAGATAGCGCTATTGCAACCTGTTTGTACACAGGCATTATGACAGATACTGGCTCGTTTCGTTTTCCATCAACCACTAGCAGAACACACCAAGTGGTAGGCGACTTAATGAAGCGTGGTGCTAAGAATTCAGATATTCATAATAACATCTATGATACCAATAGCTATAGTCGTTTGCAGCTTTTAGGTAGAGCGCTTCAAAACTTAAAGGTTATACCAGAGTTACGTACAGCTTATATTACCTTGTCGCAAGCTGAGTTGGATGAATTCAAATTTAAAAAAGGAGATACCGAAGGTTTTGTTAATTACGGCTTATCGTTAAAGGATATCATCTTTGCTGCCATCTTTATAGAAAACCATCAAGAAGATATCGTAAAAATATCGTTACGCAGTAAAGGAACATTTTCTGTAAATGAGTTTTCGAGAGCACATTTTAATGGAGGTGGCCACACAAATGCTGCTGGTGGACGTAGCGAAGATAGCTTAGAAGCTACAGTTGAGAAATTTATTAGTATATTACCGCAATATAAAAATGAATTGTCCCAGTAATGAAACACCTACTCTACATACTAATTGCGGCTTTTCTTTTGGTGGGTTGTAAATCTCCAGAAGCCAGAATGCCAGAAACGGTACAGTCTGGTTCGTTCCTTAAAGAATCGGCAGAACGTAACAAAAAGCTTAACGAAAAAGAGCATGAGATTATTCAAACGATTATAAAGAATAATCCAGATAAAGACTATATCGCTTCAGAAAGTGGGTTTTGGTACTACTACAACACCAAAGCCGAAAAAGACACTATTCAACCTGATTTTGGTGACATCATAAATTTTGAATACAACGTTTCTGACCTCAGCGGAAATGAGATTTATAGCACAGCAAAAAGAACTTATGTTATGGATAAGCAAGAGCTTTTTACTGGTCTTAGAGAAGGTTTAAAATTAATGACACAAGGCGATAATGTCACGTTTATTTTTCCATCACAAAAAGCCTATGGCTACTATGGTGACGAAAACAGAATAGGAACCAATGTTCCGTTAATTTGCGAAGTAACTTTAAACACTATAACCCAAGAAAATGATTAAAAAAGCACTTACAACGTTAGTTATATTAGTTGTATTGGCAAATATCTCTTGCCAAGAGAAGTATCCTGATTTAGAAGACGGACTTTATGCAGAATTTGTTACCAACAAGGGCACAATGCTAGCAGAACTTTATTATGATAAAGCACCTGTAACTGTAGCAAATTTTGTGGCTTTAGCAGAAGGTAACCACCCAATGGTAAAAGATGAATATAAAGGAAAACGTTACTATGACAGTCTTACGTTTCACCGTGTTGTAAATAATTTTATGATACAAGGTGGTGACCCAACTGCATCAGGAATGGGAGATCCTGGTTATAAATTTCCAGATGAGTTTCATCCAGATTTAAAGCACGATAAGCCTGGTGTTTTATCCATGGCAAATTCTGGTAGAGATTCTAACGGAAGTCAGTTTTTTATCATGGAAAAAGAATGGCCTAGTTTAGATAATAGACATGCGGTTTTCGGACAAGTTATTAAAGGAATGGATGTACATGATTCTATTTCAAACGTAAAGGTAATTAACCCTCAAGCGAGAAACCACAAGCCTGTTGAAGATGTTGTTATTACACAAGTTAATATCATCAGAAAAGGGAAAGATGCTAAGTTCTTTGATGCGCCAAAGGTATTTGAAGAAGAAATGCCTAAAATTATTGAGAAGCGAGAACAACAAATAGCTGAAGCAAAGAAAAAAGCTGAAGAATTAGCTAAGAAAGCTAAAGAAGATTGGTTAAAGAAAAATGAGGCTTTAGATGGTCGTCGTATAGATTCTCCTACAGGAATGGCAATGATTTTTACGCATGAGAGCGATGGTGAAAAACCAAAGCCTTCTGACCGTGTAAATATTGATTGTGCAGGTTATTTTGAAGACGGTAGACTTTTTTGGACAACTTGGAAAGAAGTTGCTCAAGAAAATAACATGTACGATGAACGACAAGATAAAGCTGGACAATACGTTCCCTTCTCTAAACCTTATAATGAAAGTGCTGGCTTGATAGCTGGTTTTAGAGAAGCGATGTTAAACATGAAAGTGGGTGACAAAGCCAGAGTATTTATACCTTATTATTTAGGTTACGGCGAAAATGGCAACGGACCAATACCACCAAAAACAAACTTAGTGTTTGATATTCAGCTTACAAGTATTGCTGAATAAGTAAACAACTTAATAACAATAAAAAAGGCAGCTAAATAGCTGCCTTTTTGTTTATATAAACCATGATGAGATGCTGAAACACCTTCCTGTCGGCAGACAGGAGTTCAGCATGACAAATACATTTTAATCTTTCTTCGGAATGTTTTTTAAAATCTCTAAAACAAATTCCCAATACTTCTGAGCTGATGAAATCTGAGCACGCTCATCTGGCGAGTGCGCACCTTTAATGTTTGGCCCAAAACTAATCATATCCATGTCTGGATAATTTTGTCCTAAGATTCCACATTCCAAACCAGCATGGCAAGCTGCAACATGAGGCTTTTCACCATTATTAAGTTGCTCGTAAATTGGCACCATTACTTTTAAGATAGCAGAATCCATATTGGGTGCCCAACCAGGATAACTTCCTGAGAATTCAACCTCACAACCAGTTAATTCAAAAGTTGCACGAAGTGTATTGGCTAAATCCCATTTAGAACTTTCTACAGAACTACGTGTTAAGCATCCTATTTTTATTTCACCTTCTTTTACAATTACTCTGGCAATATTATTAGAGGTTTCTACCAAATCTTTAATATCCGGACTCATTCTATACACACCATTTAAGGCAGCATATAAAGCTCTTGTTAATCCTTCTTGCACACCTAAATCCATGATTTTTTCTGGTGTTTCAGATTTAGAAATTTTAATTTCTAAGTCTGGCTCCATGGTTTTATATTCATGCTTAATGGTATCAGCCAAAGTTTTCATTTCTGCTTCAAAAGTTGCCTCATTTACAGCATCTATAGCTACAATTGCTTTACTTTCTCTTGGAATAGCATTACGTAAACTACCACCATCAATTTCAGAAATACGTAGACCATAGTTTTCAAAACCATCAAATAATAATCGGTTCATTAACTTATTGGCATTTCCTAAACCCTCATGGATTTGCATACCAGAATGACCACCTTGTAAACCTTTCACTTCAATGGTATAGCCAATTTTAAACTCAGGTGTTTCCTCTTCGTTATAAGTGCGTGTAGCGGTTACATCAACTCCACCTGCACAACCAACACCAATTTCGTCGTCCTCTTCGGTATCTAAATTCAGTAGTATTTCTCCATTAAGCAAACCACCTTTAAGTCCCATGGCACCTGTCATCCCAGTTTCTTCATCTATAGTAAACAAAGCTTCTAAAGCAGGATGTGCAATGCTGTCACTTTCTAAAATGGCCATAATTGTAGCCACACCAAGGCCGTTATCTGCGCCAAGCGTAGTGCCTTTTGCCTTTACCCAATCACCATCTACATACATATCTATACCTTGAGTATCAAAGTCGAAAACGGTATCGTTATTTTTTTGATGTACCATATCTAAATGCGATTGCATAACAATGGCTTTTCTGTCTTCCATTCCTGCAGTTGCAGGCTTTTTAATGATGACGTTACCAACCTCATCTTCTATGGTTTCTAAACCTAATCCCTCACCAAAATCCTTCATGAATTTTATAACACGCTCTTCCTTTTTTGAAGGACGTGGCACAGCATTAAGATCTGCAAATTTGTTCCATAGTGCCTTTGGCTCAAGGCTTCTTATATCTTGACTCATATTCATTATTTTAAAGAGACAAACTTACAAAATACTCATCACTATTTTTTGTCATCCTGAACTTGTTTCAGGATCTCATATAGATATTCAACCTTCTGCAAATATAGATTCCGCATCAAGTGCGGAATGACAAGTTTTTCCTATTTTTGATTCATGCTGAAAAACAAAAAACTCATCATTGCGCTTTTCTTGATTGTTCAGATTATTGCTATTCAAATCTTAAAGCGATTCCCAGAATTTGTAGAGCAATTTTATAGTAATGGAGTTTATGTTTTTACCTCTAAATTAATGCGCTATGCCTTTGGTTGGTTGCCATTTTCAGTAGGTGATGTGTTTTATACTTTAGCTGGTATTTATATAATCCGATGGCTAATCATTAACCGAAAACGTATTTATAAGGACACCAAAAATTGGTTGTTAGACATTTTAGCAACCTTATCATTAGTGTATTTTGCATTTCATCTGCTTTGGGCATTTAACTACTATAGACTTCCGCTTTATAAGTCATTACATCTTGAGGCTGAATACACCACAGAGCAGTTGGTTAGTTTCACAAAGCGATTGATTGAAAAATCGAATAATCTACATAATCAATTAGCCATAAATGACTCTACAAAAGTAGACATGCCTTTTACCAAATCTGAAGTTTTTGATAAGGTAAAAGACAGCTATAAAACATTGTCTGAAACCTATCCTCATTTAGATTATAATCCTGTAAGTATTAAAAAGTCCATTTACAGCACACCATTAACTTATATGGGATTTTCAGGATATTTGAATCCTTTTACCAATGAAGGGCAGGTAGACGGATTAATTCCAACCTACAAATTCCCAACCACATCATGCCACGAGGTTGCGCATCAATTGGGTTATGCAGCAGAAAATGAAGCTAATTTTATTGGTTGCTTAGCCGCTATTCATAATAAAGACCTTCATTTTAAATATTCTGGGTATACTTTTGGATTGCGTTACTGTTTGGTTGAAATTTTTAAACGCGACAAAGATTTGTATTATGAAATTCTTGCTACAGTAAACAAAGGTATTTTAATGAATTACCAAGAAGTTCAAGACTTTTGGAAATCTTACGAAACCCCAATTGAACCTGTTTTTGAAAAAACCTTTGATAATTTTCTTAAAGCAAATAATCAAACTGACGGTATGAAAAGCTACAGTTATGTTGTAGCTTTATTGGTAAACTACTTCGAAAATAAGTCGCTTTAAACGTTAAAAAATCTTAATTCAATTTTTCAATAGCCTTTAATCGCTATCTTTAGAATTCAAATTAACTAACCATTTTATGACAAAAGTATTTTTACGGCTGCTCATTTTTATGTGCAGTTTTTCGCTATTTGCACAAGATTACTTTCCTAGTAATACTGGTGTAAAATCTAAAAACACTAATTACACTGCGCTTACAAATGCTACAATTTACGTTTCTCCAACAGAGGTTTTAAACAATGCCACTTTATTAATTAAAGACGGTAAAGTTGTAAACGTAGGCACTTCAGTAAACATTCCGAAAAACACTACAACCATTGATGTTTCAGGAAAAACTATTTACCCATCATTTATAGATATTTATACGTCTTTTGGTGTTAAAAATCCTGAACGTGGTGGCAACGGTCCAAGATATGGCGCTAGCCGAAGTGGCTTTTATTGGAACGATCATGTTATGCCAGAGCAGGATGTAATGGATAGCTTTAACTACGATTCAAAATCGGCTTCAGAACTACATCAGCTGGGTTTTGGTGTTGTTAATACACATATGCCAGATGGCATTGTAAGAGGAACTGGAGCACTTATTGCCTTAAACAATGATGCTGATAATGCAATTAGAATTATTGATGGTGAGACTAGTCAACATTTTTCATTTAGTAAGAGTGTAAAATCACGTCAATCCTATCCTTCTTCAATTATGGGAAGTATGGCTTTATTGAGGCAGATGTACAACGATGCCAAATGGTATGCAGGAGGTAATGTAGACACTAAAGACTTATCATTAGAAGCATTGAATAACAATACGTCATTATTACAAATTTTTGAAGCTGGTAGTAGAGCTAACCTTTTAAGAGCCGATAAAGTTGGTGATGAATCTAACGTGCAATACACCATTGTTGGTGGTGGTGACGAATACGAACGTATTAACGAAGTGAAGCAAACTAATGCTACAATTATTCTCCCAATTGATTTTAGATTGGCTTACGATGTGGAAAATGCACACTTAGCTTCAACATTATCATTAAGTGATATGCGTGCTTGGAATCAAGAGCCACATAACCCAAGATTATTGGCTGAGAATGGTATCAACTTCGCTTTAACAACACATGGTTTAAAATCTAAAAAATCGTTTAAATCTAATTTATTAAAAGCCATTGAAAGTGGACTTTCTAAGCAAAAGGCACTTGAAGCGTTAACTACAGTTCCTGCTTCGTTATTAGGAAAATCTGATGTTTTAGGAACATTGAAAGCTGGTAGCTATGCCAATTTTTTAATTACTTCAGGAGATATATTTGATAAAAACACAAAACTTTACGAAAATTGGGTACAAGGTGAAGCGCATGTTATTGAAGATATGAGTACCAAAGATATTGATGGTGATTATACGTTTAAATTAGCAGGTGAAGATTACAAACTATCAATTTCTGGCAGCACTTCAAAACCTAATGCAAAACTTGAAAGTGGTGACCATCAATTAGGCTCTAAATTGAACTACTCAAATGATTGGGTTAACCTAACCTTTAAAACTTCAGATAGTACTAAAAGTGAATTTATTAGAGTTGTAGCCAATGCTGCAAATAGCAAAGGTCTCAATGGCAAAGCTATTCTACCTAATGGTAACGAATTGTCATTTTTTGCGAGTAAGGCTAGTTCAAACGAGCAAGACGACTCTAAGAAAAAGGATAAGAAAGACTCAGAGGCTTCAAACGAAAATATGAGTCCTATTACCTATCCTAATCTGGCATTCGGATTTACAGAACAACCAAAGTCTGAAACCTTATTATTCAAAAATGCAACGGTTTGGACCAACGAAAATGATGGTGTTTTAGAAAATACCGATTTACTTATTAAAAACGGTAAGATTTCTAAAATCGGTAAAAACCTTTCAGACAAAAACGCTACAGTTATTGATGCTACCGGAAAACACATCACTGCTGGAATCATAGACGAGCACTCACATATTGCTGCAGCTTCTATTAATGAAGGTGGACAAAACTCTTCTGCTGAAGTTACTATAGAAGATGTTATAGATGATGAGGACATTAACATTTATCGAAATCTTGCTGGTGGAGTCACATCGATTCAGATTTTACATGGTTCGGCAAATCCTATTGGTGGTCGCTCTGCGATTATTAAATTAAAATGGGGAGAATCTGCTGAAGACCTGATTTATGACAACTCTCCGAAATTTATAAAATTTGCTTTGGGTGAAAATGTAAAACAATCTCGAATGAGTAGAAATGAGCGTTTTCCTCAATCTCGTATGGGAGTTGAGCAAGTATTTGTAGATTATTTTACAAGAGCAAAAGCTTATGATGACGCTAAAAAAAGTGGCAAACCATACCGTAAAGATGCCGAAATGGAAACTTTAGCTGAAATTCTTAATAAAGAGCGCTTCATTTCTTGTCACTCTTACGTACAAAGTGAAATAAATATGTTGATGAAAGTTGCAGAGCAATTCAACTTTAATATTAACACATTCACCCACATTCTTGAGGGTTATAAAGTTGCTGACAAAATGAAAGAACATGGTGTTGGTGGCTCAACCTTTAGTGATTGGTGGGCATATAAATATGAAGTTAATGATGCTATTCCATATAATGCTGCTATAATGCACAGCGTTGGTGTTACTACTGCAATAAACAGCGATGATGCAGAGATGTCTCGTCGTTTAAATCAAGAAGCTGCGAAATCTGTAAAATATGGTAATGTTAGCGAAGAGGATGCATTAAAATTTGTGACGTTGAATCCGGCGAAACTACTTCATTTAGATGACAGAGTTGGTAGCCTTAAAGTTGGTAAAGATGCTGATATCGTTTTATGGTCAGATCATCCGCTTTCAGTATATGCAAAAGCAGAAAAAACAATTATTGAAGGTGTAACTTATTTTGATTTGGAGCGCGATAAACAAATGCGAAAAGCCATTCAAAAAGAAAAAAGTGAGCTTATTAACAGTATGCTTCAAGAGAAAAACAAAGGGTTAAAAACACAGCCTATCCAGAAGAAAGAAAAAGAATTATTGCATTGCGATTCTATGGATGGAGAGCATACAGCACATAATCATTAAAATTTAACAAGATGAAAACATTAAAACATATAAATATTGTTCTTTTAATGCTGTGTGTTACTTTAAGTTTTGCACAGCAAACACCTGCACCAAAGCAAACCAAGGATTTTGCTATTGTTGGTGCTACTGCACACATTGGTAATGGAGACGTTATTGAAAACAGTATCATCGTGGTAAGTAATGGTAAAATAACAACGATTGGTCCTGAGGCTTCTACTCCACTGACCAGACAAGCCATGGATATCATTGACGCCAAAGGCAAACACGTTTATCCAGGTTTTATAGTTTCTAACGGAACCTTAGGATTGGTTGAAGTTGATGCTGTTAAAGCATCTGATGACCTTTCTGAAATGGGTACTTTTAACCCTAATGTTCGTAGTATCATTGCTTATAACGCAGAGTCTAAAGTTGTAGAATCTATGCGACCTAATGGTGTATTACTAGGCCAAGTAGTGCCTCGTGGAGGACGTATTACAGGAACCTCATCTATTGTACAATACGATGCATGGAACTGGGAAGATGCATCTATAAAAACAGACGATGGTATACACATTAACTGGCCAAGTAGTTTTAGTCGTGGTCGTTGGTGGCTAGGTGAAGATCCTGGGCTTAAGCCAAACAAAAATTACGACAAACAAGTAAAAGAGCTTACAGATTACTTTAGTGAAGCTAAAGCCTACAATAATGGCAACAAAGCAACAAAGCACTTACCTTATGATGCTATGTCTGGTCTGTTTAATGGTAGTCAGCATTTATACATCAATGCAGATGATGCCAAAAGCATCACAGACGCTGTTAACTTTGCAAAAGCACAAGGTATTAGCAAAGTAACTATTGTAGGAGGCTACCAAGCCATTGAAGTTGCAGATGTTTTAAAGCAAAATAATATCTCTGTAATGTTACGACGTGTACACTCATTACCAGAATTAGAAGACCATGACTATGACTACAACTTCAAACAAGCTCAACAACTAGTTGATGCTGGTGTTTTGGTGTCTCTTGAAACTAGTGGAGATATGGAGCGTATGAATTCTAGAAATCTACCTTTCTATGCTGGCACTACAGTAGCTCACGGATTAACTAAAGAGGAAGCGCTTCAATTAATAACATTAAATGCAGCCAAAATAATGGGAATTGACGATATGTACGGAAGCTTAGAAGTTGGCAAAAGTGCAACACTTTTTATTAGCGAAGGTGATGCTTTAGATATGCGAACCAATAAGTTGACACATGCGTTTATTGATGGCAGAAACGTTAGTTTAGAAACACATCAAACAAAGCTTTGGAAACGTTATTCTGAAAAGTATAAAAATCAGGAAAACTAGAAACTAAAAAGCGAGCTATTCAGCTCGCTTTTTTAATATATAATCAAAACTACTTTATAGTTTTAGCACCTTCTGGTATTTTAAAAATAGAGTCCTCTGGTGCTTTTTTAGATAATAAAACATCAGTAAACATAACTGTAGTTCGTTTTTCAGTTGGCAGGCTATTTTCGTACTTATACCAATCTATAGACTCAGGCAATTTTAAACCATTAACGGTTTGCCAATTGTTATAGCGAATAAAGTGAAAGTCTTTACTCTTTTCATCCTTACCAAAAGTCACTGTATATCCTAACCATGCCATTTCTCCAGTGGCTTTATCATAGTAAATTTTATACTGGTCATCTGGTGACTCACCAACTCCAGATTCGTAAGAAATTAAAATTCCTGGATATGCTTTATCCTCAAAAGTAAGTGGTTCAATATCTTCATACATAATACCATCATCTCCTAAAACAAAAGGCATTGCATAAAAATAAAACATAAGACCTTTATAAAATTTGGCGTTGCCTTTGTATGGTTTATTGTCCTTTTCTAGAACCCATTGTGTAGTACCATCGTAACCCATTTTATAATCTGGTGTTTCAATAACTTCAGCTCTTGTTTTTAGATTTAAAATAGTTACTTCTTTTCCGTTTGGTTTTTCCATGGTAAAGGAAAGTAACTTCATGGTATTCCAAGTATCTATTCCGCCATGTGCATTAAACACTTTAGTAATTGATTCTGGGTAAATACTTGTTATTATGTCTTCTTTTTTAACCTCATTTACAACAGTAGACTCTGTTTGATTTTTGTTTTTACAAGCTGAAAACAGTACGATTATAAGTAAAAGGGAAATTGCTTTTTTCATGGTTAGATTTATTAGTTGGTCAATTGGACGAAGCTCAAATCTGTACATTACAAAAAAGCTTCAGAAATAATCTGAAGCTTTTGAAACATATTATGTTGTAATCTTTATTCAACAATCAGTTTTTCAATAATAATGTTATTCCCACTTCTTAATTGAATAAAATATAAACCTGCATTTAGAGAAGATACATCTAATTCAACAGTACCATTAAATTCTTTTCTTGGAATATTAATCGTCTTACCTTGAATGTCTACTAAAGATACTTCTGTAGTATTCAATATATTTTGACTTAATGTTACTGTAACCATATCTTTTGCTGGATTTGGATAAACACGAACCTCAACATTATCAAAATCATTTATAGATAATGGTTCTATAAACATAGAATCAAAACGGTTGGTTATAACTGGTGCGTTATAATCAAAATAAATTGCTGCCGTGTTTGGTATAATATCACCAACTGCATAACCAGATTGTGGTTTTATCCTAAAGTACACAAACCCTATACTGCCATCTGCATCATCTTGTTCAGCTGGTAAATTAATATTATCAAAATACCATTCTAGATCTTTACCAGTTCTGGTTACAACATAATCGTGACTAGAGCGAAGCATCTGAAATGTTGATTCGTCTAACTGGGCATTTAAGGCATCTTCAATTCTTACAAGTTCGGCTGGTGCTGTTCCTAAATTCTGAAAACGAATTGTATAGTACAACCACTCATCCGACACTACAAAATCGTCGTAAACTATTTCTGATCCATGAGCTTCCATTTTATCATTAGGATCGTAGGACCCAATAACCACTTCAGACCAGGACGAATAATTATTATCTGCTACTAAATCGTTATTATCTGTTAGATACGTTGTTGTATTGGTAACAACATCATCTAGTGCTACACCAACAGGACATGTAATAGAAATCCCTATAAATTCAACTTCACCAGGTTGTAGATTTACAAAATCTACTGTAAAACCGTTAGCTGTGTTTGTAATAGTATAAGCCGGATTTACGTTAAAAGTACTGTTCAATAAAAGTTGAGAATCTAATGTAAACTCAACCGTTCCGGAAGCAATGCTAGTGAAGCCCATATTCTCAAGATACAGATAGTTATTATAGGTAAATCCAGGTCTTGGTGGTGACCAACTATTGATTATATACACAGCAAGATCTTCGCAACCCTGAGCTTCAACAACAGGAAAATTAATCGTTACGGTTTCACCTGCAACAACTGAAATATTGGTAAAACTCGAAGTTGCAACATCAAAACACTCGGCTGACTCATCATAAAAGTTTAAATCAATATCATAAGAATCGGTATCATTATAACTGATGATTTGGAAACTTCCGGTTGATGAATTTACTGAGTTTACGATACCATCACCATTAAGTTCGTACGTAAAATAACCATTTGTAAATCCGTTTTCTCCTGCATCTAAAACTCCATTTGTATTAGCATCTACAAACGCATTAACCTGAATATACCCAACTGTTGAAGCACAAAACACATCAAAATCGAACGGAGCCGTACAGCAAGCACTACCTTCACCACAACTAATACTAAAATCAGAATCGAATCTAACGGTTAGGTTATCTCCTGTAGATGTATAAGTTAACCCTGTAAAATCTCCACTATTACCGTACTCAAGGTTTGGGTTTAAAACTGTTCCATCAGAATCTATGATTTGTACAGGATCATAATTAACCTCAGTAGAACCAGCATTAAAAACAATAGTTAATGGCTGTCCATCCGAACTTTGGAAACCAAACTCTGTGGTATCATCATTACTATAACAATGGGTTATATTTACCGGACCATCCTCACAAACTAATGTTTGGTATGGGTTTGCTCTCGTTGTAAAACTATATTCATTACAGTTTTCGGCTGTACCGTTTGTATTATATGGTAAAACAGTTACATAATATGTGGTTTCAAATTCTAGGGTTTCTAATTCATATTCTAATACATTACCTACATCTACATTATCAAGAACCTCTGTTCCGCCTGGAGTAAGACCTACTGAAATTGTATAACCTAAAACGACACCAATAGCTGGACTCCAACTAATATCAATGTTCTCATTAACATCTGTTGCTCCATCTGAAAATCCCGAAAGCGCTTCTAAACAACTAGGTAATGCATTAGGATCTACACAGTATACCTCATAACTGATGGATGTGTAGTTTTGAGACTGACAAGAAACAGTACTATCTGATTGCACAAAAATTGTAATACTACTACCAGTAGACGTAAATAACAAACCTGACAGATCACCACCATTACCATACGTTGTTGCTGTTGGGTTTAGATTGGTAACACCATCAGAATCTAAAATAATTAATTCGTCAAAAGCACCTTCTACTCTTCCTTCTAAGAAAAGAACCTGTAACGGAATACCGTCAGCACTTTCGTAAGTATACTGCATTTGATTATTATTTTCATAACAAAAACTATTGGTAATTGGTCCTTCGTTACAACTAAATACTAAAGGACATGATGCGTCTGTTGATATATTAAAACTAGCAATTGAAAAACATTCATTAGCTATATTTTGAACTCTTACATAAATGGTCTCTATAGTAGATTGTAAGGTATAAGTTGCAGGTGACGTTATAACATTGCTATTAGAATATACCGAAGCAATGTCATTGAAATATGAAACTGTGAATTGCGTCTCATCTAAACCGTTCAAAATTTCAGATAAATTAGAAGTTAAATCAAAAACAGCATTAGGCTCGCAACTCGTTAAATCCGTTGCTACTTCTACTATTGTTGGAGGGTCGGTAGTTAATACTTCAAAAGTTACAATTTCCAAACAACTTTCTTCAGAAGATTGTACTTCTACGGTATAAATTCCGGCTTCACTTACAACAATTTCTGGTGTATTTTCAAATGTACTCCAATTAAAAATCCAATTACCATTTGAATTTGGAGATGGATTCAATACTATTTCTTGTCCATCACAAATCGTATAAGTGGTATCTGAAATAACTTCAGGGCTTTCTAACACATTTAATGTCATCGTTGTGATACTGTTGTTACCACTCACATTAGCTTCTACTCTTACATAGATGGTTTGAGGATTGCTCGTATTTGTATAATTTGTTGGACTTGCAATTTCATTTACCTGAGCAATAGCATTCGTTTCTGAAACGTAATAGGAATATTGATAATTAGCTTCATTATCTCCGTTAACAATTTCAGAATTTAAAGATGTTAAATCGAAGGTAGTAATACCATTAGGATCGGTAGAACATCCATACAAGGTCACAGAGTTTAATGGCAAGCAACCTACTTCTACCACTAGATCTAATGTAACCACACCATAACAACTACCAGTAGACGAAGCTACTCTTACAAACACGGTTTGATTGTAAGGCACATAATTGGTGAAAATTGAACCAAACTCATTAACTCCCATGTCTGCATCTGCTAAAGAAGAATGAAATGTTACAGTAGCTAAAGGATTCTGAATATTAGCTTGTATTTCATCTATTGTGGTCTGTAAATCAAAAGTGGCAAAACCATCACCATCTTCGTCACAGATTTCTTGCGATGATGGGTTTGAAAGACTGTCGTATTGAGTTTCTATAACCTCAAAAGATTCATAATATTCACAATTACCTGATAAAGCATATACCAAAACGCCATAAACACCTGGCTGATTAACCACTAAGGAAGGATTTGTTTCATCTTGTAAATAAAAACCATCTTGATACCAAGTAATTTCAAACGGCTGCCCTTCTAAACCAGTATCTACAACAACTGATGAGCCATTGCAAATTTCATAAACATTCGGAAAGTTTGGTAGTAGGTTGGCTTCCACCATTAATTGAAAACTAGTTGTTTCATAATTACCTGTAGCCAATTCTTCTACTCTAATGTATAATGTTTGGGGATTTGAGACATTTGTATATGTTGTAGACACAGCAATAGCATTGGTTCCATTATTGGCATCAAGTAAAGTTTCATGATACGTTATAATAAAATCTGCAGGATTTTGACTGCCTAAAACAATTGCATCATTAACAGTAAGATCAAAAGTTGCAATGCCATCGAAATTATTATCGCACATTATTAAATCAATTGGTTGACCTATACCAATTTGGCTGTATGTTTTAAAGGAAAAGAAAAGGGAAATAACAATTAAGAGTAATGTTTTTTTCATAAATGATTGGTTAATAGTTTTAGCTGCTAATTTTAAGCACCTCAATATAAGATAACTAATTAGACTTACAGTTATAAAACAGATAAACATCAAAAATTCCTACACATAGTGTAGTCAAATTTTCACAACCCAGAAAACCTTTATAATTAAAGTGTACTTTTGTTTTTTATAAAAACATGTATTCGTTACACATTACTTTATGTCTTATAAATCAATTTCAAGCTCACAAAACCCGTTGATTAAAGAACTTTATCAGTTAAAGGAAAAATCCAGACAACGAAAAAAAACAGGTCAGTTTTTAATTGAAGGTAAACGAGAGTTATCTCTTGCGATAAAAGGAGGCTATAAAATTGAAACACTTCTATTTTTTCCTGATTTATTTTCCGAAAGTGAAGCCAAAGCTATGTCTCAATATGGTATTGAAATCATTGAAATTTCAAAAGAGGTCTTTCAAAAATTGGCACATCGTGATACTACTGAAGGTGTTATTGCAGTAGTAAAAAGCAAAACACATCTGCTTGAAGACTTAAAACTCAGCAACAAAAACCCTTTAATTCTAGTTGCTGAAGCACCCGAAAAACCTGGTAATGTTGGCGCTTTATTAAGAACTGCTGATGCTGCTAATGTAGATGCTGTTATTATTGCCAACCCAAAGTCAGATTTATACAATCCTAACATTATTCGCTCTAGTGTTGGCTGTGTCTTTACAATTGAAATTGCGATGGCAAGCACTACAGAAGCTATTGATTTTTTAAAACATTATAATTTCAATATTTTTTCTGCCATTCTACAAGAATCTCAACCATATCATACACAAGATTATACCTTACCAACTGCCATCGTAGTTGGTACAGAAGCAACAGGATTAACCCAAGAATGGCGAGATGCCGCAACCCAAAACATTAGTATACCAATGCAAGGCGTTATCGATTCTATGAATGTATCTGTTGCCGCAGGAATTCTTATTTTTGAAGCTAAAAGACAACGAGACTTTAAATAACCCAAACGTCAGTTCGAGTGATTTTCGAAGAATGAGAAAATCGTATCGAGAACCATGCAAGAATGAAGCTTCTCGATACAAAATTCCTAAAAAAGGAATTTCACTCGAAGTGACGGAACAAAACATATCACAAAGAAATGACCGCTGACATTCTTTTCTACATTATAATAGCCATCATTCTTATCAACTTCATAAAGGATAAAATTCTAGATGCGTTAAATGCCAAACATTTTAACGATGCTGTTCCTGCTGAAATAAACGATGTTTACGATGAAAACGAATACAAAAAATCACAGGCTTACAAGAAAGTCAATTATAAATTTGGTATTTGGGCATCATTATTTTCATTAGTGCTAACACTTGGTTTTCTGTTATTAGATGGTTTTGAATATGTAGATACTATTGCCAGAAGTTACTCTGATAATCCTATTCTAATTGGTTTAATTTTCTTTGGCATTATTATGATTGCTAGCGATATTATTACCACACCATTTGCATACTATAAAACCTTTGTAATTGAAGAAAAATTCGGGTTCAACAAAACCACAAAAAAGACTTTTATTTTAGATAAAATCAAAGGTCTTTTAATGACTGTCATAATTGGTGGTGGTATCATAGCTTTGATTATTTGGTTTTATCAACTCACCAAAAGTCAATTTTGGCTTTACGCTTGGGGAATTGTCACAATATTCACAATATTTATGAATATGTTTTATTCGCGATTAATCGTACCAATGTTCAACAAACAAACACCTTTAGAAGACGGAGAATTACGCAACAAGATTTCCGATTATGCCAAGTCAGTAGGTTTTAGTCTGAACAAAATTTTTATCATTGATGGCTCTAAACGCAGTACTAAAGCCAATGCTTATTTCTCTGGTTTTGGAAGCGAAAAACGCGTTACACTCTACGATACTTTGGTCAATGATTTGGACGATGAAGAAATTGTTGCGGTTTTAGCACACGAAGTTGGACACTATAAGCGCAAGCATATCATTTTCAATTTGGTTTCTTCCGTTTTACTTACAGGACTAACACTATATATATTATCAATTTTTATTTCAAATCCATTGTTATCAAATGCCATTGGAGTTGAAACACCGAGTTTCCATGTTGGGTTGATTGCTTTTGGGTTACTCTACTCACCTATTTCAGAGGTTACAGGCTTAATTATGAATTACGTTTCAAGAGTTTTTGAATATCAAGCCGATGATTACGCCATAAATACTTACAAAGCCGAACCTTTAATTACATCTTTAAAAAAACTGTCTAAAAACAGTTTAAGTAACTTAACTCCTCACAAAGCTTATGTGTTTATGCATTATTCGCATCCTACGTTATTGGAGCGTGTTAGAAATTTAAGAAAGTGATGGACTTAACTTTGTAAAATAAAAGACAAAACTCGGTTAACTCAACACATACGTTATTGGATTATTACAAGGCACAATGTAACAAAACCACAACCCTTTCGTCTCAATAAAACAAACCAATCACTAAAACCAAATGCTTAAAAATCCTTCTGAAAGAAAAGAAGCTTGGAAAACAATCTTTCTATTTCTTGCCTTAGTTGTTGCCCTTACATCACCTTTTCATTATGCCATAGTAAATTTATTTCCTTCAAGAATATATGTTGGTGCCATAATGTGGTGTCCTGCAATAGCAGCATTTATTACCTTAAAAATAAAAGGGCGCAAAATTTCATCTTTAAATTGGAATTGGGGAAATTGGAAATACATCCGACTCTCGTATTTTGTTCCTGCATTATATGCTATAATCACTTATTTACTTATCTGGATTTTAGGCTTTGGAAACTTAGCCAACAAAGCATCCATTACAGAATGGGGAAAAGAACTTGGTTTGTTTGGTATTGGCACATTAAGTTCAACATCTATAACGATCATAGCCATCATCTTATTAGGAACCGTAGAAGTAATAAGAGCATCAGCAACAACATTAGGAGAAGAAATAGGTTGGAGAGGCTTTTTTATTTACGAATTAAGAAAAGTACTTTCCTTTACAGGTGTATCCGTTGTTAGTGGAGTTATTTGGGCAGCATGGCACTGGCCACTACTTGTTTACTATAGCAGTAATGTACTATTAGAATTTATAACATTCTTTATCGTAATTATTTCTATGTCTTTTATTATGGCCTACTACACTTTTAAATCTAAAAGTCTTTGGCCTGCAGTACTTTTTCATGCGGTAAGCAATGTGTACATTCAAAAAATATTACCACCTCTAACAATTAAAACCCAAGGTGCAGAATATTGGCATGGTGAAAACGGAATTATGTTTGCCATTGTTACCTGTGTTTTTGGAATTTACTTTTGGCGAAAAGCCATTAAAGAAAAGTTGTAAAAGAAATATTACTTAGCTCATTACCTTGACTTTGTAAAATAAAAAGACGTACTTCGCTTATATGCGCTAAACTTGTTTCAGTATCAGTAAGTATAAATCATTGAAATGAACTCATATCCTATATGTTAGACAACATTATGAAACAAACTTTTGGAATTTTATTAATGCTTATTTTTTTTGGTTGTATTAACAGTAAAGAAAACGACATTTCAAATCCTAAAAATCAAAAAAAGGAAAAACAGTTTGAATCTAAAATTGAATATCAACCAATTTTCTTAAACTTAAATCCTAATATGAATAACTCTAGGTTTAACGAAGAATTAAGTCAATCATTGCCTAATAAAAAATTCGTATTACCTATTGATAAATATAATTTTGAATTTAGCGTCAAAAAAAAATCCAACAAAATTGTTTTGGAATATAATAATATTAAGACGCTTGTTTTTACACCTAAATTTGGTGATGATGCAGAAAATAGGTATTTAAAATTTATAGAAAAGGAGCCCATAGAAAAAAATGCGGTTATTATTAAAGAATTAATCACTCTCTTTTCAAACAAGTATTCAAAACAGTTAAGGGAACTACCTCTTTTAAAAAATCAAAAAGGAGAATATTTCAATAACCTAAATGGACTTTTATCTGAGAGAAGCATTCAAAATTATGATTTTAAAAAAGAAAATTATTTAATATTTCAAGACTCAATCAAAACGGTTATAGTAGGCTACACAAACGCTGAATATCCAGAAAAATTAAGTGGTAAAGCTTTAGAAAAAATAACATATCAAATAAAGACAAAAGAAAAAGAACCTTTAAATCCAATAATTTCGATTGAGGAGGTAAATCAATATTTCAGAGAATTTGAAAAACTATCACCTTACAAACAAGCTTTAAAATCGACTGATTTTGAAGATCAAATATATAGAGAGCAAGGATTATCATTAGAAATAAACTACATGATTAATTCTGATTTTGAATTACTTGTAAAAAAAATGCAAAAATCAAATAATGATTTTAACTCAAAATTAAAAGAAGAGGATAGATTGAGAAAATTAAAACTTGAAAAAGAAAAAACCAACCTAAATAGAATATAAAGCATTGCCTAAGACGTGTGTAGCTCATAGTTGAAAATCTTCACTACTATCCCACAACGAAATCACACATAAATCCAACAAAAAATTCTTCAAAAAAACCCATTGCCTATCTCATAGACTTTGTTTACTTTAGTTCTTATGACGGAAGTAGACATTGAAAAAGAAAATGCAGCCATTGCACAAGCCTACAAAGAGTTACTCAGAGTAAGCTATCAGACCTTAAGCAAAGACGATAAAAAACTCATTCGCCACGCTTTTGAGGTAGCTCTAGATGCGCACAAAGATCAGCGTCGCAAATCTGGTGAAGCTTATATTTTTCACCCAATTGCTGTCGCAAAAATTGTGGCTCAAGAAATTGGTCTTGATGCTACATCTATTGCTGCTGCTTTACTTCATGATGTGGTTGAAGACAATCCAGATTACACCATTGCAGATATGGAACGTCTTTTTGGCGAAACCGTAGCTCGAATTGTAGACGGACTCACAAAAATTTCTGTTCTTAATAAGGAAATGGATGTATCGCTTCAAGCTGAGAATTTCCGTAAGATGCTGCTAACGCTCAATGAAGATGTGCGTGTTATCATTATTAAAATCGCAGACCGTTTGCACAATATGCAGACCATGGAGTCTATGCGAGACGATAAACAGATAAAAATAGCATCCGAAACCTTATACATCTATGCACCATTGGCGCACAGAATAGGACTTTATAATATTAAAACCGAGCTTGAGGATTTAGGATTAAAATACACCGAGCCCGAAGTCTATAATGACATTGCTGAGAAAATGCAAGAAAGCAAGGAAGAGCAAGATGCCTATATTACAGCATTCTCTAAAGTCATTGAAAAATCCTTAAACAAAGAAGGGCTTAACTACGAGATAAAAGGACGACCAAAATCCATTTTTAGTATTAGACGAAAAATGGTGAAGCAAGGCGTTTCGTTTGATGAAGTTTATGACAAATTTGCCATCAGAATTATTTACAAATCCGATTTTGAAAATGAAAAGTTTTTGGCTTGGAAAATTTATTCTATAGTTACCGATCACTTTACACCAAACCCAATTCGTTTGCGCGATTGGATCTCGTCACCTAAATCTACAGGTTACGAAGCACTTCACATTACAGTTGTTGGTCCAAAAAGCCGTTGGGTAGAAGTACAGATTCGTAGTGAGCGTATGAATGAAATTGCCGAAAAAGGGTATGCAGCCCACTACAAATACAAAAACACAAACGAAAAGGAAGATAGTTTAGACCTATGGATTAACAGACTACAAGAAGCCTTAGAAAATAACGAAGCTAATGCCGTAGATTTTGTAGAGCAATTTAAGCTCAATCTTTACTCTAAAGAAATCTTTGTGTTTTCACCAAAAGGAGATTTAAAATCCTTACCAAAAGGTGCTACTCCACTCGACTTTGCATTTAGCATACATACCGAAGTTGGTATGAAAACGCGCGGTGCAAAAGTCAACGGAAAACTCGTTCCTCTTAGTCACGAGCTACAAAGTGGTGACCGTGTAGAAATATTAACATCAGATAATGCCAAACCAAATGCCAATTGGTTAGACTATGCTACAACTGCCAGAGCCCGTAGTAAAATTAAATCGGCATTAAATGCACATACCAAAGAAATAGCCGAAGAAGGCAAGGAAATTCTAAGACGTAAATTAAAACAACTCAAAATTACCCTCAATGAAAAAGCTGTAAATGAGTTGGTCAATTACTTTAAGCTTAAAACATCTTTAGATTTATTTTATCGTGTTGGTATTGGTACTATAGATAATACCAAACTCAAAGCCTTTGCTTCATCTAGAAGCAATGCTTTTATGAGTTACATAAAAAGTAAAATTCGTAAGCCAGATGTCCCTTTAGATATCAACAAAGATGAGATTACATCCAAATATGACATGTTGGTTTTTGGTAAGGAAGAAGAGCGTCTCAATTATACTTTAGCTAATTGTTGCAACCCAATTCCTGGCGATAAAGTGTTTGGATTTGTTACTATAAACGATGGTATTAAGGTTCATAAAAAGAACTGTCCAAATGCGGTGAGTCTACAATCTAATTATGCCTACCGAATAATATCGGCAAAATGGATAGACTCATCTCAAAGTACGTATACATCACACATTAAACTATCTGGAATAGATAATCTTGGTTTGGTAAACGATATTACAAAGCTCATATCCGAAAACCTTCACGTTAACATGAAAAGCATTAGTTTTTCTAGTGATGATGGCATTTTTAATGGTGACATTACGGTTGAAGTAAAAAACCAAACCATGCTTAAAAACCTTATGGACAAGCTCAAAAAAATTAATGGTATTGATAAAGTTGTAAGGGTTTGATTTTTACAGATTAAAAAGTCTTGAAAACTTGTTCATTTCTTTCAACTTTAATCGCAAATTAAATCATTCTTATCCTATATTTTTACGTAAATTTGCACCTTAATTATGAATGCAGCAACAGAAGAAAGTAATCAGGAAATCGTAAAACGTGTTTTTACGCAATTCCTTGAAGATAAAGGTCATAGAAAAACACCTGAACGCTATGCTATACTTCAGGAAATCTACGATAGTGAAGAGCATTTTGATATAGAATCTTTATACATCAAAATGAAAAACAAAAACTATCGTGTAAGTAGAGCGACGCTTTATAATACCATAGAATTACTTTTAGAATGTGCTTTGGTACGTAAGCATCAATTTGGTCAAAACCAAGCACATTACGAAAAGTCTTATTTTGATAAGCAACACGATCACGTTATTCTTACCGATACAGGTGAAGTTATAGAATTCTGTGATCCGCGTATTCAATCAATTAAAAAAACCATCGAAGAGGTTTTTGATATCGAAATAACTAATCACTCACTATACTTTTACGGCAATCGTAAAAAAGACGACTAACTAATTTTTTAAAATGGCAGTAGACTTACTACTTGGATTACAATGGGGAGATGAAGGCAAAGGGAAAATTGTCGACGTATTCACCTCTAAATACGATATTATTGCACGCTTTCAAGGTGGGCCAAATGCTGGTCATACCTTAGTTTTTAACGGCAGAAAGCATGTTTTGCACACTATACCTTCTGGTATTTTTCATGATGACACCGTAAACCTAGTTGGTAATGGTGTTGTTATAGATCCTGTTATTTTTAAAAAGGAATTAGACAAACTAGATGAGCAAAATGTTGATTATAAAAAATCCCTTTGCATCTCGCGTAAGGCACATATCATTTTACCTACGCATCGCTTATTGGATGCTGCGAGTGAAGCTTCAAAAGGAAAAGCAAAAATAGGCTCTACCCTTAAAGGAATTGGTCCAACATACATGGACAAAACCGGTAGAAATGGCATTAGAGTTGGTGATATTGAATTAGCAGACTGGAAAGAAAAATACAGAGCTTTAGCAGATAAGCACGAAGCTATGATAGACTTTTACAATGTAGATATTCAATACGATTTAAAAGAACTAGAAACCGATTTCTTCGAGGCTATAGAAACTCTAAAAACACTAAAGTTTATTGACTCTGAAGAATACGTTCACCAAGCACAACAGTCTGGTAAAACTATTTTAGCAGAAGGAGCTCAAGGATCGCTTTTAGATATTGATTTTGGAACGTATCCGTTTGTAACATCATCTAACACAACTGCAGCTGGTGCATGTACAGGTTTAGGTGTTGCACCAAATCAAATTGGAGATGTCTTTGGTATTTTTAAAGCCTATACAACACGTGTTGGTTCTGGTCCTTTCCCAACGGAATTATTTGATGAAGACGGAGAAACTATGGGACGTGTTGGCCACGAGTTTGGTGCAACAACAGGTCGCGCAAGACGTTGTGGATGGTTAGATTTGGTAGCACTTCGTTATGCATGCCAAGTTAATGGTGTTACACAATTAATTATGATGAAAGGAGATGTGCTTTCTGGTTTTAAAACCTTAAAAGTATGTACAGCCTACAATTATAAAGGCGAAACAATTACACACCTACCATACAATATTGAAGAAGAAAACGTAACACCTATTTATACGGAAGTTAAAGGTTGGTCTGAAGATTTAACTGGCATGACAGAAGCCTCTCAATTACCAGAAGCATTTAATGCGTATGTTGAGTTTCTAGAAAAAGAACTTAATATTCCGATTACGATAGTGTCTGTTGGTCCTGATCGTAAGCAAACGATTGTTAGGAAAACGGTATAATTTTTGAATTTTTAGATTCTGTTAAAAAAACTGTTAACCCATACTAAAGCTAATTGATTAATGTTATTTCTTAAAAAACATATGGCTTTGAATAGTTTAAAGAATCTATTTTTCATCATTACATTTTGCATTTCCGTATTTAGCTTTGCACAAGAAAAGCAGAAAATCACCATAGAATATGCTGGTATTGCTGCTTCAGATCCTGAGATTGAAGATGGTGCTCTAGTGTTTCTGCGAGACGAATCACAACAAGTCCACTTTATTCACAAAGGAGTAAATATGTGGTGCGATAAAGCAGTGTACTACGAAGATCAGGATTACATAGAAGCGTTTAGCAACGTTAACATGAAACAAGGCGACTCTATTACAATGACCGCCAAATATGTGGATTATAGTGGCAAAACAGAAATTGCTGTTGCAAAAGGCGATGTAGTGTTAACCGAACCAAATTCAGTTTTAACAACCGATAAACTCTATTTTGACAGAACTCGACAACTCGCTTATTATGACACAAGTGGTAAAGTGGTTAGAGATTCTTCTGGTACTATTACCAGTCAGATTGGGCGTTACTACATGAATGCCAAAAAGTACCAGTTTACAAAAGACGTGGTACTTGTAAATCCTGATTACACACTAAATACCGAACGTCTCGATTTCTTCCCTGATAATGGTTATGCTTATTTATTTGGTCCTTCAACTATTGTTGGTGAAAAAAGTAATATTTATACCGAACGTGGTTTTTACGATACCAATGCCAATACAGGTTATTTTCAGCGTAATGCTAAAATAGATTATGATAACCGCACCATTGAAGGTGATAGTATTTACTTTGATCGTAACCGAAGTTTTGCTTCTGCTACAAATAATATCAAGGTTACAGATACCATTAATAACAGTATCGTAAAAGGTCATTATGCCGAAGTTTGGCGCGATAAAGATTCCGTTTTTATCACCAAACGTGCTTTAGCTATTACTGTACAGGAAAAAGATTCGGTGTATTTACATGCAGATACGTTAATGGTAACTGGCAAAGAAGACCATCGTATTACAAGAGCTTATTACAATGCCAGACTTTACAAAAGTGATATGGCTGGTAAAGCAGATTCCATACATGTAGATCATAAAACCGGATTAACAGAACTTATAAATCTTAGCAGGTACAGTTCTACTGATGCCTTTGCCACAGCTCGAAAACCTGTATTATGGAATATTGGCAACCAAATGACAGGCGATACTATTCACCTAATTTCTAATACTGAGACTGAAAAGCTAGATTCTTTAAAAGTTTTTAATAATGCCTTTTTGGTGAGTAAAGATACCATTAGCGAAGATGGCTATAACCAAATAAAAGGGCAACGACTCATAGGCTTATTTAAGGATAATGAACTCTACAATGTAGATATTATTAAGAATGCCGAAACCATTCGCTACATGCGAAACGAAACTAATGAATTGATTGGAATTCAAAAATCTAAATCCGGAAGCATCAATATTCAAATCGCAGAACAAGCTATTGAAGAAGTTAGATTTATCAACCAGATTGATGGTAATATTTTTCCAGAACCCGATTTTCCTAGAAATGCACGACGACTTAGAGGTTTTGATTGGCGAGGCGAAGAAAGACCAATTTCTGTAGATGATTTATTTAAGGATGATCCTCCTTTAGTTCTTCCTAAAATTTCCGGCCTAGAGGATTATGTTCCACCTGAGGATTTTGTCAACGATAGTGTCGCAGAACGTGTTGAAGAAGCAGGTAAAGCAACACCTAACAAACCAAACAAAGCGGCTCAAAACCTTCTAAAAGAAGAAGAGGATTCAAAAGACTTAAAACCTAAAAAAGAACAAACCACCACGCAACCAAAAGTGGATTGGAAACCAAATAAAAAACCTGAAGAGGTTTCTAAAAAAAATAAAAAACTGAAACCAAAAGGAGGAGAATAATTGCAAGACGATTTTTTTAAATATCAGGCACAAACATCACCTCAACCCTTGGCTATGGAAATTAGCCATGCCAAAGGCTCTTACATTTATGATAAAAGCGGAAAAGCGTATTTAGATTTTGTAGCAGGTGTTTCTGCATGTTCCTTAGGGCATTCACACCCAAAAGTGGTTGATGCTGTTAAAGCGCAGTTAGACCAATACTTACATGTCATGGTTTATGGCGAATACATTCAGGAGCCAGCATTAGAGCTTTCAAAATTTTTAGCAAAACATCTACCAGACCCTTTAGAGAGTACTTATTTGGTGAATTCTGGTACAGAAGCTATAGAAGGCAGTCTAAAATTAGCTAGACGTTATACAGGGAGATCAGAAATTATTGCCGCTAAAAATGCCTATCATGGCAATACCATGGGTTCGTTGAGCCTTATGGATTATGAAGAGCGTAAAGCTCCTTTTTTACCATTAATTCCTGATGTTAAAAATATATTATTCAATTCTGAAGTTGACCTAGAACAAATCACCAATAAAACCGCTGCTGTAATTTTAGAAACCATACAAGGTGGTGCTGGTTTTATTGAACCTCAAAATAATTACCTTCAAAAGGTACAAAAACGTTGTAATGACGTTGGTGCTGTTTTTATTTTAGATGAAATTCAACCAGGAATAGGAAGAACCGGAAAACTTTTTGGTTTTGAAAACTATAATTGCCAACCAGATATCGTAGTTACTGGCAAAGGTCTAGGAGGAGGCTTACCAATCGGAGCATTCACTGCATCTGAAGAGATGATGTTAAGTCTAAGCGATAATCCAAAATTTGGGCATATTACTACCTTTGGCGGCAATCCTGTAATTGCTGCTGCTGCACTTGCTACATTAAAAGAAATTACAGAATCAAGCCTCATAAAAGACTCTCTTGAAAAAGAAAAACTGATTAGGCAACACCTTAATCATAAACACATTAAAGAGATTAGAGGAAAGGGATTAATGCTGGCTGCAATAGTAGAAAATGCAGAAATAGCTAATAGTGTTATCCTCAAAGCCCAAAACGAAGGATTGATTTTATTTTGGTTACTTTTTGAAACAAAAGCCATAAGAATTACACCTCCACTTACCATTTCTAATGAGGAAATTATTAAAGGCTGTAAAATAATCACTTCAATTTTAGACAATATCTAATTCTTGATTTTCACATTAAGCTTCTGATTTTCAACTGTTAATTAATTTTAATCAGAGTTTAAATCAATGTTAATTAATTTGTTAAAAACAAAAACACAATTAACCGAGAACATCTAATGATAACTGTAATTTAGATTAGTAAACAATTTTTGAGACTAGAACACTCACAAAGTTTAAGGGCAACCTAAAATAAACAGAAAGTTAAGTGTTCTTCAATCTCGATTATCGAGTGAATCTTAAAACCGCTTATGAATTATAGTCACGAAGACGAAAACTATCCGCTTACAAGATTTGAATCTATGTTAAAGACAAATGATATTTTGTTTTTCGATTCAAATGAATTTGAAAACATCATCCATCATTATCTCGAAAATGGAAAAATTGCTTTAGCAAAGCGCGCTATTAAACTTGGTTTAGAGCAACACCCAACATCTATCAACTTAAGATTATTTCAAGTAGAAATATTAGTTATTGAAAACAAATTCAACGAAGCAGACGAGATACTAGATATGCTTCATGATATTGAGCCTAATAACGAAGAAATATATATTCAAAAAGCCAATGTGCTTTCTAAGCAAGATGAACATGAAAAAGCAATAAGCACACTTCTAATTGCGATAGACATCTCTTCTACTCCAGAAGATGATTCTGATTTGTACGCTCTTGTTGGTATGGAATACTTGTTCCTCGATCAGTTTGAAAATGCGGTGATTTACTTTAAAAAATGTTTGGAAAGTGACACTACGGATTATTCTGCACTTCACAATATTGTGTACTGTTACGATTTCCTCGACCAAAATGAGGAAGCCATAAACTACCTTAACAACTTTTTAGATTCTAACCCTTATTGCGAAGTTGCTTGGCATCAATTAGGCCGTCAGTATTTTGCTATAAAAGACTACGCTAAGGCAAATGCTGCTTTTGATTTTGCAATAATTTCTGACGATACTTTTGTTGGCGCTTATATTGAAAAAGGAAAAGTTTTAGAAAAACTAAAGCAATACGAAGAAGCCATTGAAAACTATAAAGTAACGTTAGCATTAGACGACCCTACATCATTTGCTTTATTAAGAATTGGGCATTGCTACGAAAAACTTGGACAAGATGAAATGGCTGTACAATTCTTCAACAAGACTATTAAAGATGATGCCTTGTTAGATAAAGGCTGGATTGCCATTACCAAGTTTTACATGAAGCGCTTAGACTACAATAAAGCGTTGAAATTTATTAAAAAGGCTGTAAATATTGATAGCGAAAATGTATTATACTGGAAACTCTACGCCACAATCAATAAGCGATTAAATTTCCTCGAAGAAGCAGAAATTGGATACAAACGCACCTTAGATCTTGGCAATTACGAGTTAGATACGTGGCTAGACCGTTCTGACATTTTAATTGCTTTGGGTGAATATGAAGCCTCAATTTACAATCTTCTTCAAGCAGCAGAATTTTATCCTGAACACCCTGAGATTGAATACAGACTTGGTGGATTGTACTTTATAACACATCAAACCCAAGAAGGACGTTTTCATCTTAAAAATGCTTTGAGACTCAATATTGATTATAGTTTTATTATATCAGAACTCTTTCCAATGCTCAACGATAGACCGATGATTAAGGCTATAATTTCGCAAGCAAAGAAGTCTTCCGACTAAAAAAATCCATACCTTAGCACTTCTTATAAAAAAAGAAATGCAAAGACATTTTTTAGACTATCTCATCATCACATTTAAAGGTGTAGCTATGGGAGCTGCAGATGTAGTTCCTGGTGTTTCTGGTGGTACAATTGCCTTTATTTCTGGCATATACGAAGAACTTATTGAAAGTATAGACAAAGTAAATCTAGGTGTTTTTAAAGTATGGAAACAACAAGGCTTTAAAACCGCTTGGAAATCTATAAATGGCTCATTCCTTTTGGCTTTATTTTCAGGAATCGCTATTAGTATTTTGTCCTTAGCCAAACTTATAAAATGGCTTTTACATAACGAACCCGTTTTATTATGGTCCTTCTTTTTCGGACTTGTTTTGGCTAGTATTCTATACATTGCAAAACAGATAAAAGGTTGGTCTCCAAAAATTATTTTGGCCATTATAGCGACCTCAGCACTCTCCTACTACATTACATTAGCAGAACCTTTTGCTTCACCAGATAGCCCATTTTATTTATTATTCTGTGGATTTATTGCTATAATCGCCATGATTTTACCAGGTGTTTCTGGAGCATTTATACTTCTTATTCTGGGAGCATACCAAACGGCAATTGACACTGTTAACAACTTAAGAGATGGTTTGCTTACTGGTAACATGGAACTATTTAAAGATGCACTTTTAAAATTCGTGTTATTAGCAATTGGCGCTGTAGTTGGATTAAAAGTATTCTCTAAAGCACTAAACTGGATGTTTAAACATCAAAAAAATCTAACGCTTGCTATCTTAACGGGTTTTATGATTGGCTCTCTGAATAAAATTTGGCCATGGAAAAAAATTCTCAAAACCAGAATTAATTCTGAAGGCGTAGAAGTAACCTTGTTAGACCAAAGTATTTTACCCTCATCTTATCAAGGAGATAATCAAATAATTTTAGCCATCATCTTTATTGTAGTTGGTTTTGCTACGATTTTAATTTTAGAGCGTTTAGGAAATCAAAAAAATAAAATCTAATGCAAAGCACCAGAACTTTTAAGGATCGTATTTTTTTGGTCATAAAAGGGCTGGCAATGGGTGCTGCAAACAAGGTTCCTGGCGTTTCTGGTGGAGTTGTTGCTTTTGTTGCAGGTTTTTACGAAGAGTTTATCTACTCGCTTCAACGTGTTAACAAAACTGCTTTCAAACTACTTTTTAATGGTCGTTTTAAAAGTTTCTATCAATATATCAATGGTAAATTTCTAGGACTTTTATTCTTAGGAATGGTGATTAGCTACTTTAGTGTTTCTAAAATACTCGATTACCTCATTGTTAACTTTCAGCTTTATGTTTGGAGCGCATTTTTCGGAATGATACTAGGCTCTATCTATTACATAAGTAAAGATTTTAAGGCCTGGAATAGTAAAACAATCATTGCACTAATCCTTGGTGCAGTTGTTGGTATAAGCATTAGTTTTTTAGATCCTGCAAAAGAAAACGACAACCTATGGTTTGTATTTTTCTGTGGTATCATAAGTGTTTCTGGCATGACACTTCCTGGTTTTTCAGGTTCGTTTATTTTAATTTTACTCGGAAATTATGTTTTACTTCTAGTAGACTCAGTCAATGCACTTTACGATACACTTTCAGATATATTTACAGGTAATTTTGAGTTTATTAAAAATGAAGCCAGAATAAGAATGCTCAAAGTTCTTAGTGTCTTCACCTTAGGCTCTGTAGCAGGCTTGGTAACATTTTCGCATGTTCTAAATTATATTTTACACCATTACAAAAATATTACGTTGGCAACCATTGTTGGTTTTATTATTGGGTCGCTTGGTGTGGTTTGGCCTTGGAAAGAAACCATTTACAAAACCACTAGTGATGGTAGCTATATTTTAGATTCTACTGGTAAACAAGTCATTGCAAATTACGAGCGTTTTTTACCTGAAGCAACTACCGAAACTTATATTGCAATTGCGTATATTGGCTTAGGAATTCTCATTGTTTTGGGATTAGAATGGTATGGACAACGCACAAGACAAGTTAAAGTTTAAATTCGGATTGGTAGGAAAAAATATTTCCTATTCATTTTCAAGAGGCTATTTTGCCGATAAATTTAAAAACGAAGATTTACCACATTCTTATGTGAATTTTGATTTACAATCCATTGATGAACTAAAAGATATTATTGAAAGTACCTCAAACCTAAAAGGTCTTAACGTTACCATTCCTTACAAAGAAGAAGTTATTCCGCTCTTAGATAAATTGAATAAACGTGCCAAAAAGATAGGTGCAGTAAATACTATAAAAGTTAAAAAAGACAAGCTGATTGGTTTTAACACGGATTACAATGGTTTCAAAAATTCATTAAAGCCACATTTAAAAAAACATCATAAACGCGCTTTAATTCTAGGTACAGGTGGAGCTTCTAAAGCTATTGCACATGCTTTAAAGAAACTTGGTGTTAAATATCATTATGTATCACGCACCAAAAAAGAAGGCGTTACATATACCTATTCTGAATTGACTGAAGATATCATTGCTTCATTTCAAATCATTATAAACTGTACACCAATAGGTACGTTTCCCAATATAAATGAATGCCCTGATATTCCTTACGATGGTATAACAGATAAACATATTTTGTATGATCTTATCTATAATCCTGAGGAAACTAAGTTCCTTAATTGTGGGAAATTAAAAGGAGCCACAACTATTAACGGTTTAGAAATGCTAAAACTACAGGCCGAAAAATCTTGGGAAATATGGAACAAATGATTTTGATCATATAAAAATCATTAAACATATAATTATTCATACTTCTGCTTAAAACAACCCAAAATTGTATTTCCTTTGTAATTCAACGAGTTGTTAGTATCTTTAACATCCTAATAAATATTTTGACATATGTCTGAGAATGATAACCTGCAAGATGCAGACGGAAAAAAAGAAGTAGAATTAAAAGAGGCTACTCCACAAGAAGAATCATCACAAAAAATTGAAGAAACTTCAGAAGTAAATACTGAAGTAGAGACTGCTCAAGATTCTGACAATGAATCTAAAACAGACTCTGATGCACATTCAGAAATCGAAGCTTCTAATGCTGAGGACGCAGAAGATGAGTCTAATGCAGAGCGTCATGATGTAGAAGAAAAAGACTACCATGCTATGTCTATGCAAGATTTAGCAGAAGAGCTTAATAGACTTCTAAAACATCATAAAATTCAGACTATCTCTAAGCAAGTCAATGAAATTAAAGCAGAATTCAACGCGAAATATGGTGAGCTTTTAGAAGAGAAAAAAGAAGAATTTATAAATGATGGCGGAAACGAAATAGACTTCTACTACACCAACGATACCAAAAAATTATTCAATCAACTTTATAAAGATTACAAACAATCTATTAGTGCTTATTATAAAGAACGTGAGCACAACCTAAAGCAAAATCTCGAAAACAGATTAGCTATTATCGAAGAAATTAAGGGTTTACTTTCTGTAGAAGAAAATATGGGAACTACCTATAAAACCTTTAAAGAGCTTCAGGAAAAATGGCGTAATGCTGGCCCAATTCCAAGAGACAAGTACAACAATGCTTGGAACACATACCATCATCACGTAGAGCGTTTTTACGATTTCTTACATCTTAATAACGATTTGCGAGATATGGACTTTAAGCACAACTATGATCAAAAGTTAAAGATTATAGAACGTGCCGAAGAACTTGCAAAAGACGATAATGTAAATCGTGCTTTTAGAGAGTTACAAGTACTTCACAAACTTTGGAAAGAAGAACTTGGACCTGTTGGTAAAGAGCACAGAGAAGAAATCTGGAATCGTTTTAGTGATGCTACCAAAACCATTCACGATAAGCGTCAGGCTTACTATGCAGATTTAGATAAAGCCTATGAAAAGAATCTTGAAAAGAAAGAAGACATCATAGCGAAAATCCAAGCTGTGGCAGACGACAAAGCCAATTCTCACAGTGCATGGCAAAAGAAAATAAAAGAAGTTGAAGCACTACGTGAAGCATTTTTTAATGCGGGTAAAGTGCCTTTGAAAGTTAACGAAGCTACTTGGGCCAAGTTTAAAGATACTGTTAGAAACTTTAATCGTGGTAAAAACAAGTTCTACAAAGATTTAAAGAAAGATCAATACGAAAATCTTCAAAAGAAAAAAGAGCTCATAAAAATTGCTGAAGAAAACAAAGACAGTGACGACTTTGCAGTTGTTACTCCTTTAATGAAGAAAATTCAAAACGATTGGAAAAAAATTGGTCATGTTCCAAGACGCGATAGTGACAAAATATGGAAACAGTTTAAAAACGCTTGCAACCATTACTTTGATAAAATGCACGCGCAACGTAAGGCTGAAAACCAGCATTTGTATGATGCTTTTGATAAGAAAGTAAAGTTATTAGATGATTTAAAAGCAATGGAATTAAGCGGCGACAACAAAGCTGATGTAGAAAATTTAAAAACCAGAATTGCTGAGTGGAAAGAAATTGGCTATGTACCACAAAACAAACGCTACATAGATGGTAAATTCTACAAAGCAATTGACGATGCTTTTGATAAGCTAAAAATGGAGAAGTCTAAGTTAGAAATGGTAAAATTTGAAAGTAAGCTTGAAAATTTAGCCAACAATGATGATGACACCAGACTTTTAGATAACGAACAAAACTTTATCCGTAAGAAAATTGGCGAAGTAAAATCTGAAATAACGCAGCTTGAAAATAACTTACAATTTTTCACCAATGTAGATTCAGATAACCCATTAGTACAAGATGTGCATAAAAATATTGCCAAGCACAAAAAAGAATTAGAAACTTGGAAAGCTAAGCTTACCAAGATTCGTGGGATGTATAGTTAAATTTATGGACAACAAATTATTAGGTAATTTTATCATTGCATTTCCAACAGCAGCTTATGTAACTTACATTATTGTTATGAAAGAGCCTAATAGTGGAATAGATTGGACTTCTGTAATTGTTGGTGGCTTGATTGGTATGATAAGTTTTACCATAGGAAAGAAAATCAAAAGCAAAGGTGAGGTAGAATAAATTTAAACCAAAAAAAAATCAAAACCCATCTGCTACTAACAGATGGGTTTTGCCCTAACTAAACTAAATTAACCTTAATTACAACCGCTTAATAATAATTAAGATTTCCTACTAAGAATATAAAAACGCTATTGTTTTTATATATCTTATTTACGTGAGAAATTTCTGTTTGGATTTTAAGGATTTCGTTTTGGGATAATTTTAACATATCTCTCTTTTGTCATTTCTGCGAAGGCAGGAATCTAAAAATAGGTAGTGTAAAAGTGGATTCCGCATCAAGTGCGGATGACAAAATGTAAACTAAAGTAATTTCGCCTCTTCCCAAAAGACATCCATTTCAGATAAGGTCATGTCTTTTAAAGGCTTGTTTAGCGCTTTAGATTTACTTTCAAGATACTGAAAGCGTTTTATGAATTTTTTATTGGTTCGCTCTAAAGCATTTTCAGGGTTTACTTTAAGGAAACGTGCGTAGTTTATCATAGAAAACAACACATCACCAAACTCACTTTCAATAGCATCTTCATTTCCTTTTGCTATTTCAGCTTTTAATTCAGCTAACTCCTCTTCTACTTTTTCAAAAACTTGTTCTGGTTGTTCCCAATCAAAACCTACACCTGCTACTTTGTCTTGTATTCTATTGGCTTTTACCATAGCAGGCAAACTTCTTGGCACACCTTCGAGAACGCTTTTCTTACCTTCTTTGAGTTTTAATTGCTCCCAATTACGTTTTACCTCTTCCTCGTTTTCAACCTTTACATCTCCATAGATGTGCGGATGACGATCTATAAGTTTATCGCAGATGCTATTACATACATCTGCGATATCAAAATTGTTTGTTTCACTTCCTATTTTAGAATAGAAAACAATATGCAACAACACATCTCCCAACTCCTTCTTTACCTCATCTAAGTCATTATCTAAAATAGCATCACCAAGTTCGTAAACTTCTTCTATGGTGAGATGACGTAGCGATTCCATGGTTTGTTTTTTATCCCATGGGCATTGCTCGCGCAACTCGTCCATAATAACAAGCAAACGTTCAAAAGCTTTTAGTTGAGCAGCTTTGTTAGACATAGTTTATTCTTCTTCGTCAGAAGCAGTTACTTCTTCTTCAGTTTCAAGAGATTCTAAAAGGTCGTTTTTATGAAGTAAATTGTACCACTGAACCACCTTTTTAATGTCTGAAGCATATACACGGTCTTCATCATAATCTGGTAACACTTCGAAGAAATATTCTTCTAAAGTATCTTTTCCATCTTTATGGCTAATCGATGTTTGTTCACCATTCTCTTTATCTTTAATCTTCTTAAGTACATCTTTTAGAGGCACTTCTTCTGTTAAAGTATAAATAGCGATTTCACTTAAGATACTAATGTTACTGTGTGCTCCTACAGTGATTCTCTTTTTATCAATTAAAGATTGTACAACAGCACCTGTTCTTGTTTGTGTTACAATTTCGTATAATCCTGGCTTACCAGAAATAGCTAATATTTTATCTAAGCTCATATATTTTGTATTAACGTTTTTTGCTCATTGCAGGAAAACGCATTTTATAATCTATTCTTATTTTTCCTTTTGAAATATTTGTCAATTTACCTTTAATCAAGCGCTTTTTAAACGAAGATAGTTTATCTGTAAATAAAATTCCTTCGATATGATCGTACTCATGCTGAATAACTCTGGCAATTAAACCATCATATTCTTCAACATGGGTTTCAAAATTTTCATCTTGATATTGAATCTTAATCTTCGGTTTTCTAAAAACATCCTCTCTAACATCTGGTATACTTAAACAACCTTCATTAAAAGCCCATTCATCTCCTTCTTCTTCTAAAATCTGTGCATTGATGAATGTTTTCTTAAAATTCTTCATTTGTTCTCTATCCTTTTCAGACAAATCTTCATCGTCTGAAAAAGGTTCAGTATCTACCAAAAATAAACGGATAGGCAAACCAACTTGAGGAGCTGCTAAACCAACACCATATGCACCATACATGGTCTCGTACATATTTTCTATCAACTCATCAAGCTTAGGGTAATCTTTATCGATTTCCTTCGCTTCTTTCTTTAATACAGCATCTCCATATGCAACTATTGGTAATATCATAATTTTGTTGTTTTCGGGTGCAAAAGTACAATTCTTATTTAAAAATTTGAAGCCAAATAACTCTGCAATATTAAGGTTGCACTTATTTCATCTACAAGTGCCTTGTTCTGTCTCTGTTTCTTCTTAAGACCACTATCTATCATAGTTTGAAAAGCCATTTTTGACGTAAAACGTTCATCTACACGTACCACAGGAATATTTGGAAACTCCTTAATTAACTTTTCTAAAAACTTTTGAATATGAACTTCACTTTCTGAAGCTGTATTATCCATCTGTTTAGGTTCGCCAACCACAAATTTTTCTACATCTTCGGAATTAACATAAGCTTTTAAATATTGAATTAATTCTTTTGTTTCAACAGTAGTTAAACCCGAAGCAATGATTTGCATTGGGTCCGTGACTGCTATACCTGTTCTTCTTGTACCAAAATCTATGGCTAATATTCTTCCCATATTCTGCAAAGATAGTGTAATAAAAAACGCTTCTTATAAATTAAGAAGCGTTTTCAAAAATTAGCTATTAATTAAATCGTTGATTTTATTCCCTCTATAAATAAATCACGTTAATTATATCTTTAAGACACTTAAAAATTTCTCAGGTCACATTTTCTTACAAAAAAAGAAAACCCCTCAAATTAAGGGGAGAGGAGTTTTCATAATTAGCTATTAATTAAATCCTCAGATAAACCTATATAAAATAAATTTACATTGCATTTAATACTGTTGAGACACAACTTTTTAGGATAGGTCACAATTCTTTTTAAAAATATTTTACAAAGGCTGTTTATCAACTTATCTTTACCAAAATTTAAGATAAATGAAACAACTACAAACCGTTATAGAAAATGCTTGGGACGACCGTTCTCAATTAACCAATAAAGTTACTATAGATGCAATAAGAAGTGTTATAGACCTTATAGATGCTGGCACATTACGTGTTGCTGAACCAACTGAAAATGGCTGGCAAGTAAATGAATGGGTTAAAAAAGCGGTAGTACTCTACTTCCCTATTCAGAAAATGGAAACGCACGAGGTTGGTATTTTTGAATACCACGACAAAATTCCATTAAAACGAAACTATATGGAAAAAGGGATTAGAGTTGTACCACATGCTGTTGCTAGACATGGAGCTTATATTTCTAAAGGCGTTATTATGATGCCAAGCTATGTTAACATTGGTGCTTATGTAGATGAAGGCACTATGGTAGACACTTGGGCTACAGTTGGTAGTTGTGCACAGATTGGTAAAAATGTACACCTTTCTGGTGGTGTTGGTATTGGTGGTGTATTAGAACCACTGCAAGCTTCTCCTGTTATTATAGAGGATGGTGCTTTTATTGGTAGCCGTTGTATTGTTGTAGAAGGAGTACATGTAGAAAAAGAAGCAGTTCTTGGCGCTAATGTGGTATTAACCATGAGTACTAAAATTATTGATGTTACTGGTGATGAACCTGTAGAAATGAAAGGTAAAGTACCTGCGCGTTCTGTGGTAATTCCAGGAAGTTATACTAAGAAATTTGCTGCTGGCGAATACCAAGTACCTTGCGCTTTAATTATTGGAAAACGTAAAGAGAGTACAGATAAGAAAACTTCTCTAAACGATGCTTTACGCGAGTATGATGTAGCAGTTTAAAAAATGAGAACTAATCTAAATACTAATTATCATAAAGGTCGTTTTCGTTGTGGAGAATGGGCAAAACATTTACGTCCTTTTTCAAAGCGAATTGGTAATAAAAGATTTAGAAAAAGTGCTTTAGAGACCATCGAAGATGAGTTAAGAAACGAATTTGTTATATGGCCTAAAAAAAGAGGAATCAAAAAAAATATTAAGGTTAAAATAACTACTGATTCGAATGGAAATACTTATAGTTGTATTGAAAAATATAGTAGTTTAAGAGATCTGAAAAACTCAATAAATAGGCCTTGTGTAATTAGGTATAAGATACTCTAAGAATTAATTTAAGATTGAAAATTTTAATCATACAACAAAAAATGATTGGTGATGTTTTGGCTTCAAGCATATTGTTTGAAGCCATTAAGCATCAATATCCTGATGCAGAATTACATTACCTTATTAATACGCATACCTTCCCTGTTGTAGATCAAAATCCTTATATAGATAAGATTCAATTTTTTACACCAGAACATGAAAAAAGTAAACTAAAACTTTTTAAACTTGCTAAACAACTTCGTAAAGAAAATTATGATGTTATTATAGATGTTTACTCTAAGCTATCGAGTAATCTTATCACCCTACTTTCTAAAGCAAAGATTAAAGTTTCTATAAATAAAAGCAGAAATAAGTTACTATACACACACTTATTTAAACACAAGGCAAAAGCTGACACCAATGCTGGTTTGGCAATAGAAAACAGGTTACAATTATTACAACCCTTAAACATTGATACTAGCAAAATTGTTAGACCCAAAATATACCTCACCGAACAAGAAAAAACAGATGCTAAAAATTTCTTAGAATCTCACCACATTGACACTAACAAACCACTCTACATGATTGGTGTTTTAGGTAGCGGATCTAACAAAACCTATCCTTTTGACTATATGGCTTCAGTAATCGACACGATTGTTAAAACGCAGCCTGAAAGCCAGATTTTATTCAATTATATACCAAAACAAGAAGCTGATGCCAAAGCCATTTTAGATTTGTGTAAATCTGAAACTCAAAACAATATTCATTTTAAAGTATTTGGTAAAAGCTTAAGAGATTTTCTAGCTATTACGCAACATTGCGATGCACTAATAGGAAATGAAGGCGGAGCTATAAACATGGCAAAAGCTTTAAGTATACCTACATTTACTATTTTTTCACCTTGGATAAAAAAAGAAGCCTGGAATATGTTCGATGATGGTAAAAAACACCTTTCTGTCCATCTGAAAGATTATAACAACCAATCGTATTTAGGCATCAATCATCCAAAAGAATTAAAATCTCAAGCTTCAGAATTGTATTTAAAATTTAAGCCTTCATTTTTTGAAGAAGACCTGATTGAATTTTTAAAAAGGCTTTAAGATTCACCTTTTTTAATACCATGTTCGGTCCACTTTAAATTTTCTTTTTTCACTTTAGCTCTAATGGCTAAATTTCTATCTAAAGATTCTTGTGTTTTATAACCGCGAGCATGATCGAGATGCAGACAAATAGCTTTGTAACGTATTTGTTTTGTTTTGATGCCATTGTTTACCAAACGCTCGCCCAATTCTCTGTCTGGACCACCATATTGCATGCGCTCGTCGTAACCATTAATAGCTATTAAATCAGATTTCCAAGCAGAGGAATTACAGTTATTAAATGTTGCTCCTGTTGGAGTTACGACATCTAAGAAATTTGCCAATCCATTTTTAGCCGAAAGTTTTAGTTTGTTCTTTCCGCTAAGTTCGCCTTGATCTTTTAGCCATTTTACTTCAAAACAACGTTTAGATTTTATATCATCTTCAGCTATCGTTTCGCTAATATCCATTGGTAGTTTGCAGTAACCACCAGATAAAAAGTAGCCTTTTTCGGCATGTTTTGCATGTGTTTCTACAAAATCTTCACGCGGAATACAATCTCCATCTGTAAATAAGATATAATCGTGCTTTGCCATTACTATGGCTTCGTTTAATATTTTTTGGCGTCTGTACCCTTTGTCTTCATGCCAAGCATGTGTAATTTCTACAGGATAATCTTGTTTAAACCTATCTATCAATTCTTTGGTTTCTTCTGTAGAACCATCATCTGCAATGATAATATCAAAGTCTTTATAAGTTTGCACACTATAACCGTACAATACTTTTTCTAACCAATCTGTTTTATTATATGTGGCAATAATGACTGTAATTTTAGGTAATGCCATAATTTATGTCTTGATACCAAACTTGGTATATGTTGTTTTATTTTTTTTTGTTTCCTTACGAATTTTCAGGTTTAACTTTTCTGCTTCTTCGTTTTTATAAGGTCTTTGATGATGCAAATGTACGCAAATCGTACTATACCTTACTTGTAGAAATTTGATGCCGTTATTCATCATACGTTCACCTACTTCTCTATCTTCTCCTCCATATTGCATACGTTCATCAAAACCATTTACAGCTAAAATATCGCTTTTAAAACAGGAAACATTCATCCCATCAAAAGTAGCTTTGGTTGGTGTTAATGTATTTAAGAGGTTTGCTTTCACCTTAGATTTAGTCAGCTTATTTAACTTAAACGTTTTGGACTGACCTTTAACTAAAAGCCATTGCTTATCAAAACATTTTTGAGTGTCAATAACATCTTTTGTAATGCTTTGAGATACGGTTTCAGACAACTTAAAATAACCTCCAGAAAGCGCACAATGAGGTCGTTTTAACTTTAAATGTGTTTCCACAAAGTCTTCTCTTGCAATGCAATCTCCGTCTGTAAATATGAGGTATTCTGAATGTGAAGCAACGATAGCTTTATTCAGAATTTTTGTTTTTTGAAACCCTTCATCCTTTTGCCAAACGTGTAAGACATTTAATTTTGAATAGGTTTTAAACGCATCAATCACAGCTTTTGTTCTATCGTCTGAACCATCATCTGCAATAATCAACTCGAAATTAGATTCGGTCTGAATGTTATAGCTATGCAGCACCAACGCTAACCATTGTGGTTGATTGTATGTACTTATAATAACCGAAGCTTTAGGTCGTGATTGCATAAGCACAAAAATACTATTTTTACAACACTGAAATTACAAGTATGCTAAAACTATCTGGTGTTATTATTACCTTTAATGAAGAACGAAACATAGAGCGTTGTCTACAATCCTTAGTAAATGTGGTTGATGAGATTGTGGTTGTAGATTCTTATTCTACTGATAACACTAAAGCAATTTGCCAAAAATTTAATGCTACGTTTATTGAGCAAAAATTTCTCGGCTATATAGAACAGAAAAACTTTGCTTTACAACAAGCTTCTTACAACCATATTGTTTCTCTTGATGGTGATGAAGCGCTTTCTGAAGAACTTCAAAAATCTATTATTAAACTAAAAAACAACTGGGTTTTTGATGGATATTATGCCAACCGTTATAATAATTTTTGCGGACAATGGATAAAGCATAGTGATTGGTATCCTAATAAAAAAATGCGTGTTTTTGACAAAACCAAAGCAGAATGGACAGGTATTAATCCGCATGACAATGTTCAATTTTTAGACAGCAATACCAAAAGTGGTCACTTAAAAGGAGATATTTTGCATTGGACCTACCAAACCTACTCTGAATTCAATAAAAAAACCGAACATTTCTCAACCATCGCTGCTAAAGCTTATTTCGATAAAGGTAAAACTGCTCCTATTTGGAAAATTATCTGGAATCCAACTTGGGCTTTTTTTAAGTCTTATTTCTTAAGACTTGGTTTTTTAGATGGATTTAATGGGTTTGTCATCTGCGTACAAACCGCAAATATTACTTTTTTGAAGTATTCTAAGCTGCGTGAACTATATAAAAAGAAAATTTAGTTTTTCTTTTTTCGCCAGAAATAATATTTCTTTTTAAAAGCCTCTTTCTTTTTAAAGCCAGACGAAAACTTTTGTGAAAAGTAATACATACGTTCTCTAACTTCATCATGAGGTTTGTTTATCAATTTGGCATATTCATCACTAATGATGTCTAGCATATAATCTTTTGGAGATAAACGTGCAAAATTTGCCATACGCTCATCATAGGTTAACGTCTTAAACTCCATACGATTGAGGTCTACTAAATAAAAATCGTAGCCAGTACTCGTCTTTTTTATAAGTGTATTACCTGGCGAATGATCTAAAAAATGAATACCGTTTTCGTGTAACTTATACGTAAACTGTGTAAACTGCCTGAGAATATTATCGTAGTCATCACACTCTGGCTCATCAATAAGCTTTCGGATTGTAAAATCGTATTCTAATTGTTTACTTATATAGTAACTTTTTCCAAATATAAATAGCGATTTATACTCTATATAAGCTTCAGGTGAAGGTGTAAGAATTCCCAAGTCCAATAAACGTTGACCATAAAGAAATGATCGCTCTGCCTTACTTTTTCTAAAAAAACGATAGACAATTTTATTGACTAGATTAGGAACCTTAAATTCCTTGATATTATACCGTTGCCCATCAATCGTTAGAATTTTAATGACGTTTCGGTAACCATTACCAATCATTTCTCCTTCATGGTCAAAATTCTCAATAGCTTTCATTAAGCTGTCTTTTGACAAGGCTGAGTTTTTGTGTATTTTAATGGTTACTGACATAGGTTAAAACATATCTAACAATGATTTGCAAAAGTAGGTATTTATAGCGTGCCTTTCAAATTAGCAAACTAAGGATGTAGAAATATTATTTCTTTAAATTTGCCTATCAAACAACAGCAAGAAGATGTTTAAACACTATCTCATTACACGTTTTAACCTCAAGAATAAAAATTGGGAAGTAACTAAAAATAACGAAACGCTTTTAACACGTGAATGGATGACACATCGCATTGGCTTGTTTAGTAATTTCTGTCTACCTTCTGTTGCTAGCCAAAGTAACACTAAGTTTGAATGGCTATTGTTCTTTGATACAAGTACAGATTCTGATTTTAAGGATGAAATAGAAACTTTACTAAAACCTTATTCGCATTTTAAATCCTTTTATATTGATGGCATGGGCGCTTTTCACTCTTCCATCAAACATTATATTGAAGAAGATAGTAAGGATACTCCATACATCATCACCTCTCGTATAGACAATGACGACTGTATTCATAAAGATTACATCAATACAATTCAAAAGCAATTTAAGTCACAAGATTTTATGGCTATTGATGTTTTAAAAGGCTATTCGCTTCAAATTTCACCTGAAATTATGCTAGGTAAAAAAGAGCATATTTTTAATCCTTTTATAAGTCTTATCGAAAAAAATGAAGCTCCAAAAACCGTTTGGTTTAGTGACCATAATATGTGGAAAAAAGAATCGAGACGTGTTGAAATTTCAGACAAACGTCTTTGGATGTCTATAATACACGAAAAAAATAAAGTCAATGAATTTGATGGTTATGACAATGTAGATTGGGATAATATAAAAACTCAGTTTATCGTATCTGAAACTATTGAAGAAAAAATATCTAAAGAGATTATTCCGCATAAAAAATGGCGAAAATTAAGCCTAAAGAATAAGCTCTACGTTAATTATGTTCTTGCCAGTAAAAAGTTTAAAAAAGCCTTGGGACTCTATAAAATAAAGTAACCTTGAAAAACCTTACTTTTGCTTTGCTAAAAACAATTTAAATGCGGTTAATACAATTTACAGCCTCTAATGGTTGGCGTGGTCACGAACAAAAAATCATCTACTTATACGAAGCTTTTAAAGCAGAAGGCTATGTAGAAGACCAATGGATTGTTTGCCCTATAGGCTCTGAAGTAGAACGTATTGCAACCGAAAAAGGCATGCAAGTAATTCCGTTTGAATATAAATCTGAATACAGTTTATCTTACGCAAAAGAATTTAAAAAGTTAGCCCAAGAAAAACAAGCTTCAGTAATTTTCATTCACAGCAGTAAAGCGCATACTATAGCGGTTTTAGCACATTTTTTATTCGGAATGAAAGTACCTCTAGTACTTTGTAGAACACTAATAAAACGTGTAGATACCAATTTTTTCAGAAAGTGGAAATACAATTACAAAGGCATAAAAAAAATTATTTGTGTCTCTCAACCTGTTGTAGAATCTTTAAAATTTGCAGTTAAAAACCATAGTAAATTAACTGTAATAGGTAGTGTTACTGATGTAAATAAATTTAAAAAGCAAGAAGGCACCGGAATTTTACATGAAGAATTCAACATTCCAAAAGACTATAAAATAATTGGGAATATTGCCGAATTCACAGGGTTTAAAGACCACTACACTTGGGTAGACACTGTTGAAATTTTAGTTAAAGAAAATGCTATTAAAGCCAAATATATACTTGTTGGTAAAGGCAGTATGGAGCAAGACATAAAGGATTATGTTGAAGAAAAAGGCCTAACAGAGCACATTATTTTTACAGGCTTTAGAAGAGATGTTCCTGAAATTTTACCAGAATTTGATTTGTTTTTATTCACTTCAAATAATGAACCTACAGGAGGAGTTCTTTTAGAATCTTATGCTTGTAAAGTTCCTATTGTAGCTGCCGATGCTGGTGGCATTTCTGAAGTCATTGTAGATGGCGAAACCGGTCTTTTAGCCAAGGCAGGCAATCCTAAAGATTTTGCAGAAAAAGTAACTTTACTAATGCATGACGAAAACCTACAAGATAAATTTACCAAAAATGGATACCAATATTTATTAGATAACTTTACCAAGAAAGTTATTGCTAAGAAAATGTATGATGAGTTGTCTAAGCATCAACTTCAATAGGTAAATGTATTAAATTGCCTAGTTCTTTATTTAATCTTTCTACCGATAAACGTTTAAGAGCTGCCCAGGGAAAAAATGTAAGTTCTCCAAAATAAGGTTTTCCATTTATAGAATAGAGGTCTACACGTACAAATATAAACTCGCTAGATAACTTTTCAGCAATATCTATTAATTCTCCTAGGTTACTTGGTTTTGGTAAATCTTTATCTAAAAAATTTTTTGAATTAGAATCTCCCTTAACCTTATTCCATTCTAAATCGTAGTAGCAATTTCTATATTTCCCATTATAGAATGTTTTAGTCCAAATGTATTTTGGCTTACCATGAATACAGAAAAACTTATAATCTACAATATTTTCACTATCAGTTTGATCCAAGTAATGCTCAGCTAGGATTCTAGGTTTAATCGTACGATAAATAGGCTCTTTATACTTGTCGTAATAATTAAGTTCTAAAAATTTTTTTAGCGTTTTTTTTACTTCATCCCCATTTATTTTAGATTTATCTTCCACAATAACATTATAACCAGACCCATGAGTCCCTTTGAGGGCAAATTGATTTGGCAATTCTTCAAAATCTATATCATCCACATTATCATATACACCAATAAAATCGACAAGATATTTACTTCCAACTTTGTTTTTAACAAAATCTCTAACCTCATACTTATCTACAAAATCCTTATACTTCTCATTGTAAACATTCATTTTCAACCATTGTAGTTTTTCCATAAACTCTTCCGGCTGATCTATATTTAATCGCTTTTCATTCTTTAAATAATACTGTGCTTTTATATAAGCCAAATTAGCACCAGTCTTGCTCTTAAGATACTTGGAAAGTATTTGATAAAATTTTCTCTTGAAGAAATTCATTAGCTAAAATTATACTGTAAAAATATCAATTGTTTTAAACATAATAAATGGTTATTTCATTTTAAAACGACTGCTGTAAGTATTATCTTTGCAAACCCTAATGTTATAGGATTTTACAATGACTCACACACAAGCTCTAAAACACCAAATTTTTAAAATCATTTCACAATCTTCTGAAGAATTGCAGCTAGATTGTTATGTGATTGGTGGCTTTGTACGCGATTATCTTTTAGAGCGTGGAGATGCCAAAGACATCGATGTGGTTGCTGTTGGTAGTGGTATTGAATTGGCACAACAAGTTTCTAAAAACCTAGAAACAAATCCTAAGGTTCAAATATTTAAAACCTATGGTACAGCAATGTTGCGCTACGATGACATTGAGGTTGAATTTGTAGGTGCTCGGAAAGAAAGCTATCATGAAAATAGTAGAAATCCCATTGTTGAAAACGGAACTCTACAAGATGATCAAAATCGTCGTGACTTTACGATTAACGCTTTAGCATTAAGCCTCAACAAAGCTAATTTTGGAGAACTGTTAGATCCATTTAATGGAATCGAAGACTTGGAGAAAGGTATTATAAGAACACCTCTAGATCCTAATATAACCTATAGTGACGACCCACTTAGAATGATGCGTGCTATTCGCTTTGCGACGCAATTAAATTTCAAAATTGAAGAGCAGTCACTTAAAGCTATTGCAGATAATAAAGAGCGTATAAAAATCATCACCAAAGAGCGTATTGTAACTGAACTAAATAAAATTCTTGAAAGTGATAAACCGTCAATTGGTTTTAAACTTCTAGAAAAAACAGGACTTTTAGATTACATTCTTCCAGAACTCACAGCACTTAAAGGTATTGATGAAGTTGAAGGCCAACGTCATAAAGATAATTTTTATCACACCTTAGAAGTAGTTGACAATATTTGTGAAACTACTGACAACCTTTGGTTACGCTGGGCTGCACTTCTACACGATATTGGAAAAGCTCCAACCAAAAAATTCCATAAAAAAGTTGGTTGGACGTTTCATGCCCATGAGTTTGTAGGTTCTAAAATGGTTTACAAACTTTTCAAAAGATTAAAAATGCCATTGAATGACAAAATGAAATTTGTTCAAAAAATGGTACTCATGAGTTCTCGTCCAATTGTTTTAGCCACTGAAGTTACTGATTCTGCCGTGAGACGACTAGTGTTTGATGCTGGTGAGCATGTTGATGATTTAATGACATTGTGCGAAGCAGATATTACAACAAAAAATCCTAAAAAGTTCAAGAAGTATCATAACAACTTTAAACTTGTAAGAGATAAAATTGTTGAAGTTGAAGAACGTGATCGTGTGCGTAATTTTCAACCACCAGTTTCTGGCGAAGAAATAATGAAAGCTTTTAATTTAAAGCCTTCAAAAGAGATTGGAATTATAAAGGAAGCCATAAAAGAAGCCATTTTAGAAGGTGATATACCAAATGAACATGAAGCTGCATATCAATTAATGATAGAAAAAGGAAAAAAATTAGGACTTACTGTAGCGGTATGATTAGGTTAAAAAGAACTGATTCTTCTAATAAAGATTTTGTTGATCTGGTTAAACAACTCGATGCCTATTTAAGGATTACTGATGGAGATGAGCATGACTTTTACAATCAGTACAACTCTATAGAAAACCTTAAACATGTTGTAATCGCTTATACAGAAGACAAACCTGTAGGCTGTGGAGCTTTTAAAGATTTTGAGAACAATAGTGTTGAAATAAAGCGCATGTATACTTTAGAGAAAAACAGAGGAAAAGGCATAGCTTCATTAATTTTAAATGAACTTGAAAAATGGGCTTCTGAATTAAACTATGATTCATGTATACTAGAAACAGGAATTAGACAGATTGAAGCTGTTGAATTTTATAAAAAGAACTTTTACGCTATAATTCCTAACTACGGACAATACAAAGGAATAAAAAACAGCCTTTGTTTTATGAAAAATTTACAAAATGAAAAAAGATAATAAAGCCGTAATCTACTGGCTACTTACAGGTTGTATTTTAATTTTTATTATGGTTGTTGTTGGTGGTATTACCAGGCTTACACATTCTGGTCTTTCCATTTCTAATTATAAGCTAATATCAGGAACAATCCCACCTATGAATGAGGTTGAATGGAATGAAGCCTTTGAGCTTTACAAGCAATATCCTGAATACCAAAAACTCAACAACCACTTTACTTTAGAAGATTTTAAAGACATTTATTTTTGGGAATGGATCCACCGTGTCATTGGTCGTTTTATTGGTTTGGTGTTCATTATTCCGTTTATTTATTTTTTAATTAGAAAACAACTTTCTAAACCAACCATAAAAAAATCCATTATTCTGCTCCTTATGGGAGGATTTCAAGGATTCCTTGGCTGGTATATGGTAAAAAGTGGTTTGGTTGATAGACCAGACGTAAGTCATTACAGGCTAGCTGCACATTTAACCACTGCATTTTTAACCTTTGCCTATACATTTTGGGTCGCATTAGATTTAATGTTTCCTAATAAAAAAGCTATAGACACTAAACTTAGAAATTTTATCAGAATAGGTCTAGTTGTATTAATCATTCAGATTATTTATGGTGCTTTTGTAGCTGGGTTAGATGCAGGTTGGATACACAATCACTGGCCTTTTATGAGTGAAGGCAAACTTATTCATGAAACTGTTTACACAGAACATAACCCAAAATACCTCAACTTTATTGAAGGAAAAAGTGGTGTACAATTTATACACAGAACATTAGCATATGTTGTAGTGATTTTCATTTTATCAATTTGGTACAAAGCCACTCGAAAAGACATTACCAAATGGCAAACTAAAGGTGTTAACAGTCTTCTGCTTGTGGTTGGTATTCAGTTTTTACTGGGTGTACTTACGCTATTATTGGCTGTGCCAGTTTGGTTAGGTGTTTTGCATCAGGTTGTTGCATTTATTTTATTGAGTTGTATGGTTTTTACACTGCATCGTTTTAGTAAATAGTTTAAATTTGCACCATGATTTACAGATTTAGAGTCATATTAGACAACGACACAGAAGACGATGTGTTTCGCGATTTAGAAATTCGTGAAACCGACACAATGGAAGATTTGCATAACATCATTACCCAATCTTTTGGCTTTGATGGTATGGAAATGGCTTCTTTTTATATTAGCGATGACGAATGGAACCAAGGTGAAGAAATTGCCATGTTCGACATGAGTGAAGCTGGTAATGAAGTTAAAATGATGAGTACAACGGTTATCAAAGATGTTGTACACGAGGCTTCACCAAAACTAATCTACGTTTATGATTTCTTAAGTATGTGGACATTTTACGTAGAGCTTGCTGAAATTGTAGACGAAGCCCAAGGTACAGATTACCCTAACCTAATGTTTGTTCACGGTCAAATTCCTGACGAAGCACCAGATAAATCTTTTGAAGCTGAAGATGATGATGCCTTTAACGAGTTTGATGATGATCTAGATATTGATGATTACGAGAATCTAGATTTTGACGAGAACTGGAACTAAAAAGACTAAAAGAAATTTTTCATATTAATGCCTTGGTAATTTCGCTTTACGAAATCTAAGGCATTTTTTAATATACCTCCCATATTTTGGCAGCGTCTAAACTCTACATCATTTGTGTAGTTATAAATTTCCTCTTTCAATAAGTCTATATGTTTTGGAATAGAAATTATATCGTTTTCCATGCAATCTAATAACTCATCAATTCTATTTTGGTAACTTATCATACGCTTAGCAATAATAGATCGCTCTTCTATTTTGTATTGGTCTATAGATTCTTTCTGAATACGATCTCGTACTAATTCTACCATCTTGTAGTTTTCTTTAAAAAATTGAGGTCTGTAAATTTTTAATTTTCCTTCATAGCTCTGTTGGTCAAAATCTATGGCTCTTATTTTATAAACCACATGGTCAAAATCGTGAGTAGGTACTATAACATAGTTGTAAGAACGCATATCTCCTAGTAACCTAATCATACAACGTTCATTAAACTTCACAAACTCTTTTGCTATTTGGGATTTTTCAGATTCAGTACGTTGTGGCAACATATTTTTTATAAATTCATCA